>CAZWRQ010000090.1:0-17228 GCA_964636395.1 uncultured Holophagales bacterium
CCGCGGCCGTCGTCCGCACCCGGGCGGAGACGACCTCGGCCGCGGGCGAAAGGCCCGTGAAGACGAGGCGAAGCGATCCGGCCTGCCCCGGGCCCTCGGGAATGGGGAGCCCCTTCGCCGTACGGAGCCACGCGATCGCGTCGGGGATCACGCGCTGCTCGCCCGGCGCGAGGGTTTCGGCGACGGTGCCGCCCCCCGCGGCTCCCGGGAACATCCCCGTGGCCGGGGTGTAGGTCGCTTCGAGGCGCGCTGCCGTCGTCCCGCGGTTCGTGAGGGTCAGCTCCGAGAGGAAGCGAGCCTCGCCGACACCCACGACGTCGAGGACGACGGGGACGAGGAGCTCGGCCCGCGCCGTCCCTGCAGGGGCCGACCGGAGCGCGGCGAGCGCCGCCGGCGCGTCGATCCGGTTCCGGGTGACGCCGTTGCGCGAGTCGAGGATCGCCTTCCCGGTCTCGCGCAGCGCGGCCTTCACCTCGGTCGGCCGGCGGTCCGGCTCGGCGCCGAAAAGGAGCGCGGCGACGCCGGCGGCGTAGGGGGCCGCCGCCGAGGTCCCTCCGAAACAGGAGTAGCTCCCGCCGCCGTTCCGCGGCGCCGTCGCGCAGTGCGCGGGGGCGAGGACGTCGAGGCGGTCGCCCGAGTCGGAGTAGCAGGCGATCGCGTCGGCCGCCGGGGCGGAGTCGCTGCACCCGGCGGGCAGGCAGTGGCCCCGGCCGAACGCCTGCGGGCTCACGTTCGCGTCGTAGACGGCGCCGACCGCGAGCGCGTTGCTCACGCAGGCGGGGAGGACGATCCCGCTCGTGCAGCCGCCGTTCCCGCTCGCGGCGACGACGAGGATCCCCGCCTGCGCGAGGAGGTCGAAGGCCGCCTTGTAGTCGGGGGCGAGGAGGTCGCAGCGGCCCGGCTCGGGCGGCGCCGCGCCGTCGAAGTAGCCGCCGAGGGAGAGGTTCAAGACGCGGATGGCGTGGGGATTCCCTTCGGCGATGCTCGCGAGAACGGCGTCGATCCCCTCGAGGACCTGGGCGTCCGACCCCTCGCCAAGCGTGTCGAGGACCCGCACAGCGGCGACCTTCGCGCCGCGCGCGACTCCCGTCGTCAGGCCCGCGATGATCCCCGCCACGGGCGTCCCGTGGCCGTAGCCGTCGCGCGCGTCGCCGTCGTGGTCGATCGCGTCGTAGAGGTTGACGACCTTGGTCCCGAGCGGCAGCTCGGGGTGGGTGTAGTCGACCCCGCTGTCGAGGACCGCGACCGTGATCCCCGTCCCGTCGACGCCCGCCGCCCGGAGCTCGGGCACCCGCATGAGACCGTCCCCTTCGGCGTCGAGGGCGCGGACGCGTCCGTTCGGGCGGACCCTCTCGATGCGCGGGTCCCCGGCGAGGGCCGCCGCGGCCGCCCGCGGCGCGCGGAGAAGGAGCACGGGGACGAACGCGAAGGTCCGCTCGACCCGCACGCCGAACGGCGCGTAGTCGGCCTCGAGCTCTTCCGAGAGGCGGACCTGGAGCGCCTTTCTCGTGCCGCCCCGGGGCGAGCCCGGCCCGAGGGCCAGGACCTCGTTCGGGAGACGAAGCGTCGCGAGCACCTCCAGGTCTTCCTCGCCGGCCGCGGCGGGTGAGAGCAGCCGGGGGTCGGCCTTCTCGAGCGGACCGCGCGCGTCGGGGACCGCCCGGAGCCACTCCTCGGGAAACGGCGGCACGGCGGCCGCCGGAAGGGCGGAGACGAGCGCGAGGAGTGCGGCGACCGCGACGGCGAGGAGCGGCTTCATGGTCCCCGATCGTAAGTGACGGGAGCCGCTCGGGCCCCACGGGGCCTCCCCACCCGACGGCGCGATCAGCGCCGTCGAAGGACGACTGCCGCGGCGCTCCCCTCGCCGAACGTCGCCTCGACGGCGTAGTCGCGCCCGAGGCGGGCGGCGATCTCCGTCCCGTAGTCCCGGCCGAAGATGGAACGCCCGAGCTCCGGCGTGGGCCGCGAGACGACGACGACGCGCGCCGGCCGCGCGCGGTCCAGCCCTTCGGCCAGGTCCCCGTCGACCCGGTCGTCCACGCAGCCGGGCAGCACGTGCTCGAACCGGAGCGGGCTCCGCACGCCGAGCAGGAACGAGAGCGCCCCCGCCTCGGGGAGGACGACGAGGTCGCGGTCCTTCACTCCGACGCTCCGGAGGTGGGCCGCGAGCCGGGAGAAGAGCGCCCCCTCGTCGCCCGGCGGAAGCCAGTTCCCTGCCGGCCCGGCCACCTCGGTCCGCGGCCCGCGGTAGAACTCGACGAGACGCGGGAGGAACAGGAGCGGCGCGAGGAAGAGCGGGAGGACCGCGAGGAGCGCTCCGCGCAGGCGCGTTTCCGTGGGCGCCGCCGCCGGGATGCGGCACGCGAGGAGCCACGCCACCGCGGGGAGCGTGGAGACGGCCCCGAGGGGGGCGTAGGGATAGAGCGGCACGGTCCAGAGCGCCGTCCTCCACGCGAACGCGAGGCCGACGAGCGCCGCCGCGAGCGGGAGTCGCGCCTCCCTCTCGCCGCGGCGAAGGTCGACCGCGGAGACGAGCGCCGCGAGCGCGGCGAGGAGCGGGAGAGAGCGGATGCCGGTCGTGACGACCGGCTCCCTCAGCACGAGGACGCCGACCGCGAAGCCGCAGAGCGCGAGCGCTCCGCCGAGCGCCGCCCGGCTCGTCCGCCGCGCCGCGACGGCTCCCGCGCAGATGGCCCACCCGCCGAGGAGCGCGGCGCCGGCCAGCAGCCCGCCGACGCCGCGGGGAAGCAGGGAGGGATGGAGGCCGGAGACCCGAAGGTAGAGCTCGCGGAACTCCGGCGGCATGACGAAGTGGCGGAGAGGGCCGTACGAGACGAGATCGCCGATCGGGATCCCGGCCATCGCGACGGCGTAGCCGGTGGCCGAGAGGACGCCGGCCGCTCCCACGACCCGTGCGGCGCTCCGCCACGTCCCGGCCGCGAGCGCGACGCCGAGGAGAGCAGGAAGAGTCTCGGGCTTGGCGAGGAGAGCGAGCGCGCCCAGGACCCCGGCCAGGGACGCTCGCCCCGCGACGGCCGAGAGGAACGCGCCCCACGTGAGACCCACCGCGAGGAGCGCGGCCATCGCGTAAGGAGCCGCGAACGCCCCGTTCTCAGGGGCGAACGCGAGGACGCCGACCGCCACCGCCGCGGCCCCCGCGCTCGCGGCCGGCGGGAGGATCCGGCGTCCGGCGGCGAGGAGCGCGGCGAGCGTCGCCGCCGCCGCGAGCAGGGCGAAGCCGACGTACGTCGACACCGTCGCCCCGAAGAGCCGGAACGCCGCCGCCACCGCGTGCGGCGCGAGCGGCCCGTAGTAGTAGCCCACTTCCGACCAGAGGCGCTCCCCCGACGCCAGGCGCATCGGGACGGTCCACTCGCGGCTCAGGTCTCCCTGGAACGAGGCCCAGCGCAGCCACGACAGGGCCACCAGCGACACGAAGAGCGCCGCCGCCAGGAGGAGGTCTCCCCGCCGCATGAGCCGGTGAACGGGCATCGCGCGATTCTCTCCTGCAACGCCTGATGAAAACACATCAGTCGAGATACCGTCACAGGACCATTCCGGTGCCTTTACCCGATTCCAAGGAACGCGCGCGAGAGAGATGATGCACGGGCCGCGGCGGGCCCTTCGCTGCCCGCGCGCGATCCCACAGGAGGATGTCTTCATGACGACGAGACCGATGGTCACCCTGGACGGGAACGAGGCAGTCGCCTCGGTCGCTCACAGGGTCAGCGAGGTGATCGCGATCTATCCGATCACCCCGTCATCCACGATGGGCGAGTTCTCCGACGAATGGTCCGCCCAGGGCCGGAAGAACGTGTGGGGGACCGTCCCCCTGGTGTCGGAGCTGCAGTCCGAGGGCGGCGCGTCGGGCGCGGTCCATGGGGCGCTGCAGGCGGGGGCGCTGACGACGACGTTCACGGCGTCGCAGGGGCTCCTCCTGATGATCCCGAACATGTACAAGATCGCCGGCGAGCTGACGCCGTTCGTCATGCACGTCTCGGCGCGCTGCGTGGCGACTCACGCGCTGTCGATCTTCGGCGACCACTCCGACGTCATGGCCTGCCGGCAGACCGGCTTCGCGATGCTCGCGTCGAGCAACCCCCAGGAGGCGCACGACCTCGCCGCCGTCGCACACCGGGCGACGCTGATGGCGAAGCTCCCGTTCATCCACTTCTTCGACGGCTTCCGCACGTCGAGCGAGGTCTCCAAGATCGAGCTTCTCGGCGACGACGACCTCCTCGCCATGGTGAGCGAGGACCTCGTCTCGGCCCAGAGGAAGCGGGCGCTCACGCCCGACGCGCCCGTCCTGCGCGGCTCGGCCCAGAACCCCGACTGCTTCTTCCAGGCCCGCGAGGCGTGCAACCCGTTCTACGACGCCTGCGCCGGCAAGGTGCAGGAGGCGATGGACGCCTTCGCGAAGCTGACCGGCCGCGCCTACCATCTCTTCGACTACGTGGGCCACCCGGAAGCCGAGCGGGTCGTCGTGATCATGGGCTCGGGCGCCGACGTGACGCACGAGACGGTCGAGCACCTCCTCGCGAAGGGCGAGAAGGTCGGCGTCCTGAAGGTCCGCCTCTACCGCCCCTTCGACGCTTCGGCCTTCATCGGGGCCCTGCCGAAGACGGTGAAGGCGATCGCCGTCCTCGACCGGACCAAGGAGCCCGGCTCGGTCGGCGAGCCGCTCTTCCAGGACGTCGTCACGGTCCTGCGCAACGCGCGCGAGGATGGCACGTCACCGTTCGCCGCCGAGCCGAAGGTCGTCGGCGGGCGCTACGGGCTCGCCTCGAAGGAGTTCACCCCGGCGATGGTCAAGGGAGTCTTCGACGAGCTGGCGAAGGAGAAGCCGAAGCGCGGCTTCACCGTCGGCATCGTCGACGACGTGACCCACCTCTCGCTCAAGTGGGACCCCGACTTCGACACCGAGCCCGCCGGCGTGACCCGCGGCGTCTTCTTCGGCCTGGGGGCCGACGGCACCGTCGGCGCGAACAAGAACTCGATCAAGATCATCGGCGAGGAGACGGACAACTACGCGCAGGGCTACTTCGTCTACGACTCGAAGAAGTCGGGAGGGATCACGATCTCGCACCTGCGTTTCGGGCCGAAGCCGATCCGCTCCTCCTACCTGGTCAAGACCGCGAGCTTCGTGGCCTGCCACCAGTTCGGCTTCCTCGAGAAGTACGACGTCCTCGAGTACGCCGCGCCGGGCGCCGTCTTCCTCCTGAACTCCCCGTACGGCCCCGACGAGGTGTGGGACAAGATCCCCGTCGAGGTCCAGGAGGCGATCCTCGCCAAGAAGATCCGCTTCTACGTCATCGACGGCTACGAGGTCGGCGCGAAGACCGGCATGGGCCGCCGGATCAACACGATCATGCAGACCTGCTTCTTCGCGATCTCGGGCGTCCTGCCCCGCGAGGAGGCGATCGCCCAGATCAAGAAGTCGATCGAGAAGACGTACGGCAAGAAGGGCGCCGACCTCGTCCGGATGAACTTCGAAGCCGTCGACCAGACGCTCGCGAACCTCTTCGAGGTGAAGGTCCCGGCCGCGGCGACGTCGAAGCTGACGATGCCTCCGATCGTCCCCGTCGAGGCTCCCGACTTCGTCCAGAAGATCACGGCGATCATGCTCGCGAACAAGGGCGACCTCCTCCCGGTCTCGGCCTTCCCGGTCGACGGGACGTTCGCGACGGCGACGGCGCGCTGGGAGAAGCGGAACATCGCCATCGAGATCCCGACCTGGGACGAGAAGCTCTGCATCCAGTGCAACAAGTGCGCGATGGTCTGCCCGCACGCGGCGATCCGCGCCAAGGTCTACGACCCCGCGCTCCTCGCCGACGCGCCCGCCACCTACAAGTCGGTCGACTACCGCGCCCCCGAGTTCAAGGGGATGAAGTACACGATCCAGGTCGCCCCGGAGGACTGCACGGGCTGCAACCTCTGCGCGGTCGTCTGCCCCGCCAAGGACAAGGCGAACCCGCGGCACAAGTCCCTCGACATGGTCCCGCAGGCGCCGCTGCGCGAGGCCGAGCGGGAGAACTTCAAGTTCTTCCTCGACCTCCCCGAGCCCGACCGGACCAAGCTGAAGGCCGACGTCAAGAACTCGCAGTTCATGCAGCCCCTCTTCGAGTTCTCGGGTGCCTGCGCCGGGTGCGGCGAGACCCCCTACATCAAGCTCGCGACGCAGCTCTTCGGCGACCGGATGGTGATCGCGAACGCCACCGGATGCTCCTCGATCTACGGCGGGAACCTCCCGACGACCCCGTATACCGTGAACCGAGACGGCCGCGGCCCGGCCTGGGCGAACTCCCTGTTCGAGGACAACGCCGAGTTCGGCTTCGGCATGCGCCTCGCCCTCGACAAGCAGGCCGAGCACGCCTCCGAGCTCGTGAAGGAGCTGGGCGGCCGGCTCGGAGACGAGCTCGTCTCCGGCCTCCTGACGGCCGACCAGGGGACCGAGCAGGGGATCGCGCACCAGCGCGAGCGCGTCGCCGCCCTCAAGGCGAAGCTCGCCGGCGAGAAGGGCCTCCCGGCCCGCCGCCTCCTCGACATCGCCGACTACCTCGTGAAGAAGAGCCTCTGGATCATCGGGGGCGACGGCTGGGCCTACGACATCGGCTACGGCGGCCTCGACCACGTCCTCGCCATGGGCCGGAACGTGAACGTCCTCGTCCTCGACACCGAGGTCTACTCCAACACCGGAGGCCAGGCCTCCAAGTCCACCCCGATCGGCGCCGTGGCGAAGTTCGCCATGGCCGGCAAGTCGGCCGGCAAGAAGGACCTCGCCCTGATGGCCATCGCCTACGGCAACGTCTACGTCGCGCGGATCGCGTTCGGGGCGAAGGACGCGCAGACGGTGAAGGCCTTCACGGAGGCCGAGAGCTACGACGGGCCGTCGCTCATCCTCGCCTACAGCCACTGCATCGCGCACGGGTACGACATGTCGCTCGGCCTCGAGCAGCAGAAGCTCGCGGTCGACTCGGCCTACTGGCCGATCTTCCGGTGGGACCCGCGCCGCGTGGCCGAAGGGCAGCCGGGGCTCGTCCTGGACAGCTCCGCGCCGAAGGTCGACGTCGGGACGTTCATGGCCAACGAGACCCGCTTCCGGATGCTCGACAAGACGAATCCCGAGCGGGCCAGAGCGCTCCTCGGGCTCGCGCGGGAGCAGGTCGCCTCGCGCTGGGCGATCTACGAGAACCTCGCCCGCGGAGCCGACCCCGTCACCGCGGTCGCCGCCGCTCAGACCACTCCGAAGGCCAACTGAGGACGAGGAGCGACAGACATGGACCTCTCCACCACCTACCTCGGGCTCAAGCTCCCCCACCCGGTCATGCCGGGCGCCTCGCCGATGGTCGACAAGATCGACCTCGTCAAGCGGATGGAGGACGCCGGAGCCGCGGCGATCGTCATGCACTCCCTCTTCGAGGAGCAGCTCATGAGGGAAGAGCTCGCGACCTACCATCACATCGACGTCCACGCCGACTCGTTCGCCGAGGCGATGACGTACCTCCCCCGGCCCGACGAGTTCAACCTCGGGCCGGACCAGTACCTCGAGCAGCTCGTGCGGATCAAGCAGTCCGTCGACCTGCCCGTCATCGCCTCGCTCAACGGCTTCACCTCGGGCGGCTGGATCCGCTACGCGAAGCTGATGCAGGACGCCGGGGCGAACGCCCTCGAGCTGAACGTCTACTACCTCGCCACGAACGCCGACGAGGGGGGTGAGGAGGTCGAGCAGCGGACGATCGACATCCTCAAGGCGGTCAAGCAGGCCGTCACGATCCCGGTCTCGATCAAGCTCTCGCCGTTCTTCTCCTCGATGGCGAGCATGGCGAGGCGCCTCGACGAAGCGGGCGCCGACGGTCTCGTCCTCTTCAACCGGTTCTACCAGCCCGACATCGACGTCGAGAGCCTCGAGGTGGAGCCGACGCTGAAGCTCTCCGACTCCTCCGAGCTCAACCTGCGGCTCCGCTGGCTCGCCGTCGTCTCCGGGCGCGTCCGCGCCTCGCTCGCGGTCTCGGGCGGCGTCCACACCCACCTCGACGCGGTCAAGGCGGTCATGACCGGCGCGCACGCCGTCCAGGTCGTCTCGGCGATCCTCCAGCAGGGGCCCGACGTCCTCCGGCGGATCCGCGAGGGGCTGACCCAGTGGCTCGAGGAGCACGAGTACGACTCCCTCGAGCAGATGCGCGGCTCGATGAACCTCCTCCGCTGCCCCGACGCCTCGATGTTCGAGCGCGCGAACTACATCCGCATCCTGCAGGGCTACAAGGTCTGACGGCCGGACATCCGGCATAGGACGAAGGGGGCGGCCCACGGGCCGCCCCCTTTCCTTTTTCGGCGTCGGCGCGCGGGCGGACGCTTCCTCAGGGGCGGACGTTGATCCGGAGCCAGTAGTCGGCGAGCTGCCGGAGGTTCCGCGCGTGCTCGGCGAACTCCACCTGCTTGACGACGAAGCCGTTCGCTCCCGCCTCGTAGCACGCGCGGACGTCCGCCGGGAGCATCGACGAGGTCAGGACGACGACCGGCACGTCCCGGCTTCGACCGTCGGCCCGAAAGCGCCTCAGGACCTCGATCCCGTCGACCTTCGGGAGCTTCAGGTCGAGCAAGACGAGGTCGGGCCGCGGGGCATCTCCCCCGGCGAACGGCCCGCGCCCGAGGAGGAGGTCGAGGGCCTCCTCCCCGTCCCGGGCACGGACGACCCTCGGCCCGACCTCGCTCCGCGCCAGGGCGCGGAGCGCCAGCTCCGCGTCGTCGTCGTCGTCCTCGACGAGGAGTATCCGAACGGCGTCAGGCATCGGCTTCCCTCCAGGCCGGAAGAGAGAACGTGAAGGTCGCCCCCTGGCCCGGGCGTCCCTCCGCGCGCACGCTTCCGCCATGCCTCTCGACGATTCGCCGGACGATCGCGAGGCCGATCCCGGTGCCGGCGTCGCCCTCGCCGGCGTGCAAGCGCTCGAAGACCCGGAAGAGCCGCCCGGCGTGGGCCGGGTCGAAGCCCACGCCGTCGTCGACGACCTCGCAGACGACCTGCGCCGCCTCGATTCGCCCGCGGACCTCGACGCATGTTCCGGGCCGAGCGGCCGTCGCTTTCACCGCGTTCGCGAGGAGGTTCCGGAGCACGACGCGAAGCAGCGCCGCGTCCCCGCGGACGACCGGCAGCTCGCCGACCTCGAATCGGAACCTCCCGCGAGAGTCGGCCGGGACGACGTCCTCGAACGCGCTCCGCGCGAGCTCGCCGAGGTCGACCCGCTCGTGCCGAAGGCCGGCGGAACCCGCCCGCGCGTACTCGACCAGGTCCCTGAGGAGCCGGTCCATCCGCCGGGCTCCGCCTCGCACTCGCGCGAGGAGCCGCCGCCCCTCGTCCCCGAGGCCGGCCGCGTGCTCCTCCTCGAGGATCCCCGAGAAACCGTCGATCGCCCGGAGCGGGGCGCGGAGATCGTGCGCGATGGAATGGACGAACGCCTCGAGCTCCTGGTTCTTGTCGGTCAGCTCGGCCGTCCGCTCGGCCACGCGCCGCTCCAGCCCGGCGTTCAGCTCCTGGATCTCCCGCGCGCTCCGCTCGAGGGCCTCGCGGGCTGCGTTCCGTTCCGTCACGTCGTGCACGACCGAGAGGATGTGAGGCTCGCCCCGGACGTCGACCAGCCGCGACGAGACGTTTCCGACGAACGGTGTCCCGTCGCGGCGTCTTCCTTCGAGCTCGAGGTCCCGGACCGGCTCCGACGCCCGGACCCGCTCCAGGATCCGGTCGCGGGCGCGCGGGTCGGTCCAGATCCCCAGGTCCGTCGAGGAGCCGCCGACGACCTCCTCCCGGCGAAAGCCCGTGAGCGTCTCGAAGCCCGCGTTCGCGTCGCGGCAGATCCCGTCCGCCACGCGCGTGATGAGCACCGCGTCGGGGATCGTGTCGAGGAGCCGGCGGAAGTGGTCGCGCGCCTCCCGGACCTCGGCGTTCACGCGCCGATTCACGAGGATGACGATGCCGAACGTCACGAGGTTCGTCAGAAGGAACCCGTCGACGTACGGCGCGACGTTGAAGGCGGCGCCCCCCCACACGTCGTCGACGCGGGCCCCGGCGAGGAGGAGCGCGCCGCGGAACGTGAAGAACGCCGCGTGCGCCAGGAGGCCGGCCACGAGGACGAGCGCGACGGGGCGGCTCTCCCCCGCGCGCTCGCGCCAGAGCTCCCTCGCCGAGAGGAGCGCCGTGGCTACGAGCGCCGCGCAAAGGGCGATGGCCCGCAGGTCGATGTTCGGGACGACCCAGAGGAAGAAGGCGTGCGCGGCGAGGTACGGGGCGAAGACGGCCGCGAAGAGGCGCCGGTCCTCGACTCGGCCGTGGAAGCGGCAGAAGCCGGCCCAGAGGCACAGCGTCCCGAAGACGACCAGCCCGTTCTGCGCGAAGATGGCCGCCCGGCCGATCGTCGGGTGGTCCCGGAACAGGAAAGCCGCCGCCCCGACTCCGACGGCGGCGCTCCAGAGGAGGAACGCGCCCGTGCCGCGGTAGCTCCGGAAGAGCGCGTACTGGACCGAGAGAACGACGACCTGGAGCGCCTGCGTCAGGGCGAAGAGCGCGAGGAGCGTGCGGACGTCGAGAGTCACGACCGAAAGGCCCTCGAGACCCCGACTGCCGCGACCGCCCCAGAGCCTCCTCTCACGCCCCCCGATTATGAACGGCCCGGGGGCCCCGGCTCCCGCGCGGCCTTTCGCTCGGCGTCGGCAAGGAGGTCGCGGGCGTGCTCGGCCAGGGGCGAGCCGGGAGCCCGCTCGAGCAGGTACCGGTAGACGCGGATCGCCTCGAGCGGCGCCTTCGCCTTCTCCAGGTGGTGCTCGGCCACTCGGAGCAGCCCCTTGAACGCCTTCGCGTCGCCCGGCTCCGCGTCGAGCGCCTGGGAGAAGGTCCACGCCGCAGCCGCGACGTCCCCGTCGCGCAGGAGCTGGTCGGCGAGCAGGGAGAGCGCCGGCCTGTCGAGGCTGAGCGCGTCGAGGCGGTCGAGGTGCTGCCGGTAGATCTCCGCGGCCGCCTTCGGCGAGCCCTTCGCCAGGCCGGCCGGGATCGCCGCTCGCGCGGCCTCGAGCGCGCCGGGAAGGTCTCCCGCCGCGAGGCGCGCCTGCCAGATCGCGTGAAGCGCCTCCGGGTCCCCCGCTGCGGGCGCGGCCTGCTCCGGCGCGCCCGGCGCGACCGAGGGCGCTACGGCCTCCGGAGCGGCTTCGTCCGGGATCGGCTCGAGGTCGTCCTCCGCGAGGCTCGCGGCGGCGAAGGCGCCGCAGAGCTTCCCCTGGAGCGTCAGCACCATGCCGACGGCGTAGAGCAGCAGCGGCACGAAGGCGGTGAAGGCGAGCTTCGGCTGCCGCGGCGCGACGGCGCCGAAGACGGGCAGGACGACGAGGAGGACCGTCAGGGGCGGGCCGAAGACGCCCGCGATCGCGAGGAACAGCTCTCCCGGGCGCCCCCCGAAGAGGGTTCGCCAGAGCGCCGGCGAGAAGAGCGCACCGAAGCCGGGAGCGGCCGCCGCCGCGGCGACGAACGCGAAGGAGAGGACGACGCCGAGGCCCGACCAGAGCGACAGGAGGAGCGGGAGGCGCGGAAGGCCGTACGGGACGAGGCCGAGACTCGCGACACCGGCCCCCGGCTCGCCCCCTTTCAGGAGCGCCCACGCGACGAACGGGAGGGTCCACACGGCCCAGAGGGCGAGGAGCCTCGCCGCCGCCTGAAGCGTGTCGCCCCAGGGCCCCGCGGCGCTCGAGAAGAGCCCCCCTTCGGTTTCCCCGGCGACGCCGACCTGCGCGAAGCGCGAGACGAAGATGAGGACGGTCGCCGTCCAGACGACGAGGACCGCGACCGCGTCCCCCTTCGTGCGGGGGCCGCTCGCCGCGAAGAGGAGGATGAGCCCGGTCGGGAGCGCGGCGAGGAGCCCCGTGAAGAACGAGGTGATCGAGAAGGAGTCGTGAACGATCTCCCCGAAGACGCGCGGGAACGCCGTGCGGCTGGCCATGAGACCTCCTGCCCCGATCCCCGGAGCCCGGGAACGGTCCGGATCGACGGTCCGATTCTAGGGGGACGGGGCCCGGAGGCCATCTGCTATAAAGCCCATTTTCGTAGGGTATCTACCGATGGAACCGCACGAAGGAGACACGCGATGAAGCTCCGTCCGACCCTCCTCCTCGCCGCCGCGGCGCTGGCCACGCCCGCATTCGCCCAGTTCGAGACCCCGCAGCCGAGCCCGAAGACGACCCTGAGCCAGCGGGTCGGCCTGACGGACGTGACGATCTCCTACAGCCGACCGAGCGTCCGCGGCCGGGCCATCTGGGGCGACCTCGTCCCGTACGACAAGCCGTGGAGGACCGGCGCGAACGCCGCCACGACCCTCACCTTCTCCGACGACGTGACGATCGAGGGGCAAAAGCTCGCCGCGGGCACCTACTCGCTCGTCACGATTCCCGGGAAGGAGGAGTGGACGGTCGTTTTCAACACCGACACGAAGCTCTGGTGGGAGACGCAGTACGACGCCGCGAAGGACGCGCTGCGCGTGAAGGTGAAGCCCGAAGCCGCGCCGATGACCGAGACGCTCCACATCGGGTTCCCCTCCATCTCAGCGACGGGTGCCGTCCTCGCGATCGAGTGGGAGAAGCTCCGGGTCCCGGTGAAGCTCGGCGTGGAGGTCGACGGGAAGCTGAAGAAGGCCCTCGGCGCCGCCGAGGCCAGCGCCTGGCAGTCGCCCCTGATGGCGGCCCGCTACTACTGGGAGCAGCGCCAGGACCGCGCAGAGGCCTGGAAGCAGCTCGAGAAGTCGATCGCCGCGAGCCGGAACTGGGCGAACGTCTCCCGGAAGGCTCGCTTTCTCGCCGAGGAAGGAAAGACGGCCGAGGCCGTCAAGACGGGCGAGGAGGCCCTCGCCCTCGCGAAGGCCGATCCGGCGAAACCGAACACCTCCGCCTTCGAGAAGACCCTCGGAGAGTGGAAGGCGAAGAAGTAGGCCCCGATCCACGCCCCTCCGGCATTCGCAATGCGGGCCGAAAGGCCCGCGTTCGCATTTCGGGCGACTTCGCCGTCGGGCGACCGACGCCGGCCGGGCCGAGCCCGCGTCGAAGTCCGCGTCCGCGCCGCTGCCGTAGAGATCCCGGAGGGACGACGTGACCTGGAAGAGCCAGGCCCCTGGAACGACGCCGAAGGCGCACAGGCTCGAGCGGGAGCAGCTCCTCCCCGGGACTCCGGCGGAGGTCTTCCCGTTCTTCGCCGACGCCCGGAACCTCGAGGCGCTCACCCCGTCGTTCCTCGGCTTCCGGATCCTCACGCCCCTGCCGATCGAGATGCGGGAAGGGACGATCATCGACTATTCGCTCTCCCTCTTCGGCGTCCCGGTGCGATGGAAGACCCGGATCTCCGCCTGGGAGCCGGGCGTTGGCTTCGTCGACGAGCAGCTCTCCGGTCCTTACGCCCTCTGGCGCCACGCGCACTCCTTCGAGCGCCGCGGGGATACGACGCTGATGCGGGACGTCGTCGAATATCGCGAGCCGTTCGGCCCGCTCGGGGCGCTCGCCCATCACCTCGTCGTCGCGAGGACCGTCGAGAGGATCTTCGACTACCGCCGCGAGGCCGTCGACCGGCTCCTCCGGAGGGCCGCTTGAGCGCGCCGACCGTCGCCCTCGAGCTCTTCTACGACGGTGCCTGCCCGCTCTGCGCCCGCGAGGCGCGTGCGCTCCGGAGGCTCGACCGGCGAGGGCGGCTGACGCTGACCGACCTCGCCACCCCGGGCTTCGATGCGGGAGAGACCGGCGTCCCGATGGAGCGCCTCCTCGCGCGAATTCACGGACGCCTCCCGGATGGGACGATCGTCGAGGGCGTCGAGGTCTTCCGGAAAGCCTACGAGGCGGTCGGCCTTCGCTTCCTCGTCGCGCCGACGCGCCTGCCGGGAATCTCGTGGATCCTCGACCTGGCGTACGACCTGTTCGCGCAGAACCGCCTCCGTCTGACCGGGCGCTGCGAAGACGGCGCGTGCAACCGCGGCGCGCCTACGGCGCCGGCGTGACCGCGCCGACGTCGATCGACGGTGTCCGCCACGTGATCGGGTCGACGACGATCTTCCCTTCGTAGTTGAGGACGTCGAGCTTCTCCGGAACGACCTTCACGAGGACGAGGTTCTTCAGCCCCGGGAAGGACGTGTCCCAGTAGGCGCGCTTCCTCCTCAGGATCTCCGCCTTGTCGTCGACGAGGACGGCGCGCCCGCTGAGGGAGACGTAGCCGCTCGCCTTCGCGTGGTCGGCGTAATAGAGCGTCACGCGCGGGTCCGCGCGCATCTCGGCGACCTTCCGGCTCCGGTCGTTCGTCGCGAACCAGACCGTCAGGTCGTCCTCCGGAGGGAAGGGGTTCATCGTCCGGACCGAGGGGCGCCCCGAAGAACCGAGCGTGATCAAGGCGCAGTAGGTCTGCGAGGTCATCACCTTCCGCGCGGCGGCGACGAGCTCGTCGCGGGTCGGCGGGGTCGCGGGTTTCGCGGCCTTGTCTTCCGCGAGGGAGGCGCCGCTGGCGAGGAGGGCGGCCAGGGCGAGGATCGGGAGGCGGAGCGTCCGCCGGGCCTTCGAGGACATCGCGAGTCTCCTTCCGGGACGGAGCCGCTCGGGAGGGCCCCGGCCCGCTGCGGGCGGCCCGGGCTCGTGAGGCCCGGGCCGCGGATTTCAGGCGAGAGAGGACTCCGGGGGCGCCCCGTCGCGCGCCGACCGGAACGACGAGAAGCCGAGCGCCACGAGGACGACGACGGCGCACCCGAGGGCGTTCAGCCAGAGGAACGAGACGTCGGTGAGGAGCCAGGCGCCGACGACGGCGGCCTCGCCCGCGAGGGCGCCCCAGAACGCGGCGCCCCCCTTCACCCTCGGGAGGTAGAACGCGGTCAGGAAGACGCCGAGGATCGTCCCGTAGAAGAAGGAGCCGAGGATGTTCACCGCCTCGACGAGCGTCCCGAGGCGGCCCGCGTACTGGGCGAAGACGATCGCGAAGGCCCCCCAGGCGACCGTGAGCCCCTTTGAGATCCGGACGAGCTTCGCGTCCGGCGCCTCCTTCCCGAGGTACCTGCGGTAGACGTCGACGACGGAGGTCGTCGAGAGGGCGTTCAGCTCCGCTGCCGTCGACGACATCGACGCGGCGAAGATCGCGGCCAGGACGAGGCCGACGACGCCCGTCGGGAGGACCTCCAGGACGAAGCGGAGGAAGACGTAGTTCGTGTCCTTCCCCTCCCCTTTCGGGACCGCCTCCTTCACGAGCGTCGCGGCCTTCGCCTTCACGGCCTCGGACTTCTGGTGCGCCGTGCGAAGCGACTCCTTCGCCGCCGCGAAGGCCGCCTCGTCGCCCGACCTCCCCGCCGCGACGAGGCGGAGCGCCTCGGTCCGGCGCTCGTCGAACGCGGCGACGTGGGCCGTCTCGAGAGCGGCCATCTCGGCCCCGCGCGCCTCGGCGGCCTTCCGCGCCTCGACCGGGTTGAACCAGAGCGGCGGGACGACGAACTGGTAGAACGCGAAGACCATCGCGCCGACGAAGAGGATCGCGAACTGCATCGGTACCTTCACGAGACCGTTCGCGAGGAGGCCGAGGCGGCTCTGGGCGACGGAGCGCCCCGTGAGGTAGCGCTGCACCTGCGACTGGTCCGTCCCGAAATAGGAGAGCGCGAGGAACGCGCCGCCGATCAGCCCCGACCAGAGGTTGTAGCGGTCGCCGAGGTCGAACGTCGTCTCGACGGCGTTCATCCTTCCGAGCGCCCCCGACACCAGGACCGCATCGCCGAACCCGACCCCCTCGGGAAGGACCCGGATGAGGGCGGCGAGGGCGAAGCCCATCGCGACGAGGATGACGGCCATCTGCCACGTCTGCGTCTCGTTGACCGCCTTCGCGCCTCCGGTCGCCGTGTAAACGACGACGAGGCTCCCTATGAGGAGCGTCGTCACCTGGATGCTCCAGCCGAGGAGGACCGAGAGGACGAGCGCCGGGGCATAGATCGTCAGTCCGCAGGCGAGGCCCCTCTGGAGGAGGAAGAGGGTCGCCGTGAGCGTCCGCGTCTTCGCGTCGAAACGCCCCTCGAGGTACTCGTAGGCCGTGTAGACCTTCAGCCGGTGGAAGAGCGGGACGACCGTCACGCAGAGGATCACCATCGCGACGGGGAGCCCGAAGTAGAACTGGACGAAGCGCATCCCGTCGGCAAAGGCCTGGCCGGGCGTCGAGAGGAACGTGATCGCGCTCGCCTGCGTCGCCATGATCGAAACGGCGACGGTCCACCAGGCCTGGCTCCGGCCCGCGAGGAGGTACCCCTCGAGCCCCTTCTGCTTCCGGCTCCGCCACGTCCCGTAGCCGACGATGAAGAGGAGCGACGCTCCGAGGACCCCCCAGTCGAGGCCCTTCACCGGAACGACTCCGCGAAGAGCCAGAAGAGGAGGACCTCCAGCGCGAGCGCGCCGAGGACGACCGCGTAGAGGACGCCCCAGCGCTTCCCGACCGGCGGCGGCTCGTCGGCGACGGGCCTCTCGTCAGCCACGCGGCGTCCCGCCCGAGACGAGGTTCGCGAAGAGGCGGATCGCGCCCGGCACGCCGGCCGGAAGCTGCCGGAAGAACGAGAGCCCGGTGTAGACGTACGTTCCCTTGCCGTGCCTCGCGACGAGGAGCGCGCCCGTCAGCTCCTTCTCCCCGGGATCGGCCATCCCGAGGAGAGGCACGTAGCGCTCGTCCCAGGTCGCCGGGAAGTAGAGGCCCCGCTCCTGGACCCAGCCTCCGAAGTCGGCCGGGCCGATCCGGTTCGGCGTCGTCAGGAGCGGGTGCTCCGGCGCGAGGAGCGTCACAGTGGACTCCTCGTCCGTGACCCGATCGCGGCCCAGCTTCAGCGGGAACGGGCCGAGCCGGTCGGTCACCTGCTCGAAGCTGGTGTTGTACTGGAGGACGAGCGTCCCGCCCGCCTCCACCCAGTCGAAGAGTCGCGGCATCGCGTCCTTCAGCTCGGCGCGCGTGTTCGCGGCGCGGATGCCGAGGACGACGGCGTCGAAGCGGCCGAGGTCTCCGCGGAGGAGGTCATCGCCCGACAGGAGCGTGACGGCGTAGCCCATCTGCCGGAGGACCCCGGGGACCTCGTCGCCGGGCCCGCTGACGTAGCCGACGCGAGACCGGCCGCGCGCGAGGTCGACGTGGACCGCTCGCGCCTCGGCTCGCTCGAAGTACGTCAGCGGCGGCAGGTGCGGGTACTCGATCCGGCGCTTCGTCAGGCTCCAGG
>CAZWRQ010000091.1:0-17204 GCA_964636395.1 uncultured Holophagales bacterium
GAAGGGGGCGGCGACGGCCGCGTCCCCGCCCCCTTCCGTGCCGCGCCCGGCGCCCGTCCGCGCCGTCGTCCTCGAGAGGAAGCCGGTCAGAGGCGGCACGCTCGTGACGGGCATCGCCTCGAGCGCCGTCGACGCGCTCCCGCTGATCGAGGATCTGAAGACGGAGTGCCGCTGCACGCCCGCCCTCGAGTCGATGACGAAGCGGAAGGACGGACTGTACGAGTTTCGCGTGAAGCTGCCCACGAAGTAGAGACCTTTCCGCCGTCCGTTACCATCCGGCAGGAAGCTCGAACGGATGCCGCACGAAGCCGCCCTCATCACGACCATCGCCGCCGGGTTCGGGCTGGCGCTCGTCTTCGGCCTGATCGCGTCGAAGCTGCGCGTCCCGGCGATCGTCGGGTACCTCCTGGCGGGGATGGTCATCGGGCCGGGGACGCCGGGCTTCGTCGCCGACGTCGGGCTCGCGGGGCAGCTCGCCGAGATCGGGGTCATGCTCCTGATGTTCGGAGTCGGGCTGCACCTGTCGATGGGGGAGCTCCTCTCCGTGAAGCGGATCGCGGTGCCGGGGGCGATCGTCCAGATCGCGCTCGCGACGCTCCTCGGGATGGGGGCCTCGAAGCTCTGGGGCTGGAGCACCGGCGCCTCGCTCGTCTTCGGATTCTCGCTCGCGACGGCGAGCACCGTCGTCCTCCTCCGCGCCCTCGAGAGCCGCGGGATCCTGGAGTCGCAGGACGGGCGGATCGCGATCGGCTGGCTCGTGGTGGAGGACCTCGCCTGCGTCCTCGCCCTCGTCCTCCTTCCGCCGCTCGCGACGCTCCTCGGCGGGAACGCGCCAGCCGGCGCACCGGCCGGCGGGAGCCTCCTCGCGGCGGTCGCGATCACGCTCGGGAAAGTCGCCCTCTTCGTCGTCCTGATGCTCGTCGTCGGCAAGCGGGTCTTCCCGCGCCTCCTCTTCTGGGTGGCGCGGACCGGCTCGCGCGAGCTCTTCACGCTCTGCGTCCTGGCGACGGCGATCGGCGTCGCCTACGGCTCCGCGAAGCTCTTCGACGTCTCCTTCGCCCTCGGCGCCTTCTTCGCCGGGATGATGATGCGCGAGTCGGAGTTCGCGCACCGCGCGGCCGACGAGTCGCTGCCTCTCCGCGACGCCTTCTCCGTCCTGTTCTTCGTCTCGGTCGGGATGCTCTTCGACCCGCGCGTCCTCGTCGAGCAGCCGGTGAAGGTCCTCGTCGTCGTCGCGATCATCATGATCGGCAAGACGCTCGGGGCTGTCGGGCTCGTCCTCGCGCTTCGCTACCCGCTCCACACGGCGCTGACGGTCGGGGCGGCGCTCGCGCAGATCGGCGAGTTCGCGTTCATCATCGCCGTCCTCGGGCGTGACCTCGGCCTCCTCCCGGCGGCCGGGCACAGCCTCATCCTCGTCGGGTCGATCATCTCCATCGGCCTGAACCCGGTCGTCTTCTCGACCGTCGGGCCGATCGCCGATTGGCTGAAGCGGCACTCGGCCCTCGCCCGAAGGCTGGCCGCCCTCGAGCACGAGACGGCCGCGCTCCCGACGACGGTCGACGAGGCGCTCCTCACCGGCCAGGTGGTCCTCGTCGGCTACGGGCGGGTCGGGCGGCGCATCGCCGAGGCGCTGTCGGAGCGGAAGATCCCGTTCGTCGTCGCCGAGATGAGCCGCGAGGCCGTGGCCGCGCTCCGAGAAAAGGGGATACCGGCGGTCTCGGGCGACGCCTCCGATCCGACGGTCCTCGTCCAGGCCCATGTGGCGACGGCGGCGATGCTCGTCGTCGCCACGCCCGACCCGGTAAAGGTCCGGAAGATGGTGGAGGTCGCGCAGACTCTGAACCCCTCGATCGAGATCGTCCTCCGGACCCACACCGAGGAGGAGGCCGAGCTGCTCCGCGGGGAGAATGCCGGGAAGGTCTTCATGGGCGAGCACGAGCTGGCGCTCGCGATGGCCGGGCACGTCCTCGCCCGGATGGACCACCCCTCGGCGGCGTAGGAAAGGCCGCTGCGGCGGCGCGCGCCCGGCATCCGTCGCGAGGCCCTGGGAGTCCCGTGGCACCGGGCGTGCGATAGGCTTCGTCGAGGCGCATCGGAGCTCGCGAAAAGCTCACGCTCGGGGGAATCTCCCTTCGAGCCGTTGCGTTGCACCTTATCGGCGTGCGTGGCGGCTCCGGCCGGCGCCCTGCGAAAGGAGATCCGATGGAGATCCAGTTTCCCGACGGGACCCGGCTCAGGACCCCGAGCATCCCGGTCCGCCTCCTGGTCCGGGGAGCCCTCGGCGTCCTGGCATTCGCCATCCTCTTCTCGGCCTGGTTCACGATCGAGCCGGAAGAGGCGGGGCTGGTCCTCCGCTTCGGCAAGTACGCCCGCACGGTCTCTCCGGGCCTCCACCTGAAGCTCCCGAGCCCGATCGAGAGGGTCGTGAAGGTGCCGGTCGAGCGCCAGCTGAAGGAGGAGTTCGGCTTCCGGACGGATGCCTCCGCCTCCCCCCGCTCGACCTATTCGCAGGAAGACCTCTCTTCCGAGTCGCTGATGCTGACGGGCGACCTGAACGTCGCGGTCGTGGAGTGGACCGCCCAGTACCGGGTCCGCGACCCGTACAGGTTCCTCTTCAAGGTGCGGAACGTCCAGAAGACCTTCCGCGACATGAACGAGACGGTCATGCGCGAGATCATCGGCGACCGGAGCGTGAACGAGGTCCTGACCGTCGGCCGGCAGGAGATCGCCGCCGAGGTCGAGCAGCGACTGCAGGACCTCTGCGACCAGTACGAGACCGGCATCAAGGTCGAGCAGATCGTCCTGCAGGACGTGAACCCGCCCGACCCGGTCAAGCCGTCGTTCAACGAGGTCAACCAGGCGCAGCAGGAGCGCGAGAAGCTGATCAACCAGGCCCGCGCCGACTACAACCAGATCATCCCCCGCGCGAGCGGCCAGGCCCAGCAGACGATCGAGCAGGCCGAGGGCTTCGCCACCGACCGCGTCAACCGGGCCCGGGGCGACGCGGAGCTCTTCGTGAAGGTCCACGCCGCGTACCAGCGCGCCCCCGAGGTGACCCGCCGCCGGATGTACCTCGAGACGATGGGCGAGATCTACCCGAAGGTGAAGAGGAAGATCGTCCTGGACGAGAAGCTGAAGGGGGTCCTCCCCCTCCTGCCCCTCGCCGGCGCCCCGGAGGTGAAGCCGTGAAGGAAGCCCGGATCACCGCCGTCGTCCTCGGTGCGGTCCTCGCCGTCGTCCTCCTCTCGAGCTCTCTCTACACGGTGAACGAGACGCAGCAGGTCATCGTCACCCAGTTCGGCAAGCCGGTCGGCAAGCCGATCACGACGTCCGGCCTGAAGGTGAAGGCACCGTTCGTCCAGGTCGTCCACGCCTTCGAGAAGCGGTTCATGGAGTGGGACGGCGACCCGAACCAGATCCCGACGAAGGACAAGCGCTTCATCTGGGTCGACTGTTACGCCCGGTGGCGCATCACCGACCCGCTCCTCTTCTTCCAGCGCCTCCGCGACGAGCGGGGCGCGCAGTCGCGCCTCGACGACATCCTCGACGGCGAGACCCGGAACACGATCGCCAAGCACGAGCTGATCGACATCGTCCGCTCGACGAACCGCCCCTTCGTCGTCGGCGACGACATGGCCGACCTCTCGCAGCCGGAGCCGGCCGAGAAGGTGGAGTACGGCCGCGAGAAGCTGACCGAGGAGGTCCTCGCGAACGCTCGGAAGCGGACCCACGACCTCGGGATCGAGATCCTCGACTTTCGGATCAAGCAGATCAACTACGTCGAGGCGGTGAGGCAGGAGGTCTACGCCCGGATGATCTCCGAGCGGAAGCGGATCGCCGAACGCTACCGCTCCGAGGGGGCGGGCGAGGCCGCCCGCATCGCGGGCGAGAAGGAGCGGCAGCTCCGGGTCATCGAGTCGGAGGCGTACCGGAAGGCGCAGGAGATCCGGGGCAAGGCCGACGCGCAGGCCGCCGACATTTACGCCGCCGCCTACAATCGCGACCCCGACTTCTACCGGTTCCTGAAGTCGATGACGACGCTCCGGGAGAGCGTCGACCCGGAGACGACGCTCGTCCTCTCCACCGACGGCGACCTCCTCCGCTATCTGAACGCCGCGAAGTGACCTCGGACGGCGCCGGCCCGGATCTCCGTCACCGGGCCGGCGTCCCGCCCTGCGGAGCCGGCGACTCCATCTCCACCCAGAGGTCGGAGAGGACGATCTCGAGCTCCTCGAACGGCTCGGCCCGGACGTTCTCCGTCCCCTCGTGCGCCGAGAGGAGGACCCACCGCCCCTCGGCGAGCCGATAGACCTCGAGCGTTCGGGCGCCCGGATCGACGAGCCAGGCGTGCCCGACCCCCTCCGCCGCGAAGACGCGCATCTTCTTCACACGGTCGAAGCTCGCCGTCGACGGCGAGAGGACCTCGCACACCCAGTCGGGAGCGAGGGTGAAGAAGGCGGTCGGCGGAATGGCCGGGAGACGGCTCCGCCGCCAGCCGGCGAGGTCGGGAACGAGGACGTTTCGCCCGAGGTGGATCTCCGGCTCGAAGACGATCCACCAGCCGCCAGGGCCGCCACGCCCGCGCTGGTAGGCGCCGCCGATGTCCATGCCGAGCGTCGAGGAGGCGGTCGCGTGGGGATTCGCGGGGCGGGGCGTCGCGAAGAGCTCGCCGTCGACGATCTGCCCGTTGACGTGCGGGGGGAGCGCGAGGATGTCCTCGTACGTCGCGGGGCGCTTGCGGGGAGCGGTCGACATGGCAGGCCGAGCATAGCGCTCCGCTAGACTCCCCTTCCATGCCGCGCCTCCGCCTCCTGACCGCCGGCGAGTCCCACGGGCCGCTCCTGACCGCGCTCCTCGAGGGGCTCCCGGCCGGGCTCCGCCTCGACGTCGCGGCGATCGACGCCGACCTCGCGCGGCGCCAGCACGGCTACGGGCGCGGCGGGCGGATGAAGATCGAGCGCGACCGGGTGCGGTTCACGGGCGGCCTCCGCGGCGGCGAGACGCTCGGCTCGCCGCTCGCGATGACGGTCGAGAACCTCGACCACGGCGTCTGGGAAGGCGTGATGGGGCCTCTCGAGGTCGACCCGGAGGCCGCCGCGAAGAGGCGCCTCTCGTCGCCGAGGCCGGGACACGCTGATCTCGCCGGGGGCCTCAAGTACGGCCGGCGCGACCTGCGCGACGTCCTCGAGAGGGCGAGCGCGCGGGAGACGGCGATGCGCGTCGCGGCAGGAGCCGTCTGTCGGCAGCTCCTCGCCGCGTGCGGAATCGAGGTGAGGAGCGGCGTCCTCTCCGTCGGCCCGGTGTCGGTCGAAGAGCCGCGCGAGGGGTTCTCGTTCGCGACGCTCGCGAAGGTCGACGACGCCTCGCCGTTCCGCGCCGTCGACCCCGCGCTCGAAGACAAGATGACGCAGGCCGTCGACGCGGCCGCGAAGAAGGGGGACACGCTCGGCGGGACGATGCTCGTCGCCGCGCGCGGCGTCCCGCCCGGGCTCGGCTCGCACGTCTCCTGGGACCGGAAGCTCGACGGGCGGATCGGCCAGGCGATGCTCTCGATCCCCTCGGTGAAGGCGGTCTCGATCGGCTCCGGCGTCTCGAACGCGTTCGCTCCCGGCTCGCTCGCGCACGACCCGATCTCGTGGAGCGAGGAGCTGGGGTTCTTCCGCGAGCGGAACCGCGCGGGAGGCATGGAGGGAGGGATCACGAACGGCGAGGACGTCCTCGTCGTCCTCTTCCAGAAGCCGATCGCCACGCTTCGCGAGGGGCTCCCCTCAGTCGAGGTCGACACGAAGGCGCCGCACCGCGCGCAGTACGAGCGTTCCGACGTGACGGCCGTCCCCGCCTGCGGCGTCATCGGCGAGGCGATGCTCGCGCTCGTCCTCGCCGACGCCCTCCTCGAGAAGACCGGGGGCGACTCGATGGCCGAGGTCCGCAGGAACCTCGACGCCGTCCTCGCGGCGCAGAAGGAGTTCTGACGATGGACTTCTCCCCCGCTTCGCTCGACCGCGAATTTCCGTCGCGTGCCGGCACCATCCAGATGAACCACGCGGCGGTCTCGCCGCTCCCGGCGCGCGCCGCGGACGCGCTCCGCGAGTACGCCGAGCTGATCTCCACGAGGGGCCCGCTCGCGTTCCCCGATCTCGAGGCGCGCGTGAAGATGCTCCGCGAGGCGGGGGCCCGCCTCCTCGGCGTGACGCCCGAGCTCGGCGGGGCGTCGTCCGTCTCGATCGTCCCGAACACGACGTACGGCCTCGCGCTCGTCGCGGGCGGGCTCGACTGGAAGAGAGGCGACGTCGTCGTGACGACGGAGTCGGAGTTCCCTGCGAACCTCGCCCCGTGGCTCGACCTCGCGCGCCACGGCGTCGAGGTGCGGCGCATCCCGACGCGCGACGGCGCCTACACGGCCGAGGAGGTCTTCGCCGCGTGCGACGAGAGGACGCGCCTCGTCTCGCTCTCGCTCGTCGCATACCACACCGGCTTCGTCGCTCCCGCCGTCGAGGTCTCGGCGTTCTGCCGCGCGCGCGGCATCGCGTTCGGCCTCGACGCGATCCAGGCGGCCGGGGCGATCCCGGTCGACGTCGCCGCCCTCGGCGCCGACTACCTCTCGGCCGACGGCCACAAGTGGATGCTCGGCCCCGAGGGGTGCGGGCTCTTCTTCACGACGCCCGCGTTCCGCTCGCGCCTGCGCGCCCCGTCGGGCTGGCTCAACCTGAAGCGGACCCACCCGACGCAGTACGAGCTCGGCGCGAATCCCGGGTACGCCGAGGACGCGACGAAGTTCGAGATCGGCGCGCTTCCGATGCCGGGGGTCTTCGCGCTCCACGCCTCGATCGGCCTCCTCCTCGAAGCGGGCCTCGAGAGGATCGGACGGCGGATCGGGACCGTCCTCGACGTCCTCGCGGAGGGACTTCCCAAAGTCGGGTTCTCCCCCGTACTCCACGGGCAGGCCGTCCGCTCCGGGATCCTCGCGTCCCGCCCGCCCGCCGGCCTCGACGCGCGGCGCGCGATGAAGCACCTCGAGGGCAACGGCGTCTCCTGCTCGGCCCGCGCCGGCTTCCTCCGCCTCTCGCCCCACTTCGGGAACGAGCCGGAGGACGCGGAGAAGGCGCTCGGGCTGCTCGCGAAGCTCTGAGGGGGCGGTTCCGCCGCGAGGCTCAGCGGAACGCGGGCGGCAGCTCGACGCTCGCCGGCGGGACGACTGGCGTCGCGAGGTCCCGGGCCCCGATCCACTCCGCATCGAGGACGTGGAGCCTCGGGTCGACAGGCGTCCAGCGCGCACCGATCCGCCGCCAGACGCCATAGTGGAGCTGGGGGGTCGGCGAGAAGCGGTTCACCCCGACGACGCCGACCTGCTGCCCGCGGCGGACGACCTGCCCGCGCCGGACGCGGATCTCCCCGAGGTATCCGAGGACCGTCCGGGTCCTCTCGCCGTGGGCGATCACGACGACGTTCCGGAAGCTCCTCCACTCCGCCCCGGCGCTCCCGGGGACTCGGCCGGCGAAAACGACCCGTCCCCCCGCCGGGGCGAGGACCGGCGTCCCCTCCGGGGCCGCGAGGCCGAGGCCCGCGTGGAACTCGGGGCGGTGCGTCAGCGGCGAGACACGCGGCCCGAAGAGGTGGACCGGGACCGCCGACGACGGCTCGACGGGAGAGCGGGAGGGGATCCGTCCCGGCTCCTCCGTCTTCGCGGACGCGAGGGTGCGGCGAAACCCTTCCATCGCGCGGAGGCGCCGCCCGAGGCGATGGACCTCCGCCTCGAGCGCGTCCGGCGTCGCGGCAGGCGTGGCCTCGCCCGTCGCGACGAGCCCGGAGGGGCTCGGGAGGTCGAGGACGACGGCCATCCTCGCGAGGAAGAGCTCGTCCGTCCGGACGCGTCTGTCGAGCTTCTCGTAGCGGAGGCGGACCGAGTCGAAGGCGAGAAGGCCTCGGCGGGCGGTGGCCCGGATCGTCAGCCGCTCCGCCGAGCGGACGACGTAGGCGACGAGGTCCGGGGCGCCGAAGAGCCCGATCGCGACGAGCGTCCCGGCGAGGACGAGAAGCGCCCCCACGACACGACCGGCGTTTCCGTCGATCTTCCAGGCGCGCGGGCGGCGTCTCGGGTCGCTCGAGTGGAAGCGGAGCTCCGTCACGGCGTCCACGCCGGCGCGCCGGTCTCCACGCCGAGACGGCGGCGGTCGACCCGCGAGGGAGGGACGATCGTCCGATCCACGGTCAGCCGGGCGACGCCAGGCCCTTCGACGTCGAGCCGGAGGACCTTCCACCCGCCGTGCGGCAGCTCGACCGTTCCGCGGGGGCGGTCGTTCCAGAAGACGCTCACCGCGACCGTTTCGCCGTCGGGGCGGGCGTTGCGCACCGGGAGCCGAAGGACCGAGCGGCGCCCGGCCGGCGCGTCGACGCGGAGCGCGGCGGCACGGGAGGTCCATCGGAACGGCCGGCCGTCGGGCTCGTGCTCTTCGCTCCAGAGGCCCGCGGCCGGCGCGTGGGCGAACGCGGCGTCGGCGCTCCACGTCTCGACGCCGCGCGCGAGCGCGCCGCCGAGGAGAAGGACCGACGCGCCGGCGACGGCGACCGGAAGGACGTGGCCCAGCATGCGCGCCGAGCGTCCCTCGGGCGGGGCCGGCAGCCGGGACGTCAGGAGGCCCGCGAGCGCGGCGATCTCCCCGTAGACGAGGTGCGAGCCGAAGAGGAATACGACGAGGAGGCCGACGACCGCGGCTCCCGCGCCGGCCACGCGGAGAGACTCCTCCGAGCGCGCCCCGCCGAACGAGAGGGCGCCGCCGAGCGCGGGCAGCAGGCCGGCGAGGAGGAGCGCGAGGACGAGGGTCCCGGCGAGCCCCGTCTCCGCGAGGACGCCGAGGTAGAGGGACGGAGGGTGGTCGGTGAACGAGACGTCGGTCCCGAGCAGGGCGCGCGCGGCGTCCGGGAAGCGTGACCGGAACGTCCCGAGACCGCTGCCGGTGACGGGGTGCTCCCGCGCGAGCGCGAGGGCCCCCTCGTAGAGGAGGAGCCGCTGCGGCTCGCCGAGCGTCGTCGCCTCCTTCTTTCCGAACGACTCCGAGATCCGCGCGAGGAGCGCGCTCCGCCCCCCCTGCCCCGTGGGCCACGCGAGCGCGGCGCCGAACGCGAGCGCGACGAGGATCGCGAGCGTCCCGGCCGAAAGTGCGACGCGGCGCCTCACGCCCGGCTTCTGGCCGGCGAGGGCGTGCGTCGCCGCCCAGAGGACGAGGACGAGGACCGAGACGAGCGCGCCGATGAAGCCGGCCCGCGAGCCGGCGTCGGCGAGGAGGATGAGGAGACCGGCGGCGCCGACGCCCGCGGCCACGCGTCGCGGCCAGCCGCCCGAGACCGCGAGCGCGAGGCACGGGGCGAGGAGGAGCGCCGCGCCGACGCCCGCGGCGGAGGGGTCGGTAAACGTGGACTGGGCGCGCCCCCAGGTCTCCCAGTGCGCCGCGCGCAGGTGCGGGAAGAGACCGGCCTTCTGGAGGATCGCCGTCCCGCCCGCGGCGAGAGCGGCGACGACCAGGGCCGCGTCGACGAGGCGCGCGCCGCGCCGATCGCGCCCCGCGCGCACGCCGAGCGCGTGGAAGCCGGCCGCCAGGAAGAGGGCGGCGAGCATTGCGACGGTCCCGGCCACGGCCTGCTCCGCGTCGAGGCCGAGGCGGTTGACGACCCGCGGCGGCGGGACGTCACGGACGAGGAAGTAGGCCGTCCGCGCGAGGACGAACGCCGAGAGGGCGGAGACCGCCGAGACCGACGCGAAGGCGCGCCAGAGCGGCGTCAGGCCGTGGCGGGCCGGCGGCCGCTCCAGGTCGTAGATCGAGCGCAGGGCGGCGCCGGCGAGGTAGGCCGCGAGCGGCACGGGTGCGACGGCGGCCGGATGGGCCAGGCCGAACGCCAGCGAGGAGACGCCCGAGGCGGCGACCGCGAGCCCCGCGACGGGGAGCGACCGGAGCGGAGCGAGGACGGCGGCCGCGAAGAGGACGACCGACGCCCCCCAGACCGCCGTCCTAAGCGACGGGAGCGGCGGCAGGAGGACGACGGAGCAGAAGGCCGCGAGGACCACCCAGCCGAGGAAGGCGAGGACCCCTGCGACGGGGCTCGGACGGTTCACGGCCGCTCCTCCGGGGCCGGACGCAGGGGCGGCCGGGCGAGCTGAAGGGCCAGGACACGACGGTCGCCGCGCCCGTCCCCCGAAGGCAGGAAACCCCGGCTCGCCTCGACCGCGAGGAGACCGCCGCGAGCCGGGACGTTCCCGGTCCTTTCAGGGCCGCGCTCCACCACGACATCCTGCCACGCACGCGCCGTAACGGAGACCTTCCGGACCGGCCCGCAGTCGAGGCGAAGCGCGACGAGGAGCGGCCGGCGCCCGAGCCCCTCCTGCATCCCCCGTAGCCGCACGCTCAGGCGCTCCCCGCCGGGGACCTCCACCGGGACGAGCGCACGCGGGCCGACCCAGAAGTACGGCTTCTCCGCTCCCTCGGCCAACCACTCGCCCGCGCCCCAGCGCCCCCGCTCCTGGCCCGGACGCGCGACGAGGACGAATCCGCCCCAGGCGGCGAGGGTCGCGAGCGCGAGGACGCCCGCCCGCCGGAAGCGGGGCTCCGGGGCCGGGCCTCTCGCCGCCCCCGGGAGGAGCGCCGCCGCGCTCCAGAAGAGGAGCTGAAGCTCCGGGAGAAGCCAGGGGTGCGAGGCGACACCGGTCGCCGTGAACGCGAGGAGTCCGGGCGCGAGCGCGGCGGCCGGCGAGACGAACGCGGCCCCGCTCGCGAGCGAGCGGCCGAGGAGGAGCCCGAGCGGGACGAACGGCAGGAGGACGAGGAGCCCGCCGGGGACGCCGTTCTCCGCGACCGCCTGGAGGAAGTAGTTGTGGAGGTTCTCGTTGCGGACCGGAAACCCCGGGTCGCAGAAGTCGTCGAAGCGGGCCGGCACCCTTCCGGGGCCGACGCCGGCGACGGGATGCTCGGCGACCATCCGCGCACCCGCCGTCCAGAAGCCGAGGCGCCCCGCCCGGACCGCCTTCAGCACCGCCTCCGGCTCGAGGAGCGTCGCGGCGCGCCGGCGGAGGAGCGCTCCGACGTCGCCCGGCCACGCCGCCACCGCCGCGACGGCGAGGCCGGCCGCGAGCGAGGCCCCGAGCAGGAGCCGACGGCTCCCGCCGTGCGCCTCCTTTCGGCGCGCGTGGAGCGCTCCGAGGAGGGTCGCGCCGCCCGCGAGGAGCGCGGCCAGCCAGGCCGTGCGCGAGCCGGAGAGGAGGAGGCCCGCGAGAAGGAGCCCCGCGGCGAGGGCCCACGCGAGCCGCCGCGAGCCGCGCGCCGCGTACGCGAACGCGAGCGCCGGGAAGAGCCCCAGCGCCATGGCGGCGCCGGTCGCGTTGTAGTCGGGGAGCGTCGAGGGGACCCGGAGCCCGGCGGAGAGCGCCTCGTAGTGCGCAGGGCTCCAGAGCTTCAGCCCCGTCGCCGCCTCGACGACGGCGAACGCCCCGACGAGGGCGAGCCCCGCGACGAGCGCTGCGAGCGGCGTCCCTTCTCCGCGGGCCGCGGCGACGCGACGGAAAAGGGCGAAGCCGAGCAGGCCGCAGGCGTGAACGAGCGCCGCGCGGAGCGGGGCCGCGGCGTGATCGCTCCCGGCCGAGAAGAAGGAGCTCGAAAGCTCGCGCACCGCCGCGGGGAGCTCTGCCGGCGCCACCGCCGCGAGCGTCGCCGCGAACGCGCCGGCCGCCATCGCCGCCGTCGAGATCGCGAGGGCTCGCGGGAGCGGTGCGGCGAGGTCCGGAGACCCGCCCCGGAGGAGCGTCGCCGCCGCGAGGAGGAGGAGGACGAGCTCGGCCGGCGCCACCCAGGGCCCGGCGAAGAGGTTCCCGAGGATCGGCAGGAGCGGGAGCGCCGCGGCCGAGAGGAGGACCGTGACGTTCGGCCTCGCGAGGGCCGCGCCCAGCATGAGCGCCGCAAACGCGAGAAGGGGGATCGGGGCCGGCTGCCAGGGGATCCGGAGAGCCGCGAACGCGAGCGCCAGGAGAGCCAGCGCGAGCGAGGCCCGCGCCGCGAAGGCCGCGAGCGGGAGAAGGCGCCCGCGGCGCCCGTCCACTACGCCACCGCGTCCTGGAGCGGCGTGACCGACGGCGGCCCCCCCGCCCGGGCGCGGATCGCCTCGAGGGCCGCCGCGGCCGCGGTCAGCGTCGTCAGGCACGGGATGTCCCGCTCGAGCGCGTTCCGGCGGATCGCGACCTCGTCGTAGAACGACTCCTTCCCGAGGGGAGTGTTGACGACGAGCTGGATCTCTCCGTTGATCATCCGGTCGACCACGTTCGGCCGCCCCTCGTTCACCTTCAGGACCGGCGTCGCCTCGAGCCCCGCCGCGTGGAGGAACGCCGCCGTGCCGCCCGTCGCCGAGAGGCGGAAGCCGAGCGCGGAAAGCTCCCGCGCGATCGGCAGGAGCGCCTCCTTGTCGCCGTCGTGGACGGAGCAGAAGACGGTACCCGTCTCCGGCAGGCGGAGCCCGGCGCCGGCCGCGGCCTTCAGGAACGCGAGGCCGAAGCTCCGGTCGCGCCCCATCACCTCGCCCGTCGAGCGCATCTCGGGGCCGAGGATCGTGTCGACGCCCTCGAAGCGGCGGAACGGGAAGACGGGCGCCTTGATCGAGACGCCGGGGACCGGCGGCTCCTTCGTCAGTCCCACCTCCTCGAGCGTCTGCCCGAGGCAGAGGCGCGCCGCGATCCGCGCGAGCGGGACGCCCGTCGCCTTCGCGACGAACGGGACCGTGCGGGACGCGCGGGGGTTCACCTCGAGGACGTAGAGCTTCCCCTCGCGGAGCGCGAACTGGACGTTCATCAGGCCGACGACGCCGAGGGCCTGCCCGAGGCGGCGCGTCGCCTCGCGGATCTCGCCGAGCGACTCCCGCGGGACGCGGCGGTAGGGGGGAATGACGGCGTAGGAGTCGCCCGAGTGGATCCCCGCCTCCTCGATGTGCTGCATCACGCCCCCGACGACGACGTCCGTCCCGTCGCCGACGGCGTCGACGTCGAGCTCGAAGGCGTCCTCGAGGAAGCGGTCGAGGAGCACAGGGCGCCCCGGGAAGGCCTCGAGGGCCTCCTCGAGGACGCCGCGGAGCGCCGCGTCGTCGTAGACGATCCGCATCGCGCGGCCGCCGAGGACGTAGCTCGGCCGGACGAGGAGCGGGAAGCCGAGCCTCGCGCCGGCCGCGAGCCCCTCGGCCACGTCGCGCGCCGTCCCCCACGGCGGGGCCGCGAGCCCGGTCTCGCGGAGGAGCTCGCCGAAGCGCTCGCGGTCCTCGGCCCGGTCGATCGCGTCGGGCGAGGTGCCGAGGATCGGCACGCCCGCCTCCTTCAGCGGATGGGCGAGCTTCAGCGGCGTCTGCCCGCCAAACTGGACGAGGACGCCGGCCGGATTCTCCTTCTCGATCACCGCCATCACGTCCTCGAACGTGAGCGGCTCGAAGTAAAGGCGGTCGGAGGTGTCGTAGTCGGTCGAGACGGTCTCGGGGTTGCAGTTCACCATCACCGACTCGTAGCCGGCCTCCGAGATCGCCTTCGCCGCGTGGACGCAGCAGTAGTCGAACTCGAGCCCCTGCCCGATCCGGTTCGGCCCCGAGCCGAGGACGACGACCTTCTTCCGCCCGGTCGGCGCCGCCTCGCACTCCGACTCGTAGCAGGAGTAGAGGTACGGGGTCGACGACTCGAACTCGGCGGCGCAGGTGTCGACGCGCGAGAAGACGGGGACGACGCCCCCGCCGAGCCGCGCCGCGCGCGCCTCCGAGGCGCTCCGCCCCGAGAGCCTCCCGAGGTCCTCGTCGGAGAAGCCCATCCGCTTCGCCCGCTGGAGCAGCGCCGGCGCAGCGAGCGCCTCGCTCCCCGCGGCCTTCAGCTCGGCCTCGAGGGCGACGACCTCGCGGAAGCGGTCGAGGAACCAGGGGTCGATCGCCGTCACCTCGTGCAGGAACTCGACCGAGGCGCCGGAACGGAGCGCGTCGAGGACGGCGTGGACCCTCTCCGGGCGCGGCACGCGGAGGGCCTCGGCGCGGGGCATCGACGCGGCGCCCGCCCCTGTCCACCCGCCGCGGCCCGCCTCGAGCGAGCGGAGCGCCTTGCCGAACGCCTCGGGGAAGGTCCGCCCGAGCGACATCACCTCGCCGACGGACTTCATCTGGACCCCGAGGACGTCCGAGGCGCCCGGGAACTTCTCGAACGCGAAGCGAGGGATCTTGACGACGACGTAGTCGAGCGACGGCTCGAAGCAGGCGGGCGTCTTCTTCGTGATGTCGTTCGGCAGCTCGTCGAGCCGGTAGCCGACGGCGAGGAGCGCCGCGATCTTCGCGATCGGGAACCCGGTCGCCTTCGAGGCGAGGGCCGACGAGCGCGAGACGCGGGGGTTCATCTCGATGACGATCCGGCGCCCCGTCCGCGGGTTGACGGCGAACTGGATGTTCGAGCCGCCCGTCGCCACGCCGACCGTCCGGATGACGGTCTTCGCGTCGTCGCGCATCGCCTGGTACTCGACGTCGGTGAGCGTCACCTGCGGCGCCACCGTGATCGAGTCGCCCGTGTGGACCCCCATCGGGTCGAGGTTCTCGATGGAGCAGACGACGACGCAGGTGTCGGCCGCGTCGCGCATCAGCTCGAGCTCGAACTCCTTCCAGCCGAGGACCGATTCCTCCACGAGGACCTCGTGGACCGGCGAGAGGAGGAGGCCGCGCTTGACGATCGCCTCGAAGTCGTCGGCGTTGTAGGCGATTCCGCCTCCCGTGCCGCCGAGCGTGAAGGAGGGGCGGACGATGACCGGGAAGCCGAACGGCTGCGCGATCTCGCGCGCCTCGCCCACGTTTCGAGCGATCCCGGAGCGGAGGACGTCGACGCCGGCCCGGAGCATCGCCTCCTTGAAGAGGAGACGGTCCTCCCCCAGCTCGACCGACTTCGCCGAGGCGCCGAGGAGCTCGACGCCGTACCTCTCGAGGACCCCTTCCTTCTCGAGGGCGACGGCGAGGTTCAGCGCCGTCTGCCCGCCGACCGTCGGGAGGAGGGCGTCGGGACGCTCCTTCGCGATCACGCGCTCCACCGTCGCGACGTCGAGCGGCTCGACGTAGGTCGCGTCGGCGAACTCGGGGTCGGTCATGATCGTGGCGGGGTTCGAGTTGACGAGGACGACCCGGTACCCCTCGCTCCGGAGGGCCCGGCAGGCCTGCGTACCGGAGTAGTCGAACTCGCATGCCTGCCCGATGACGATGGGACCGGACCCGAGGACCAGGATCGACGTCAGGTCGGCTCTCTTCGGCACGGGGCGGAGTCTAAGGGAACGCCGCGCCACGGGCGGGGAGGCGGTCGACAGGCGCGGAGGAGGCCCCTTGACGGCGTGGCGGCCGGTTCGGGATGATCGCGCGTCGACCCCCGCCCCGGACGTCCATTCCCGCGAGCCTCCCCGGAGGTCCATGAAGCTCCCCGAGGGCCTCAGCTTCGACCACGTCCCCGAGCTCGAGCTGCTCTGGGCGGAGCTGTCGGAAATGCGCCTCGTCCTCGGCTCGCTTCCCTTCCTCGTCTGCGCCGTGGACGGAGAGGGCGTGTTCTCGTTCTGGAACGCCGAGTGCGAAAGGGCCACGGGTTACACAGCCCGCGACGTCGTCCGGAGCCCCGGTGCAGCCGACCTGCTCTTTCCCGACCCGCTCCAGAAGGCCCGGATGTGCGAGCTCTGGAGGGAGTCCGCCCGCGGCTTCCGGAACGTCGAGGTCGACCTGACGACGAAGGCCGGGGCGGTCCGGACCGTCTCCTGGTCGACGCTCGCCGCCGCCGGTCCGACCGAGGACCGCGACGTCTGGGCCGTCGGCGTCGACCGGACCGACGCGCGGCGGAACGAGCAGGTCCTCACGCTCGTCGCCGAGGTCAACGCCCGCCTCCTCGCCCGCGAGCCGCTCCCGGAGATCCACGCCCACGTCTGCCGCACGGTCGCCGAGGTCTTCCGCTTCGGCCTCGTCTGCATCGGTCAGCGCCAGCCCGACGGCAGCGTCCGGATGAGCGGCCTCGCCGGTCCGCACGCCCCGGAAGCCGTCGCCCACGAGATCCGCTGGGACCGCCCCTCCCCGCACGGAGGGATCACGGGCGCGGCGATACGGACCGGCCTCGTCCAGCGCGCCGAGGCGCGGAACGGAGACGCCTTCGGCGGCACCTGGCGAAACCGCTCGGCCGGACACCGGATCGGCGCCTCGATCGCCCTCCCCCTCGTCGCCGGGGGAACGGCCGTCGGCGCCCTCACGGTCCACGCCCCGAACGCGAACGCGTTCGACACCCGGACCGTCGACCTGCTCCTGCGGCTCACCCAGCAGATCTCGCTCTCGTTCGACCACGCGGCCGGCCTGACCGAGATCCGGCTCCAGTCGCTCGCCCTCGACGTCGTCCACCACTCCGTCGTGATCACCGCCCCCGACGGGACGATCGAGTGGGTCAACCCCGCGTTCACGAGGATGACCGGCTTCTCGCGCGAGGAGGCGGTCGGGCGAACGCCGCGGATCCAGTCCTCGGGCCGGCACGATCGGGCTTTCTTCGGGGACCTTTGGCAGACGATCCTCTCGGGGCGCACCTGGGAGGGAGAGACGACGAACTGCCGGAAGGACGGCTCGGTCTACGTCGAGGACCAGACGATCACCCCGGTCCGGGACGAGATCGGGACGATCGCCCACTTCGTCTCCGTCAAGAGGGACATCACGGAGCGGAAGCGCTACGAGGAGGCGATCGTCCACCTTTCGCGGCACGACCCGCTCACCGACCTCCCGAACCGCCGGGTCGTCGAGGAGGACCTCGTCCGGCTCCTCGCGCGCGCCGAGCGCGGCCTCCCCTCCGCGCTCCTCCTGGTCGACCTCGACAACTTCAAGGAGGTCAACGACCGTTCCGGCCACGGCTCGGGCGATTCGCTCCTCCGCGCGTTCGCCCGGCTCTTCCTCGACGCCGTTCGGCCGGGCGACCTCGTCGGGCGAATCGGCGGGGACGAGTTCGTGATCCTCCTCGAGGGGGCGGGAGCGGAGGAAGCGCGCGCCGTCGCCGATCGGGTCCGCGACCGCGCCGCGGCCCTCGCGACTCCCGAGGGGTACGACGGGCCGGCCGTCGGCGCGAGCATCGGCGTCGCCCTCGTGGCGGGCCACGCTCAGCCCGCCGACGTCCTCGCGACGGCCGATGCCGCCCTCTACGACGCGAAGTCCGAAGGGAA
>CAZWRQ010000092.1:0-17077 GCA_964636395.1 uncultured Holophagales bacterium
CGTCGCCCTCCTCGCCGGAGCGGGGCTCGCCGCGCTGCTCGCGGGAGCGCTCCGGCACGACCTCCCGTATGCCGACTCCGTCCGGATGGCGAGGCGCTTCTGGAGGGCCGGGCCCCGCGGGCGGCTCCTGAACGCCCCTGGCCTCGCTCGTGACGCCGGCTTCTGCGCGACGGCCCTCCGCACGGCCGAGGCATGGCCCGCGCGCGTCGACGCTCGGCTCTCCGTCGGTCCGCTCGTCCCTGCCGACGTCCGGGAGCGGCTCCGCCGGAAGGCCGCCTATCTCCTCGCCCCGCGCCGGGTCGTCCTCGTCGAGGGGGACGGCGCCGAGGTCTCCCTCACGCCACTTCCGGCCCGGAGCGGCGCACGATGAGCCGGCGTGCCCTCCTCGCGGCGGCTCTTTTCGTGCTCGCGGCCGGCTTCGCCTCCGCGACGCTTCTCGCCCTGCGCCAGCCCCTCTCGCTCGGCGACTACCTCGCGATCTGGGGCCTCAAGGCGCGCGCTCTCCACGCCTCCGGCGACCTCGCGGCCCTCTTCCGCGTCGACCCGACGGGCGAGTTCTCTCACCCCGAGTACCCGCCGCTCTGGCCGGTCCTCCTCGCAAGCGCCGCGAAGCTCCTCGGACGCTACGACGAGCTCCTCCTCGCGTTCCTTCGGCCGGCTCTCCTCACGCTCGCGGCGGCGCTCACCTGCGCGAGGACGCGGGCGTCCCTCCCCGTACGCCTCCTCGCGGCGTCCGCCCTCGTCCTCCTCCCCTACTTCCAGACGGCGGCGTACGTCGGTTACGCCGAGACGCTTCTTCTCGTCCTCGTCCTGGCCGCGCTCTTCCTTCTCGAGAGCGCGAACCCGACACCGTTCACTCCCTGGGCCGTCGGCCTCCTCCTGGCGCTCGCCGCCCTGACGAAGCAGGAGGGAGCGGTCGTCCTCGTCGTGGCGACCGCCCTGCTCCTCCACGCGCGACGGTGGCGCGACGCCGCCGTCGCGGGCGGTCTCGGCCTCCTGCTCGGCGTCGTGCCGTGGACGCTCTACCGCGCCGCTCACGACGTCGCCTCCCTCGCGGACTTCACGCCGAGCGCGTTCCGGGTCGGGAAACCGTTCCGTGCCATAGCCGCGTTCGGGGAGGTCGCCCTCCTCCCCTCGCTCCCCTGGCTGGCGGGGGCGGCGATCGTCCTCGCCCTCGCACCGGCGACGCGCCGGGCGCGCCGCCCGCTCCTCGCCGGCGCCGCGGCCTACGTCGCGCTCCTCGTCGCGGCCTTCGCGTTCGCGCGGGTCGACGTCGGCTGGCTCGTCACCTGGACCTGGGACCGGCTCGCGCTCCTCCCGGTCGCCGCGCTCCTCCCCGTCCTCGCCGAGGCGGCAGCGGAGCCGTTCCAGGAGGCCGTGCCGGCGGAGGTCTCAGGCGCGGCGCCGCGAGCCTGACCGGGCCGGCGCTCGCCGCCAGTCTCCGCTCTTGCCGCCGCTCTTCTCCACGAGCTCGATCGGCCCGACGACGATCCCCTTCTCCGCCGCCTTGCACATGTCGTAGACGGTGAGGGCGGCGGCCGCCGCCGCAACCATCGCCTCCATCTCGTAACCCGTCCGTCCCGAGCCACGGACCGTGGCGAGGACCTCCACCTGCCGCCGGCTCCGGCGCCGCTCGAGGCGGACGTCGACTGCGTCGAAGACGAGCGGGTGACAGAGCGGTATCCAGTCCGAGGCCCGTTTCGCCGCCTGGATGCCGGCGATCCGCGCGACGGCGAGGGCGTCTCCCTTCCGGTTCTCCGAGGCTTCGAGGGCGGACCAGGCCGCGGCCCCGAGCGTGACGACCGCGCGGGCCTTCGCGCTCCGCATCGTCTTCGGCTTGCCGGAGACGTCGACCATACGGGCAGCGCCCTCGGCGTCGAGGTGCGTCAGCTCAGGCGAGCTCTTCTTCGAGGGCACGGTACTCCTCCGGGGTGTTCACGTTGCGGAAGACGCCGGGCCGGTAGCCGGGCAGGCGCTCGGTCTCCGTCGCCGGGAGGACGATCGCGCCGGCCGCCCCCAGGGCGTGGCGGAGGGAGAGGTCTCCGCTGGCGACCGAGGCGCGGAGCGCCGGGAGCGCGCGCGTCGACCAGGCGGAGCAGAGCGGCTGCGGGCCCTTTCCGTCCCACGGGACGACGGCCGGCGCATCGGTCGCTCCGCGCCGGGCGCGGAGCGACCCGAGCAGCTCCGCGGGAACGAGCGGGAGGTCGGCCGCGAGGACGAGGCACTCCTCCTCCGGAGAGGCGGCGAGCGCGGCGACGAGGCCGTGGAGCGCCGCCCGCTCTTCCGTCCCGTCTTCGACGAAGGGATAGCCGAGAGCGACGAGCTCACTCGGCTCCTTTCCGACGAAGCAGACCCGCGCGCAGAGAGTCTCGAGCTTCCGCGCCTGGAGGAGGGCCATCGGGACGCCGCCGATCGGCAGGAGCGCCTTGTCGCGCCCCATGCGGCTCGAGCGACCGCCGACGAGGACGAACCCGTATGCCACGCGCCGGGCATCGTACCCCGCCGGGCACGACGTGCGACGGGCCCGCGGCTACACCAGCTTCAGCAGGTGCCCCATCTTCGCCTTCTTGACGGAGAGGTAGCCGCGCGTCGCGTCCGTGGGCGGGATCTCCAGGGAGACCCGCTCGACGATCTCGAGGCCGAATCCGTCGAGGGCGACGTACTTGGACGGGTTGTTCGTCAGGAGGCGCATCTTCTTGACGCCGAGGTCCCGGAGGATCTGGCAGCCGATGCCGTAGTCGCGGACGTCCGGGGCGAAGCCGAGGGCCTCGTTCGCGGCGACGGTGTCGAGGCCGCCGTCCTGGAGGTCGTAGGCGCGAAGCTTGTTGAGGAGTCCGATCCCCCGGCCCTCCTGGAGGAGGTAGAGGAGTATTCCCCGGCCCTCCCGGGCGATCATTTCGAGCGCCTTGTTCAGCTGCTCGCCGCAGTCGCAGCGCATCGAGCCGAGGACGTCGCCGGTCAGGCACGCCGAGTGGACCCTGACGAGGATCGGCTCCTCCTCGGCGACGTCGCCCATCACGAGCGCGAGGTGCTCCTCGTTCGTCAGGTCCGACCGGTACGCGTGGACGCGGAACTCGCCGTGCCGCGTCGGAAGGCTCGGCGAGGCGACGCGCTGGACGAGCCGCTCGTGGTGCATCCGGTGCCGGATGATGTCGGCGACCGAGACGAGCGGAATTCCGTGCCTCTCCGAGAAGCGCAGGAGGTCGGGGACGCGCGCCATCGCGCCGTCGTCGTTCAGGATCTCGCAGATCACCGCCGCCGGAGTCAGGCCGGCGATCCGCGCGAGGTCGATCGATGCCTCCGTGTGCCCCGCCCGCTTCAGGACGCCTCCCTTGCGGGCGCGGAGCGGGAACATGTGCCCCGGACGGAGGAGGTCGTGCGGCTTCGTTCGCAGGTCGACGAGCGTCCGGACCGTCTGGGCGCGATCCGCGGCGGAGATCCCCGTCGTCGTCTTGCCGCGCGCTTCCACCGAGACGGTGAACGCCGTCCCGTGGTTCGAGGTGTTCTGCTCGACCATCGGGGCGAGGTCGAGCTCGTCGCAGCGTTCCTCCGTGAGGGAGACGCAGACGAGACCGCGCCCCTCGCGAGCCATGAAGTTGATGCCCTCCGCCGTGACGTGCTCGGCCGCGAGGCAGAGGTCGCCCTCGTTCTCGCGATCCTCGTCGTCGGCGATGATGACGAATCGGCCCTTCCGATAGTGCTCGGCGGCCTCCGGTACGGTGACGAAACCCAAGGGGAAACCTCCGGGCCGCGGGGAGCGGCTCCGCGTCAATTGTAGCGGGGCGGCGGCGCCGCCTCCGTGCCGTCGCCCGTCCGCGGGCGGCCGCCCCGGAACGGGTGCGACGAGAGGACCGACCGCTTCGAGACTTCCCGTACGAGCGTCTTGAGGAAGACCTCGAACTGGTGCGCCGCGGGGAGGAACGCGCGGGGGCTCCGCTCGCGCGAGAAGCCTGAGTGGAAGCGGTCGAAGAGCGACCAGTCCTTGAACATGAGGTGCTTCATCGAGCCGCGGCGGAACGCGTCGAGCGAGTCGATCATCGCCTTCAGCGCCTTCTTGTCGGCGTTCCGGGAGAAGGCCTGGACGGCCTGCAGGAGCTCCCACAGGTCGTCGCGAAGGCGGAGGCTCTGATCCAGCTTCGTCCGGTACTCCGGGAAGAGCGCCCGCCCGTCGACGTCGGAGGAGAACGTCTCCGCGAGGCCGATGACGCTCTGCTGGAAGAGGTCCTTGAGGATCCCGGAGGCGTCCTCCATCCGCGCGTAGACGAGCTTCGGGTCCTTCATCAGGGCGACGTCGACCAGCTCGAGCTCCATCACCTTCCGCATCTCCATCTCCACGGAGAAGACGAGGCGCTCGAGGCCCGCGGCGACCGGGGTGTCCTCCGGGAAACGCGGCAGGAGCCGCTTCCGGATGAACTCGCCGAGGCTCGTCGCCTGCGCGCGGATGAGGCTGAAGACCAGGAGGGCGCGCTTGATCGTCGCCGGCGACTCGATCGTCTGACGGATCCTCTCGGTCCAGCGCAGCCCCTTGAAGAGCTCGACGAAAAGGGCCGCGAGCGCCGACTTCTGGCTCGCGTCGGAGACGGCGGCGAGGACGCGCGCGAGCGACTGCTTCGACTCGCGGTCGAGGACGGGCCGGAGGTTCTCGCGGAAGAGGACCCCGAGGTTCGGATCGGACTTGAGCGTCCCGACGACGATCCTCCCGAGGGAGAGGTAGGTCTGCAGCGGGAGGAACGGCGCCCGGGAGAGCTCGTCGAGGACCTTCGAGAAGTCGTCGAGCTTCTCGACGACGAGGGCCAGCTCCGTCTCGGCGCTCCCGCGCCGCTGCGGGACTGGGGCGCCTCCCGAGGCACGGGAGACCTGGCTGTCGAGGAAGAGGAGGAACGAGGCGAGGTCCTCCTTTCCCTCCCCGAGGAGGTGCGTCGTCAGGAGCGCGAGGTGCGAGATCCCGGACCTCACGACCGCGACCTCCTCGACGAAGTTCTTCAGCGACGCGTGCGACCGCTCGAACGCGGAGAGCGGGAGGTGGTCGAGGATGAAGAACCGCTCGACGCCCTTCAGCCACATCTCCATCTCGAAGAGGTAGTCGTACTTGACGCGGTTCGAGAAGAGAGCGGAGGTCTCGAGAACCGTGAAGCGCGGCATGGCTGGGATCAGTTTACGCCGCGGGCGGGACCCCCGGCGGCGGCCGCGCCGGACGCCGGCTCGCCGCGGACGCGCACCGAGAGGAGCCGGTCGTTCTGCTCGATCCGGTCCACGACCTCCATCCCCGCCGTCACCTCGCCGAAGACCGTGTAGCCGCCGTCGAGGTGCGGCTGACGGGAGAGCGCGACGAACCACTGGGAGCCCCCCGTGTCGGGGCCGGAGAGCGCCATTCCGAGCCGGCCGCGAACGTACGGAACCGGGTTCAGCTCGTCGCGGATCGCCCAGCCGGGGCCGCCGGTTCCGTCGCCCCGCGGGTCCCCCGCCTGGACGACGAAGTCCGGCACGACGCGGTGGATCGTCGTCCCGTCGAAGAAGCCCGCGCGGGCGAGCGAGGCGAAGCTGTCGACCGTCATCGGGGCCGCGTCCGCGAAGAGCTCGGCCTCGAAGGCGCCCCGGGTCGTCTCGACGACGACCCGGACGGGCGGCCCCTCGGCCCCTTCTGCGAGGCGAAGGTAGTCGGCTGCGGCGAGGCGCGTCGCGACGCTCCGCGGCGAGGCGCCCGGAGCCTCGCCGAAACGCTCCCTGAGGAGCCGCCGGGCCCGCTCGCGAACGAGGTCGTCTGCGGCGTCGCGTTGAGCGGCCAGGAGCTCCCGCCCCCCCTCGGGCAGCGACGCGGCGGCGTCGAGCGCGGAGGCGACGAGGTCCGCCTCCCCGGACGCGACGAGCGCGTCGAACGCCGCACGCCAGGCCGCGGCGAGCGCCGTGCCTCCCCCCGTGCCAGCGGCGAAGGGGGCCGACGCGTCGAGGGCGGCGGCGCGGACGGCGCCGTCCGGGTCGGCGAGCGCGCGCGTCAGGACCGGAAGGCTGCGGGGAACGAGAGGCCGCGGGAAGCGGGAGATCGCCTCCATGCGGACGCGCGGCGCGGAGTCCCCGAGGAGCGCCTCGAGCCACGCCCCGGCTCGTTCGGCGGGAAGGAGCGGGAGCGCCTCGGCGGCCCCGAGCCGGAGGTCGAGAGGGGAAGCTCCGCTCGAAGGGAACGCGAGGCCGAACGCGCGCTCCGCGTCGCCCGCCGCGAGGCTCGCGAGCGCGACCCCACCGCGGCGCCCGCCCGCGACCGCCGCGCGGGCGAGGAGCTCGCGAACGTCGGCGGCGTCCGCCGCGCGACGAAGGAGCGTGAGAGCCGCGACGGCGATCCCGGGATGAGGATCGTCGCGCCTGGCCAGGCCCGCCCCCCGCGCGAGGTCCCGCGCGTCCCCGTTCGCCGCGAGGCGCTCGAGGGCGAGGAGCCCCTGGATCGCGGGGCCGGGCTCCCGCCCGAGCGCGACCTCCGAGAGCGCGGCCGCGGCGTCGGCGTCGCCCAGCAGTCCGAGCCCCCGCGCGGCCCAGGCCGCAATCTCGGCATCCTCGTCCCGGAGAAGCCGGCGAAGCGCAGGGGCGCTCCCGGGCCGGGGAGCGCGAGCGAGCGACCAGGCGGCCATCCGCCGTGTTTCCCGGTCAGTCGAGAGCGCGGCGCTTTCGAGGAGCGGGACCAGAGCCGGGTCCTTCGAGCGTTGAAGGGCCGCCGCCGCCGCCGCGACCGGCCCGGAGGCCGTGCGCAGGATCTCGCGGAGGGCATCCTCCGCCTCGGCGCCGCCGAGCCGTCCGAGCGCCGTCGCCGCTGCCGCGGCCGTCTCCGGATCGGGGTCGGCGATCGCGGCCCGCAGCGCCGGCACGAGGTCCCTCTCCGCGGCGAGGCCGGCGGCGAACGCCGCCGCCCGGCGGACCCGGGGCTCGCGGTCCGAGAGGAGCCGCGACAGGAGCCTGGCCCCGTCCTCGGGCCGCACCCGGCCGGCCGCGAGGGCCGCCCGCTCGCGGAGGACGGCGTCGGCCGACCCGGCCGCGGCGATCGCGAGCGGGGCGTCCCAGAGACGCCGGTCCTCCATCTCGAGAAGGCGCGCGACGGCCTCGACGCGCGCGGCCCTCGCGTTCTCGCCTGCGGACGGCGCCGGGAGGGACGAGCAGGCTCCGAGCGCGAGGACGCCGACCGCGAGCGCCGCACGCCCGGCCCTCACCGTGCCGAGACGTCCAGGCTCCACGCGCGCCTCAGAGCCCGAGGAGGAGACGGTCGCCGAGGATCGTCGGAAGCCCGGCCCGGAGGACCTTCTGCCGGGCCGCCTTCACGTCGTACGGCACCCTGTCGAACGTGACGGTCCGCTCCTCCGAGTCGAAGATCGCGTAGCTCGCGCGCGGATTGCGGTCGCGCGGCTGGCCGACCGACCCGGGGTTCACGAGGTACCGCCGCCCCGGCTCGAGGAAGAGCTTCCTCCTGCTCCCCCGGACCGCCTCGACGAGGATCCCGTCGGAGGCGAGGGTGAAGATCGAGGGGATGTGGCTGTGGCCGAAGAACGAGACGCTGACGGACGGCGCGACACGGTCCATGTGGACGAAGTTCATCTGGGCGTCCCAGTCCGAGAAGATGTAGGCGTCCTCGTCGAGCGGCGAGCCATGGCAGATCGCGAACGACTCGTCCACGAGGACCGGACCGCACGGCAGGCGGCGCAGGAACTCGAGGTTCTCCTTCGAGAGCTTCTCGGCCGTCCAGCGGGCCGCGAAGAGCGCGGGCGCGTTGAACATCTCGCCGGAGTCGACGCCCGAGACGACCTTGTCGTGGTTGCCGCGGATCGAGACGGCCGGACGGGGCAGAGTGCGGATCTTGTCGAGGACCTTGTTCGGGTCGGCCGCGTAGCCGACGAAGTCGCCGAGGCAGACGACGCGGTCGAGCTTCTTGCGCCTCACGCGCGCGAGGACGGCGGAGAGGGCCTCGTCGTTCGAGTGCAGGTCGGAGAGAAGGAGGTAGCGCACCTCCTCAGCCGACTCCCCGGCTCTCGAGCGCCCCGACGATTCGATCGACCACGGCGTCCACCCCCTCGTCCCCCTCCAGCGCCAGGATCGTGTCGGAAAGTCTATAGGAAGCGCGCCGCTCCTCATAGAGAGCGCGCGCCTCTTCGAGCGATCGGAAGAGCGGCCGGTCGATCGCCTTCTCTCCGAGCCGCGCCGCGATCGCCTCGAAGGGAACGTCCAGGAAGAGCGACCGGCCGGCCCGGCGGACCACCGCCCGGTTCTCCGGAAAGGTGAAGGTGCCGCCCCCGAGGGCGACGACGACGTCGGGGAGGGCCTCGCAGCCCCGGAGGAGCTCCGCCTCCCGCGCCCGGAACCACGCTTCGCCCCTCTCCTCGAACGCGCGGCGGATCGTGACGCCCGCGAGCGCCTCGAACGCTTCGTCGAGGTCGAGGAACGGGACGTCGAGGCGGCCGGCGAGCGAGCGCCCCACGGTCGACTTCCCGGCCCCCATGAAGCCGACGAGGAAGATGCGCCCGGGTCCGGCCGTCACGACGGAAGGGCGGTCACGCCGCCGGCGTCTCTCCGGCGAGCCACCGCTCGAGCCACTTCGTCGAGAAGCGCCCGTGCCGGACATCGGGGGCGTCGAGGAGCCGCAGGTGGAGCGGGATCGTCGTCTTCACCCCCTCGACGACGAAGAGCTCGAGCGCGCGCCGCCCGCGGGCCAGTGCTTCCTCGCGCGTCTGGCCGTGGACGATCAGCTTCGCGAGGAGGGAGTCGTAGTGCGGAGGGATCCGCCACCCGATGTAGGCGGCGGTGTCGACGCGCACGCCCGGACCCCCGGGGACGTGAAGGGTCGTGATCGTCCCGGGGGAAGGCGTGAACTTCTCCGGGTCCTCGGCGTTGATCCGGAACTCGATCGCGTGACCTCGCGGGCGGAAGTCGTCTTTCACGGTGCCGACCCTCGGAAAGGAGAGCGGCTCGCCGGCGGCGACCCGGATCTGCTCCTTCACGAGGTCGAAGCCGGTCACCATCTCGGTCACCGGGTGCTCGACCTGTATCCGCGTGTTCATCTCCATGAAGTAGAACGAGCCGTCCTGGTCGAGGAGGAACTCCACCGTACCGGCCCCGACGTAGTCGACGGCTCGGGCCGCCGCGATCGCGGCCGCGCCCATCTTCTCCCGGAGCTCCGGCGACACCGCGGGAGAGGGCGACTCTTCGAGCACCTTCTGGTGACGCCGCTGAAGCGAGCACTCCCGTTCGCCGAGGTGGACGATCTTCCCGAGGCGGTCGCCGAAGACCTGGATCTCCACGTGCCTCGGCTCGGCCAGGTACTTCTCGAGGTAGAGGGAGCCGTTCGAGAACGCCCTCTCGGCCTCCACGGTCGCCAGCTCGAACGCGGCCGCGAGCTCCTTCCCGTTCCGCGCGACCCGCATCCCGCGCCCGCCGCCGCCCGCGACGGCCTTCAGCAGGACCGGGTACCCGATCCGCTCGGCCAGCTTCAGCGCCTCTTCGGTCGAGCCGACGGGCCCCGGGCTTCCCGGGATCGTCGGGACCCCGGCCCTCTTCGCGGTGTCCTTGGCCGTAGACTTGTCTCCCATCCGCCGGATCGCCTCGGGAGAGGGACCGACCCAGGTCAGTCCGACCTCCTCCAGGATCTCGGCGAAGTGGGCGTTCTCCGCGAGGAAGCCGTAGCCCGGGTGGACCGCGTCCGCCCCCGTGATCTCGGCCGCAGCGACGAGCGACGTGATGTTCAGGTAGGACGCCGAGGGGGCCGCCGGACCGATGCAGACGGATTCGTCGGCGGCTTCGACGTGCAGAGCGTCCCGATCGACCGTCGAGTGGACGGCGACGGTCGCGATCCCGAGCTCCTTGCACGCGGCGATGATCCGCAGGGCGATCTCCCCGCGGTTCGCGACGAGGACCTTGCGGAACATCAGGCCGGCCGGATCCCGAACAGCTTCTCGCCGAACTCGACTGGCTGGCCGTTCTTCGGAAAGGCCTCGACGACCGTCCCGGCGACGTCGGCCTCGATCTCGTTCATCAGCTTCATCGCCTCGATGATGCAGAGCGTCGCGCCCTTCTCCACCGTGTCGCCGACCTTCACGAACGGCTCGGCTTCCGGGTTCGGGGCGCGATAGAAGGTCCCGACGATCGGTGAGGTGACCACGTGGACTCCCGGGTCGGCCTCGGGCGCTGCCGCCGGAGAGGTCGCCGGCGTCGCCTCGGACCTGGGCGCCTTCTCCTCCCACGACACGGGGACGGCCGGATAGGCCGAGACGGGAGAGGGGGCCGCCTCGCGAACCGCCGGGCGCGGCCCCTCGATACGCAGCCGGAAGCCACCCTCCTCGACCTCGAGGCTGGCGAGGCCCCGGCGAGCGACGAGATCTGCGAGTTCCCTGATTTCCTTGACGTTCATTTCCTTCTCTTCGCGGGGTTCGGTCTATTGCGGGGCGGGACGGCCCTCAGAGGAGGGCCGGACGAAGCTGCTCGGCGGCGCGCGCCGCCTCGAACCGGATCCGTCCCGCCGGGATGCCGGGGACGGTCTTCAGGAGGAGCGCGTATTCGGGCGTGATCACCTGCACGGCCGCCGTCCCGGCGCTCCCCGCCAGGACGAGGCTCCGGAGCTCCCCCTCCCCGATCTCGACGCGGGCGCGTCGAACGTTCTTCCAGAACGCCGTCAGCTCGGCCGACAGGCTCTCCATCGCTTCGGCTTCGTGTCGGGGGGCGACGGTGACGACCGGGACGCCCTCCAGGTCGGTCACGAGGGCCGCCGCCGGTGCGAGCCTCTCCACGATCTCCTCGACCGCCGTGACGAGGTCTCCGCTGCTCGGGCGGGGGCTCCGCGCAAAGGGCTCGACCCACTGCTCGAGCCTCCCGCGGGCCGAGGCGCTCCGAGCCGACGCGATCTCCGCGGCGGCGTCGGCGTATCGCCGGGCTTTCGCAGCGTCGGGCTCGGTACGAGCCAGCTCGAGATAGGCCTCTCGCGCGCGCCCGAGGTGGCCCTGGGCACGGAGCAAGCCGGCCAGGGTCTCGGTGGCGGCGGGCACCGGAAGTGGCCCCGACTCCGGGGCCGTGGGGGCCGGGGGGACGACCGGCTCGGGATGAAGCAGGGCGAAGGCCGGATGCGACGGAACTTCCGCCCGAGCGCCCTCGATGAGCGATTCGAGCGCCGGATCGACCTCGATCGACGAGGCCGCCGGGAACTGCGTCTGCGCCGGCGGGGGCAAAGACTCTTCCTCCAGGAACGGGCCGGGTGCGGCTTCAGCCGGCTCGGCAACTTGCCCGGTCTCGGGCCCGCCGACCGTCTCCTCGCTGTCGGCCACGGCCCCCGGGGCTGGCTGATCCGGGGGCGCCGTGACGTAGGGAGCGACCGCCTCTGCGGGGGACGGAGAGGCTGTCGTCGAAACGGTCTCCGGAACGAAGGCCGCAGGAGGAAGCTCCTCCCTCGGGGTTTCCGGCGGGACCGGCGCACCTGGCGGGGGCGGGAATTCCGACGCAGGTGGCACAGGAACGGCCGGCACGGGAATCCGGATCCCCGACCTCGGCGACGGAGGCGGGGCCAGCTCGCCGTCGAGCTGGCGAATCAGCTCCGCGACGTCCCGGTCGCCCGGGCTGAGCCCGCGGAAGAGCTTCAGCCGCTTGATCGCTTCCACCTTCTCGCCGCGGGCGAGGTGGACGTCAGCGAGCTGCCGGATCGCGACGAGGTTCTGCGGATCGAGCTTCAGCGCGGACTGGAACGAGTCGATCGCCTTGTCGAGCTGGGCCGTCTGCTGGAAGAGCCTCCCGAGGGCGACGTAGCCCGCCACCGAGGAGGGATTCTGCGCGAGCCCCGACTCGAGGACGTCGATCGCCTCGCGCGGGCGCCCCTGCCTGCGGTGATCGTCGGCGACGGCGAGGAACTGCCGCGGCCCGGTCTCCCGGGTCAAGCTCCTCTTGATCTCGTCGATGCGAGACAGCGTCCTGCTGAAGAGGCCCATCGGTCCCGGCCAGTGTACGGCAAAGCCGCCGGTGGAAAAAGCTCGGGCCGCCCTTTAGGGCGGCCCGAGCTGGAGGGGGTGGCGTCCCTGGGCTAGTTGAGAGTGAAGGTGTAGCTCACCGAGGCCGAGTGGTCGGCCGCTCCGCAGGGGACGGCGTCCGTGGCCGTCACCGTGACGGTGTAGGTTCCCGCGGCGGCCGCGTTGCTCGTCACGAGGTCGAAGCTCGTCCCGGCGCCCGCGGTGTTCGTCTGTGTGGCTCCCGCGCCGGTAACCACCCAATTGATCGGTCCGAAGGCCGTCGGCGCCGCCGCAAACGTCGCGATCACGGTGCCCGCAGGGGCCGCGGAGACGAGGGCCGCCGCCGGTGCGGTGATCGAGAACGGGGCGCCGACGTCGGCGACCGAGATCGTCACAGGAATCGTCGTGCTGCTGACCTCGTCCGACACCATGAGAGAGCCGGAGTAGACGGTCGGGTTCTGGCCCGGGCCGTTCGCCGCGAGGGTCGGCGTCCCGCCGATCGACGCGGTAGTCGCGCCCGCCGTAAGGGTCACTCCCGGCGGGAGGTTCGAAGCGCTGAAGGAGATGGCCCCGGTGCCGGTCGCGGTGAACAGGGCCGGCCCGTAGCCCGCGCACAGCGTCGCCGTCGCCGGGGCGGACCCCGTGACTACGAGCGGTACTCGGCAGGCGATGAGGTCGGGGTTGTAGATCAGGACGTCCGGCAGGTCGACCGTGCAGCCCGTCCGAGCGTTCCGGAGCCGGATTCCGAACGAGGTCGGGACGTACTTCACTCCGGTGACGCCGGCGTCCGCGCCGGGGACGCACGCCTGCTCGTTCAGCGCCGAGTTGGGAACGGCGGGCGCCGTGAAGCTGAGCTGGCCCGCGTTCGCGACGATCGCGTTGTTCACGGTCGTGTTCGCAACGGGGGAGCCGTTCTTGATGAGCTGAACGGTCATCGGGTCGATGAAGTTCGTCCCGGTGACGGTGATCGTCGCCGGCGTGCCGCCGATGGGCGTGCCGGCGGGACCGCCGGTCTGGTTGAGCTGCGTCGGGGTCGCGCTGACCGCCGTCATCGCGTCGATGCGGTAGGTGAACGGTGTGTCGAGCGTGTTGCAGGACGCCGAGGTGAGCGCCGGGAACGCGATCGTGAGCGTGCCCACGACGTTGGCGCAGGCCGGCCCGCCGCCGAGCTGCGGGTCGATGACCGGCATGACGAACGTGATCAGGGAAGACGAGACCGACGTGACCTGCGGACGCAGGAGCAGGCCGGCCGACTCGAACGTGATCTCGACCGGCTCCTCGAAGCTCTGGCCGGCGATCGTGACGACCGTCGACTGGTTCCAGGGGACCGACGACGGGACGACGCTGTTGAGCGTCGGGCAGGAGTAGTACCGGAAGGGAACCGGGCTCGTGTATTCCTTGCCCGCGTAGGGGTCGCGGACGACGACGTCGACCGTCTGACCCGCGAGGGCGCTGTTCGGCCCGGTGGCGAGAGGCGTCAGGAAGATGATCTGGCTCGCCTTGATCTCGACGACCGAAGCCTCCACGCCTCCGACGAAGACCTGCATCGGGAGCTTGAAGTTGCGGCCGAAGATCGTGACGCGCGTGGATGCGTCGTTCGGCCCCGCCGACGGCGAGATCGAGGTGATGACGGGCTCGAGGAACCCGCCGGGGAAGTAGGTGTAGGCCTTGACGGCCTGAACGCACGCCTCGCGCGGGCCGCCCGCGTCGATGATCACGCGGACGTCGACGGTCTCGGGCTTGTCGGGGCTCGCGAGGACGCGGCGGGGAGTCGTCACGCGGATCTCGGAGTCGGAGACGCTGAGCGTGACGCCCTGATTGCCGCCGAAGTAGACGGCGGTGCGGTCCGTGGTGGTGCTCGTGCCGCCGGCGGTGAAGCCGCCGCCCTGGATGACGACGATGTCGCCGCCGTCCGGGCTGCCTGCGTTCGTCGGGTCCTCCGGAAGGACCGTCGCGATGAAGAGTCCCGGCACCCCCGTGCAGGTCCCGGCGCCGCCGTCGGCGCGGTAGGTGAACGCCTGCGGGAGGAGGCCGCTCTGCTGGGAGACCAGGCCGAGGTCCGCGGTGACTGCGACGTCGACCGTCTCGGGGACCGCGGGGTTCGCGAGGACGTGCCGCGGCGTCTGGACGGTGATCTGCGTCCCGGTGACGGAGACGACGGACGCCGGCGTGGCGCCGAAGGTGACGCGCGTCGTGGCTACGGAGCTGGTCGGCGAGGGGAGGAAGTTCGTCCCGGTGACGACGACCTGCTGTCCGCCCTCCGGCTTGCCCGAGTTCGGGTCCACCGACGTGATGGTCAGCCGCTTGTTCGGGTCGACGCAGTAATACGTAAAGGCCTTCGTGGCGGTGACGTCGCCGAGCGGGACGTCGCCCGAGAAGAAGCGGATGACGACGTCGACCGCCTCGGGGACGAGCGGGTTCGCGAGGGTCCGGGCAGGCGTCAGCACCTCGATCCGGGCGTCGGCGAGGTCCTGGACCGAGGCCGGCTTGCCGCCGAAGAGGACCTGGACGTTCGCCATGTCGGTCCCGAAGCGGCCGCCGTTGATGGTGACGACGTCGCCTCCCGCACAGCTCCCGGAGGTCGGGCTGATGCTCGAGATGAAGGGGCCGTTCGCGGGGACCGGCTGATAGTCGATCGACTTCTCCGCCGTGCCGCACTCGAACGCCGCCTTCACCTTGGCGAGGCCTGCGGAGCTGGCGCCGAGGGTCACGTCCGCGAAGCCGTTCTGCGTCACCTTCGAGACGCTCGGGAGCCCCGTCTCGAGGAAGAAGCCGAAGTCGGTCGTGAAGGTGACCGAGGTCCCGTCCGGGACGAGGGCTCCGCCCTTGCGGACGGTCGCCCGAAGGATGATCGCGGTCCCGGCCATCGGGGTGACGCCGGTCGCGTCGAGCGCGATCGTCACCGTGCAGCTGCCGCCGTCGGTGCCCCCGCCGGCCGGCGGTTTGGGCGACGTGGGCGACTCGCCGGAGCAGCCGGCGAGGAGCAGGGAAAGGCCCAGGGTCGCGGCGAAGAGGGGCTGGAGGGTTCGGCGCATCGCTTTCACCTCGGAGTTTCCACGCACCTTCGACATGCCGTCCTCAGTCCACCCGCGCGACGATCGTCTCCGTCGCGGCGCTGTAGAGGAAGGTGAGGCCGAAGCTGCCGACGCCCCGGACGGGCTGGCCGGAGAGCGTCCGGCCCCGGTAGGTCACGGTCGCCCGGCATCGGATCTCGCTGTTTCCCGTCTCGCGGTCGATCCCGCCGTTATACGGATGGAGCTGGTCGAGCGGGGACTTGAGGAGCGCCGTACGGGTCATGTGCGGGTAGTTCGACAACGTCGAGGTCCCGCCGGCGGGGATGAGCACGTTTCCCGGGAAGATCTCCGTCTCCGGTGCCTTCGTCCCGCCGTCGATCCTCTTCCACTCGACCACGTAGTCGTCGAGCCGCGTGTCGAGGAAGCTCGACGACCCCCCGGCGGGGTTCTTCAGGTTCGACTTGAGCTCGACCGTGTCGAACTGGAGCGGCAGACCGCTTCCGACGTTCCACGACTCCGGGAGGAGCGTGTAGCCGACGGACAGGTAGACGGGAGAGGCGTCGTCTCCCTGCGTGTTCGACGAGCAGCCGGCCACCGCGAGGACTCCGGCCAGGAGGGCGACGGCGAGGGGGAATCGGTTCTTCATCGTTCGGCTCCGTGTCGCGGCCTCAGAGCGCCTTCATCACGCGCGGCGTGATGAAGATCATCAGCTCGTCTGTGGTCTCGTCCACCGTCTTGTTCCGGAAGAGGCCTCCGAGAAGGGGGATCTTCCAGAGGCCCGGGATCATGTTCTGACCGTCGTTGGCCGAGAGCTTGAAGATGCCCGCGATCATCCCCGTCCCGCCGTCTCGGACCATGAGGCGGGTCTGCGCGTCGCGGGTGACGAGCGGGACGTTGTTTCCGCCCGTGATCGCGACGCCGGGAGCCGGCTCGCGGCGCTGGATCTTGATGTCGAGGATGACGGTCCCTTCCGCGGTGACCTGCGGGGTGACGTCGAGGCGGAGAGTGGCGTCGATGTAGAGGACCGTCGTCGTGTTGTTGACCGTCGTCTGGACCGGGATCTGGAAGCCCGACTGGACCGACGCGGCGACGTTGGTCTGCGTCAGGATCTTGGGCGAAGAGACGATCTTGACGAGGCCCCGCGCCTCGGCGGCGCTCAGCGCGACGTCGAGCCGGAACGTGTCGAGGACGTTCGCGAGGCTCGCCCGGAGGATCTGGTTCCCGTTCGGGAGCGAGACCGCGCCCTCCACCTCGGCGCTGTTCGGGAAGACCATTCCGGTCGTGTTCCCGTGGGCCTGGTCGGAGACGCCCAGGAAGCCCCAGTCGATTCCGAGGCGCTTGCTGAAGGTGCGCGTCGCCTCGACGATCCGGGCTTCGATCATCACCTGCGGCACCGGGGTGTCGAGGCTCTTGACGAGGTCGAGTACCGTGGGGAGGTACTCGGGGAGCTCCTTGATGATGAGGAGGTTCGACCGGTCGTCGACGAAGATGTCGCCGCGCGGGGACATGACCTTCTTCGCGGTCGTGGCGGCGGTCGCGGCGTTCGCGTAGGAGAGCTTCTGGATCACCGTTCGGGTCGGACGGTTCGCCTCCTGTGCCTTGAGGAGGCTCTGGCGGGCCGCCTCCTCGGAGGCGAGCTTGCCCGTGGCGGCGATCCGCATCACGTTCCCCTCGAGGACGTAGCCGAGCCCGTTGATCTTGAGGATCAGCTCGAGGGCCTGGTCCCAGGGAATGTCGGTCAGCGAGACGGTGACGGTGCCGCGGACGTCCGGGTCGAGGACGATGTTCAGGTTCGTCAGCTCGCTGAACTTCTGGAGCGTGTCCTTGATGTCGGCGTCCTTGAGGTTCAGGGTCAGGGGCTCGCCGGTGTACTGGCGCTCCGTCTGGCCGATCGCCCGGGACTCGTACGGGTTCGAGATGTCCTTCAGCTGGCCGCTGCCCTGCTGCTCCGCGGCCAGGGTCTCGGCAGCCTCCAGGAGCGCGCGGTCGTCCGCCGAGGTCTTCCTGCGCGCGGGGCGCGTCGCGGCAGGCGCCGCGACGGCGACCTCCGGTGAGGCGACCGTCACGGTCGGAGCGGGCGCAGAGGCGACGCGGACCGGCTCCGGC
>CAZWRQ010000093.1:0-17055 GCA_964636395.1 uncultured Holophagales bacterium
GATTCCCCCGGCGGACCTCTCGCTCCTGAAGGTGTCGTACCTCGACCCCGCGAGCCTCGCCGCGCCCCTGGAGACGGTCGGGCGGGCGCTCGCGGCGGGGCTCGCCGACCTCGTCCGCGGAAAGATCAGCCCCCCACTGTCGTCGCTCTTCCTCGACTACTCGGACCTCGTCGCCGCTCCGTTCCGCGCCCACGGCTACGAGGCGATGCTCCGCTACCTCTTCACCCGGCCCGGAGCGACGAACGACTTCCGTAAGCTGCCACGCCGCCTCTTCGTCGGAGCGACCGACCAGGACGCCCGCGAGCACGTCCTCTTCGGCGAGCCCGGCCTCGACGACGTGCCGATCAGCCTCGCGATCCAGGCGTCGCTCAGCATCAACCCGGCTTTCTCGTCGACGAGGATCGGGGAGCGCTACTACGTCGACGGCGCCGTCACCCGGACCTCCGACTTCACCGAGGCGATCCGGCGGGGGGCGGACCTGATCTTCGTCCTCGATCCGCTCGTCCCGTACGTCTCGAAGGGGGCTGCCGGCTTCGCGAGCCGCCGCGGGGTCCTCTACAACGCCGACCAGGACATCCGGACCGTCTCGTACACCCGCTTCGAGACGACGCGGCGCTGGGTCCTCCGCCAGCACCCCGAGGTGAGCCTCTACGCGTTCCTCCCGGCGAATCGCCAGCGGAAGGTCCTGTCGGTGAACCCGATGGACCACCGTCCGTTCCTCGCGGTCTGGCGCGGCGCCTACCTCTCCACGCTCCAGCGAATCCACCTCCTTCGCCACAAGATGTGCGGCGATCTCGCCTCGCACGGCCTCGCGCTCGACACGTCGAAGGCGGAGGCGGTGGCCGCGCGGCTGGAGGCGACCCCGGAGCCTTCCTTCGCCGACTTCTTCCCCGACGGGAAGGTCGCCGTCGCGAAGGGGATGAAGCCGGGCCGCGCGCTCCGACTCGCCGGCGCGCCTCCCGACGAAGAGGTCGTCTGTCGGGCGGGAGACCGGAGCCCGGCCGTCGCCTGGGCGGTCAGCGCGGCGCGACGAGGAATCGGACGCCGACGACGACGCGGCTCTTCGCCGCGATCGCCTTCCCTCTGAACGTGGCCGGTGAGTACGCGAGCTGCTCGCGGGCCGCTTCGGCGACGACCGCGTCGACCTCCGGGGCGACCCCCCGGACGACGCGGATCGACCCAACGCTCCCGTCCGCGTTCACCAGGACCTCGAGCTCGACCTGACCGCTCAGCCCGGCGTGGCGCCGCATCAGCTCTTCGTCGAAGACGGGACGCACGTCCGAGGAGCGGACCGGCGGGATCGCGCCCTGGGGAAGCGCCGGTGGGGCGGTCGGCGTCGGGACCTCGGTCGGAGTCGGGGTCGGCTCGGGCGTCGGAGTCTCGGTCGGCGTCGGCGTCGCCTCCTCCGCGGACGCCGTCGGCTCGACGACGACGACCGGCCCGGGCTCCGGGTCCGGTGTCGAGTCGGGCTCCGCCGTCGGCACGGCGGTCGGGATCGGAGTCGGCGTCGCGGTCGGCGCTGGCGAGGCCCAGGGCAGCTTCGGCGCCACCTTGTCCCAGACGACGAGCGCCAGGACCACGGAGTTGACGCCGAGGAAGAGGACCAGGAGGACGACGAGGCCCGACCTCCGCGTCGGCGCCGGAGGGGCGGGCGTGGGAGGACGCGGCCTCGGGCGGGACGGCGCGGGCGCCGGGGCCGGGACGGGCGCCGCGACGAAGACCGGCTGCGACGCGACGACGGTCGGCGCGTCGACGACGGCGCGGGTGGGCGGAGGCGCGAGCGCCGTCCGCAGCGCCTCGGCGAACGCGCCGCAGCTCTCGTAGCGTCCGGCCGGCTCCTTCGCGAGAACCCGCTCGAAGACGGCGTCGACGGCGACCGGGAGCCCAGGGCGAATCGTCGACGGCGACGGAGGCGCTTGGGCGACGATCCGCATCATCACGACGGCGGGAGCCGCGTTCGGCCCCCAGGGGAGCTGGCCTGCCAGCATCCGGTAGGCGAGGACGCCGAGCGAGAACTGGTCCGACGCCGGGGTCAGCGATTGCCCGCGGGCCTGCTCGGGGGAGAGGTACATCGGCGTCCCCATGAGCGTCCCGGTCGCGGTCAGCCCGGAGCGGTCCGCGACGTTCTTCGCGAGGCCGAAGTCGCCGAGGACGATCCGCCCGCTCTGGTCGAAGAGGACGTTTACGGCCTTGATGTCGCGGTGGATGATTCCCCGCGCGTGGGCCGCGTCGAGCGCGGACGCGAGCGCCTCGACCCAGTCGCAGACCGTCTCGGGCGACGGAGGAGGCCCGGCGTCGAGGCGCGCGCCGAGCGTCCCGCCCGAGAGGTACGGCATCTCGATGTAGGCGACGCCGTCCTCGACGCCGAAGCCGTAGATCGGGAGGATGTTCGGGTGCTCGAGCTGGGCCGCGGTCTTGGCCTCGCGGCGGAACCGCGCGTCGAACTCCGGCAGGCTCGAGATCGTCTCCTTGACGACCTTGACGGCGATGCGCCGCTCGAGCGAGACGTCGATCGCCTCCCAGACCTCCGCCATCCCCCCTTCGCCCAGCTTGCGGACGAGGCGGCAGTTCCCCAGTCGCGTCCCTTCGGCCAGCGGCATCCCGGCGCTCGTCCTCCCGTGTCGGTCGGGCGATGTTAGTCGATCGGCCGCGGCGCGGCCGGTGGCTCTACTCGAGGTTCACGGTGGCGCGCCACGCCCCGAGGGCGATCTCGTCGCCGTGGGCGAGCCGGGCGCGCGAGACGACGGCTCCGTTCACCGTCGTGCCGTAGCGGCTGCCGACGTCCTCGAGCCAGAAGTTCCCTTTGTCGGAGAGGAGGACACGCGCGTGATGCCGCGAGACGCCGGGCAGGCGGACGATCACGTCGTTCTCGCGCGCGGCGCCGATCGTCAGGATCGGCCGGTCGAGGAGGTGGACCTCTCCCATGTTGTCCGCCAGGTGAGGGCCGGCCGCGCCGCGGGGCGATGGCTCGCGCACGCCAGCCGATCTCGTCGGGGGGGACGCCATGGTGCAAGGATACGCGCCGGAGGCCGACGGCGCACCCTCGGAACGGACCTCGGACTCGAGGCGCCCGGGCGGAGAGCGATTCGGCGGCACCCGGGGCGGGCCGACTGGCCCCTCCGGGCCCTCCGCGCGGCGCGCTCGGACCGCCAGGCGCTGCACGGAACGCACCGCAGGGAGCTGTTGACACGGCTCCGCGAGCGGGACGAGCATTCCGCCCTATGCTCCTCGACAGGCTCCTCCGTCCGGTCGCCGGGCTGCTGCTCGTCGCTCTCGCGCCGCTCGCTCTCGACGGCTGCGTCTCGGTCGGTCTCACCCGGAGCGCGGCCGGCGACGAGGAGACGGGCGAGGTCGCCGTTTCCGTCTACAGGAAGACGGCCGAGCGCAACGCCGGGGTCCTCGTCTCATTTCCCGTCCTCTCCGAGCTGCAGAAGGTCGAGGGGAGCGCCCGCACGACAGTCGCGCGTTCGATGGCGTCCTCGTGGTCCGTCCCCGGGGTGCCGCCCGGGCGCTACGTCCTTCGCGTCGCCCGGAAGATCGACGAGCACGGCGACGTCGTTCCCCTGAAGAAGCCGTACTCTCGCGAGTTCGACGTGGCAGCCGGACAACGCGTCGACGCCACCGTCGTCCTCGAGAAGGTCCCCGTCGGCTGGATCGTCCTCGCAGCCGTCACTGTCGTCCTCCTCGTCGTCCTCGCCATCGAGCTCGCTGAGGAGGTCGACCTCCCGCCGCCGCCGCCGCTACCGGTCGAGAACCTCTTCCTCCGCGTCGCGTTCGCCCTCCCCTGGGGCGCGACCTCGGCCGCTCGCGCCGTCGAGCCGGGGGTCGCGGACGTCTTCCCCGCGCCCGGCTCTGTCGTCGCCGCGCGCCGCGTCGCGGTCAGCTTCCTGATGTCCCGGCCGCTCGATCCGGGCGCGATCGAAGCGGACGCCGTCCTCGCCGTCGGCTCGCTCTCCGGCGAGATTCCGGGCGAGGTGGCGTGGCAGGCCGGCGACCAGCTTCTCCGCTTCACCCCTTCGCGCGACTTTCAGTCCGGGGAGGAGGTGACGGTGACGCTCGACCTCGGGCGGGTCGCTTCGGCCGAGGGACGAAGCGGCAGCGGCCGCGCGTCGACGACGTTCCGCGTTCCCTGACCCCTCAGGCGGCTCCGCCCGCAGCCTTCCGCGGCGATTCGGCCTCGGGCTCCTCGTCCGCGACCGGACGAAGAGCCGCCGGGCGCCCCGCCCGAAGGAGGAACGCCGCGAGGAGGCCCAGCATCAAGGCGAGGAACGCCTGCGAGGCGAGGAAAGCGATCGGCTTCAGGACCGCGAACGCGGGGTGGAGGAACCGGACGAGCCAGCCCGTCCCCTCGGAGAGGAAGGTCGTGCCGAACGTCCCGATCACGAAGAAGGACTTCAGCCTCCGCGGCCCGGGGACGAAGACGTAGAGGTGCGTCAGGACGAGGAGGACCATCGCCATCATCGCGAAGTGCCCGTGGGACGACTCCACCATCGATCCGAACGTGCGAGCCGGCTGGAACGTCTCCTCTGAGCCGCGGTAATAGGAGACGACGCTCGCGGGCGAGAGCCCCATCCGCGAGAAGTACATCCCGAAGCTGGAGGCCCAGAGCCCCGTCAGGAAGAGGAACGTCCCCCAGAGCGTGAGACGGGTGAGCGGGTTGTTCTGGTAGCCCCCCTTCTCCATGTACTTCATCGTCTCCTCACTTCGCCGGCCTTGCCGGCGGGCCGATCTGCGCGTCGAGGGCGAGGACGCGCCGGGCCGCCGCCGCGATCGCCCGGGTCGTCAGGGTGGCGCCGGTGACGTGGGCGAGCGCGCGTCCCACGAAGAGAGAGTCGCCGGACCGTTTCCCCTCCACCCGGCGGAGCCACCCCTCGCGCGGGAGATAGTCCTGCGGCTCGCCGAAGGCGAGGACGTCGACGCTCCGGAGGCTCCCGTCGGGCGCGACGACGATCATCAGGACCTCGCGCGCGGTCCTCACGACGTGATCGTCGAAGTAGGCCGTCCCGATGTGGGCCCCTTCGGGTGAGAACCCCGCGTAGCGGGTGACGACTGCCGACTCGATCGGCGTCTGCGCCGCCTTACGCGCCGCCTCCACCTGCGCCGGCGCGAGATACGCGGTTACACGGACGACCCGCACCGGCGGCGGGAAGACCCGGGCGAGCGCCTGTTCCTGCGTCTCGAAGACGGCGGCGCTCGCCGCGCCCGGAAGGAGCGCGGCGAGCGCGAGGAGGACGCCGGACGGCCGGAGCCGGGCGGGTTTCCGGCGCGTCACGGGGTCAGAAGAGGTAGGCGAGAGCGACATTCCACTGCGGGACCCCCGTGCCCGCGGCGTCCTCGTAGTCCTGCCAGTCCACCTTCAGCGCGAGCTGCGGGATCGGCTTGAAGTCGAGCCCAACAGTCCACGCCGTCTTCTCGTTCGTGCCGTCCCGCGTCCATCCCGCGGGGACCTCCTTCTGCGTGTCGGTCTTCTCCCACCGCACGAACGGCGTCAGCGCCATCTGCGAGCCGGGGGCGAGCCGCGACAGGACCTCGTACCCCGCGGAAAGGTAGTACCCCTCCTGCCGCTCGCCGATCGAGCGCGACCCCGTCAGGCCGAGCGACCGGTTCAGGAGCGCGGCGTCGTCGATCGAGACGCGGGCGAAGACCCCCCGCAGCCAGATCCCGCGGAACCGCCAGTCTGCGTGGACGTCGAAGGTCGTCGTCCGGGCGCCGAACGACTCCCCGTCGGCCACGAGGTCCCTCCCCGACTCGCCCGTGAAGAACGAGACGCCCGCAAGGAGACCCGGGACGGAGACGAAGTCGACGCGCCCGGTGACGGCGAGGTTGTCGGCCGTCGCCTTCGCCCCGCTCTGCCGCCCTCCACGGATCCCGTTGGCGGCGTTGAACGACGACGCGGAGAGGCTCTCGGTCAGGTAGAGCTTGTAGGCGACCGGTCCGGCTTCGCCGAAGACGCCGACCCCGTTCGCCCTCCAGGTCGAGGGAAGGATTCGGCTCTCCGTGTCGGGGCGGCGAGCGCCGAGGTAGGTCGTCGGCTCGTGCATCTCGTTCACGAGGCCGACCGGCGCAAGGAGGAGGCCGGCCCGGAGGTTCAGCTCGTCGCGCAGCATCGCGTCGAGCGTCAGGAACTCGACCGAGACCTCGCCCCCCTTCCCCGTGGAAGCATGCTCGTATTCGATCTCGCTGTTCAGGACGAAAGTCCTGTCGAACTTCCAGCCGAGGTAGACGACCGCGCGGAGGTAGTCCCACTCGTTGGTCTTCCCGGAGCGGGCGCCGTCCTCGCGCGTGGCGTCGAAGTTCTGGTAGAGCGACTCGCCATAGCCTCCGATCGAGAGGCCGGAGCTCTTCGCGTAGACCTTCGAGGCGGCGGGGCCGAGGCCCCACTTTCCCGTGGCCCCCGCCGGCGGGGCGGGGTCCGCCGCGTCGCCGAGACGGCGCGCCTCGAGCTCGCGAGAGAGGACCTCGATGCGCCGGGCCAGCTCCTCGTTCGTGGGGGCCTGCTCGGCTTCGGCCGGCAGCGGCGCCGGGGCGGGCTCGTCGGAGCGGGCAGGGCCCGCGAGAAGGGTCAGGGCACAGATCGGGAGCGCGAAGAGCGCCCTCGAGATCGGGTTCATCGATTTCTCCTCTGAGGTGGAATTAAGGTCTGGTCGCGGCGACCTCTGGGCCGCGCGGCGGCGGCCGGAGCTGGACGAATGGGGCCTCGGCAACCGTCTCGAGTCCGCGTTCCGCCGCAGGAAGGACGAACGCGACCGAGCCCGAGCGCCGGAACGGTTTCCCCGGGTCGGAGTGCCGGAACCTGGCCGGCCCCTCGACGGCCCACGCCGTCGAGAGGGCGTCCGCCAGGGCGCCGGACGAGGCGAGAACGGTGACCGATCCGGTGGCGAAGACGAGCTCCCCCGTCCGAGGATCGAGGAGGTGCCCCGCTTCCTGCCCGTCGACGATCCGCGCGCGCTCGGAGCTCGACGAGGTGGAGAGGGACGCATCCCGGAGGCGGACGGAGAGGACCGGAGATGAGGCGTCGAACGGCGAGACGACGTGCGCCTCGCGGGGAGGGCGGCCGGCGGGCGGACCGATCACGAGGATCTGCCCGCCGAAGTTCAGGAGGGCGTCGTCGACGCCCCGGGCCCGAAGCGCCTCCGCCGCCCGATCGAGGGCGAATCCCTTTGCAATGCCGTCGAGGTCGAGCGTGACGCCCGGGTCGAGACCGAGCTCGCGCGTCGCCGGGTCGTATCGGACGCCGCCGGCCCGGCTGCGTGCCGCGGCGTTCCGCCGTTCCTCCGGCGAGGGCCGTCTCCCGCTGCCGCGAAGGTCCCATGCGGCCACCAGCGCCCCTACGGCGGGCGAGAAGGCGCCTTCGGTCAGCTCGGAGATGCGCAGCGCCTCTGCGACGAGGGCGCCGAGCGGGGCGGAGACGACGGTCGTCGACCGGTCTGCGGCGCGCGCGTGCACGCGCCCGAGCTCCGTCCCCGCCCTCCAGAGCGAGGATGCCTCCTCGACTTCGGCGACCGCCCGAAACACCGCCTCGAACGAAGCCTCCAGGTCCGCGCGATCGGCCGGCAGCCGGACTTCGAGCACGGTCCCCATCAGCCACCGCGCCCGGACGGATTCGGCACCGGTCTCACCGACTTCCTCTCCTGCTCGGACCGCCCGGGTGGTCAGCAGGACCAGGACGAGGGCGAGAGTTCCGCGTACGGGCGTGGTGTTGAGAGACAGTCTCAAGACCGGGAAAAGATAGAGCGGGACCGCGCTCCTGTCAATCGAGATATCGTCGCAATATGACGCAAATCATCTGAGGGAACCCGTTTGCGGTTCGCTAGACTCTCCGGCGGAGGAGAGCACATGGCGAAATGGGAGCGCCGGGACGTCGTCGTCCGCACCACCGCGACCGGGCACGAGCTGACCGCACCCGTGTTCATCGCCCAGGGACGGCAGGAGAGGCCGCTGGCCTACGTGCAGGCGAACGTCCACGGCGGCGAGCTACAGGGCAATGCCGCCATCCTCGGCCTGTTCGAGCTTCTCGAGTCTGCGCCTCTTCGCGGCACGATCGTGCTCGTCCCCCGGGTAAACCCGATCTCCGCGAACCAGCAGGTCGGCGACTACGTTGCCGGGGTCTACGACCTCCTGACCGGGGTCAACTTCAACAGGGGCTACCTCTACCTCACCGGCCCCTCCCGATCTGCTTCGGCAGCCTGCTACGTCGACGTCGACTCGTTCGCGGCCGCGCACCTCTCCTCCCCCATCGGGGAGATCCGGACCGGCTTCCGAGAGGCGCTCAAGGCGGCCCTCGCTGCGATCGAAGAGGAAGCGGCCGCCTGGGGAGCCGACTCCAGGCTCGACTTCGCGCTCGCGATCCAGAAGATGGCGGTCGACGCCGATCTCGTTCTCGATCTCCATACCGGGGACCGTGCTCCCCGCTACCTCTACGCGCCGGAGGGAGCCGTCGCCGCCGCTCGGGCTTTCGGGCTGCCGTTCGTCCTGGAGGTCCCCGCCCGCTTCGGCGGCGCCCTCGACGAAGCGTCCTTCGTCCCGTGGCAGGATCTCTCCGACGCGTTCCGGCGGCTTGGCCGCGCCGACGTCCCGCGGCTCGTGGACGGGTTCACCGTCGAGCTCGGCTCGATGAACGACTTCTCCCTTGAGGCAGGCCGCGAGGACGCGCGCCGCATCGCGTCCGCCCTCCGCTACTACGGCGTCCTGGACGGCGAGCCGGACGCCCCTCTCGGGCCGATCACGGCGTGCTCGGCGGCCGACTACCGGTCTCTTCACGCCCCCATCGGCGGCCTCGTCGACCTCGCCGTCCGCCCCGGCACGCGCGTCAAGGCGGGCGACGTCGTGGCTCGGCTCGCGGACCCGTCGCGCTGCCGGAGCCTTCCGCCTCGAGCCGCTGACGCCGTCTTCGAGGTCTGTGCCCCCGAGGACGGCGTGGCGCTCCTCTTCCACGCCTTCTCGTCCGTGCCGAAGGGCGCCCGGCTCTTCTCGATGATGACGAAGACCCGCCCCCTCTGACGAGAAAAGGGGGGAGAGGATCGCTCCCCTCCCCCCGAAGCCCGATCGGGCTCCTCTCCTCCAGCCGGCCTCAGCCGTCCGACTTCAGGCTGACGTCGTCGATGCGGAACGTCGTCGTGAGCGAAGAGTCGTTCGTCGCCGCGAAGCGGACCTTGACGGTCTGCCCCTTGTACGACGTCACCGAGTAGCTCTTCAGCGCGTAGGTCGTCGAGCTGGCCGTCTTGTTCAGGTTCGAGAGCGTGCCCAGCGTGGCGAGGACGGACCCGGTGGAGGCATTGACGAGCTGGACGTTCAGCTTGTCATAAGCCGTCGAGGTCGTCGTCTCGCTCGTGACGATGGAGACGTAGAACGTGAGCGTCGCGCTCGTCGCCGCGGACGGGATGACGACGTTTGCGCTCGTGACCGTCTGCGCGGAGGAGTTGTAGACGCCTACGTAGGCGTAGTCCGAGCCGCCGTGCGGCGCGCTGCCGTTGGCGATCAGCGTGTTGAAGCTCGTCCCGCTGTACGCCGTCCGCGACCAGGAGCCGTCCGGCGCGCTGTTCGTCGAGGCCGTCAGCGACTCGAAGCCGCCGTTCGTCAGTCGTTCCACCTGGCCCGTCGAGCCGCAGCTCGCCGTGAAGTTCTTCCCGGTCGCGTTCGGACCGACCGTCACGGAGAGGGAGGTCGGCGAGAACGTGCAGCCGGACTTCGTCGCCGCGACCGAGTAGGTGCCGGCGGTCAGGCCCGTGATCGTGTAGGCGCCGCTCGCGTCGGACGTGGCCGACTTCGAGCCCGCGCTCACCGTCGCCCCGCTCGTCCCGGCGTTCCCGGCGATGGAGTAGGTCGTCGTCCCGGTAACCACAGTCGCCGTCACGGAGTAGTTTCCGGCCGCGTAGCCGTAGACACCCAGCCACCAGCGGCCGGCGCTCGGGTTCGTCGCGGTGCAGGTCTCGTTGCCCGACGAGCTGTACGGGCGGCAGCTGTAGGACGAGGACGTCGGCTTGGCGTTGAACTGCGTGTAGATGTCGACGTCGGCCGTGGCGCTCGTCGTCTGGAAGACGAGGCTCGTCGCGCCCGACGGGACGTCGATGTAGTAGTACTTCCACGCGCTCTTGGCGACGCTCTGGCCGGTGAGCGTGACGCCGCTCGTCAGCGCCGTGTCGCCGGTCGAGCAGGTGGCCGTGAAGCTCTTCCCGGTCGCGCTCGGGCCGACGGTCACGGAAATCGAGGTGGGCGAGAACGTGCAGCCCGTCTTCGACGCGGTCACGGAGTAGGTGCCCGCCGCGAGGCCGGCGAGCGTGTAGTTGCCGCTCGTGTCGGAGGTCGTCGAGACGCCCCCGGCCGAGACGGTGGCGCCGCTCGTCCCGGCATTGCCGGCGATCGAGTACGTCGTCCCGCAGGACCAGGTACCCGGGACGCCCACGGCGTCCCACGCCTTGTGGACCGACTGCCACTCCGCAGTGCAGGTCCCGCCGTAGAGGTCGGAGGCGGCATTGGCCGTCGCCGTGCGGGCGCCCTGGAACGTCGTCGAGGACGTCATGTAGACGGAGAGCGCCCGGTACCAGATCTTTTCGGCCTTCGAGAGCCCGACCCCCGTGACGGCGACGGTCGTCTTGCCGCGCGGGTGGGTCCCGCCCTGCGAGAGGAGGTAGAAGAAGAGGTTGCCGATCCCGCTGTTCGTGTGGACGCCGCAGTAGTCGTTGCTGCTCGAGGGCGTGCACCCGGTCGCGTAGTTTCGCGTGGGGTAGTAGTCCGCCGAGTCGCCGTCCTTGGCCGGGTCGTACATGTACCGGAGAGCGTCGCCGGACGTGCTCGGCGTGTAGACGTCGGCGCCGACCGACCAGGCGGACGTCGTCGCCGGGTTGCCGTTCCCGCCGTAGAAAGCGGCGGCGCGGCCGAGGATGTCCGAGTTCGCCTCGTTCAGGGCGCCCGAGTCGTTCTGGTAGGCGAGGTCGGCTGTCCTGGAGCAGACGGCGTGAGAGAACTCGTGGGTCGTGACGTCGACGCCGGTCGCGAGGTTCGAGAAGGTGCTTCCGTCGCCGTCGCCGAAGACCATCTGGTTGTAGGGCGAGTCGATCCAGGCCGCGTTGTTCTTCGTGCAGCTGTAGCCGGTCGAGAACTGGCCGTGGACCGAGGAGACGATCACCGAGCCGGAGCCGTCGTACGAGTCGCGGCCGTGGATGTTCTTGTAGTAGTCGTAGGCGAGGCCCGTGTTGTTGTAGGCGCCCATGACGGCGGTGTCGGAGGAGGTCCCGCCCTCGTTGATGACGAGCGTGCCGGGGAGCTCGCTGCCCGTCGAGAGGCAAGCCTGGTTCATGTTGTAGACCTTCCGGCTCTTCGCCGTGAAGATCTTCGAGAGCGACCCGACGAACGCGCCGGTTGCGGCGTCGACGTGGACGTCCTCGAACCGGAGCTCCTCTCCCTCGACCCACATCGCGCGGATCGGGACGGCGAGGACCGGGTCTCCCGAGAGCGCCCAGACGACCGGGTCGAGGACGTCGACGATCTCGACGTTCGCCCCGCCCTCGCGCTCGATCCAACCGATCGCCGCGCCGGCCGACTCCGCGGGCGCCAGCGCTGCGACGACCGGGAGGTCCAGGCCGCCGACGAAGCGGCCGCTGATCCCGAGGAGGCCGTCGCCGTCGACGTGGACGACGACGTCGCCGCCGAGGACGCGGATCCCCCGGTAGGTCTGCATCATTCTCACGTGCGACTGACCGAGCCGGTCCTTCTCCTCGAGCCGGAAGGCGAAGCCGTCCTCCGGACCGCGGCCGAGGACGCCGCGATACTCCTCGAGCGCCTCGGCGGCCACGGCGAGCGGCTCGCGACGGACGACGGCGCCCGACCGCATCGCTTCCCCGCCCTGCGGCTCGCGGACGCGGAGATCGACGTCACGCGCAACCGGACGTGCGAAGCCGGCTTCCTCGGCGGGACGTGCGAACACGTCGCCCGGCACCAGGAGTGCCGCCGCTACGAAGACCGACGCCAGAAACAGACCGTGCTTACGACTCATGCCAGTCCCTCCAGCCCGGATACGGTCGAAGACCGTTTCAATGAAATTCGGGTCGATCTTCTGCAACGACCGTGCCGAACCCCGGGCCGGATTCTGATTCCACCTCTCTCTTCGTCGGGAGCGAAGACCCTGCGCTCCATGCGGCTCGAAGGCTCTTCCGGCCAGCCGCGCTCCCGGGCGCCTCATCGTCGGCCGGAGAGCAAAAGGGTCCGACCCTGACCCGGTGCCGGGGTCTAACTCGTTCTCCGGGTCAGGTTCTGGACCGCAGGCACCTCGCGGGGACCTTCTTCTCGCCCCAGCGGGATCTGGCCGATAATCCCCCGCTCACGAAGTGACCGGAGGGAACGTGGCGACGATCGAGTTCACGGGGAACTACGAGGACCTCTCCACCGAAAAGGGCTACCAGTTCAAGTTCTTCTGCGAGAAGTGCGGGAACGGCTACATGTCGAGCTTCAAGGCGTCGAAGCTCGGGATGGCGACCTCGGCGCTCCAGGCGGCCGGAAACATCTTCGGCGGCCTCCTCGGGCGGGCCGCTCACGGCGCGTACGAGGTGCAGCGGGCCGTCGGCGGCCCCGCGCACGACGCCGCCCTGAAGGAGGCGGTCGCCGAGATCCGCCCGCTGTTCATTCACTGCACCCGCTGCGGCCAGTGGGTCTGCGGGCCCGCCTGCTTCAACAAGAAGGCCGGCCTCTGCGAGGGCTGCGCTCCGGACCTCGACGAGGAGATGGCCGCCGCGCAGGCGGAGGCCGCACGCGAGCAGGTCCAGCAGAAGGCCCGCGAGGTCGACTGGATGAAGCAGCGCGACGTCGCGACGGTGACCGGTGCCGTCTGCCCTCACTGCGGGGCGAAGACACAGGGGGGGAAGTTCTGCGGCGACTGCGGCAAGCCCCTCGCGACGAAGAAGAAATGCGTCACCTGCGGCACCGAGGCGGACGGGAACCCGAAGTTCTGCCCCGAATGCGGCGGCCGGTTCTCCTGACGCGGGACGCGCCTTGAACGACGTCGAGGAGACCCGGCGCGCCCTCTGCGCGTTCGAGACCGACGGTCTCGAGGGGGCCCCCGCGCACGGCGAGAGCGAGGCCCTGATCGACGACGACGGCGTCTCGGTCGGCGGCCTCCGCGTCGATTTCCTCGACGCCGATTCCTTCACGGACGAGCGCCGCGTCCTAACGCTCGGCCTCCATCCCGCGGGAGCCCTCCGGATCTCGATGCTCGCCCGCCGGCACGAGACGTTCGCGAAGGCGCTCGGCGAGGCCCGCGACGCGGCGCGCGTGCGGGGCCTGCTCGCGCACGGCCTCGGGTCGCCCGAGGTGTTCGACGGCGCCCTCCTCGAGCCGGGCCCGGCCCGCGGCGCGCGCCTTCTCGTCTGGCCGACGCACGTCGCGGTCGTCCCGGCCGGCGGGGATCCGTTCCAGGTGCCGTTCGGCGGCGTGACGGACGTGAGGTTCACAGAGGTGACCTGGGAGGTCGTTCTCGACGCTCCCGGCGGCCCCTTCCACTTCGGCCGCCTCGCGCGCCGGACCGACGCGTTCGCCCGTTCGGTCCGCGCCGCCCGCTCGGCGATGCTGGAGCGGTGCGCGTCCGCTTCGGGAATCCGACTCTTCTCCGACGGGCGCGCCGTCTCCGCCTCCGCCCTCGGAAGCGACTTCGAGCGTCTCCTCGTGGCATGGAGCGCCCCCGAACGGCTCGACGGCGCCCGCGAGATCGTCCGACGGGCCGGGCGCGAGCGCTCCGCGATCGGACTCGCCGAGCTGCTCGACCCGGACGAAGAGGGTCTCGCGGCGAAGGTCGAGCTCCCGAAGAACACGGCAGCCTTCCTCCTCGCAGAGGTCCGGGATCGCGTCGTCCTCGAGCTCCTCGCGGGCCCCTCCGCCGCCACGTACATCTTCCGGGGAACGCGCGAGGAGGTCGGGACCGACCTCGCGGCGCTCCACTTCCGAAGGCGCGGCCTCGCCCTCACCCGTGCCGAGGAGGCGGCACCCTCGGGTCGCCCCTACCGGCTCGCGCTCCGACGTCTCGAGCCGCTGAAGCGGCTTCGCGCCTTCACCCTCGCGCGCGTCGTCCACGACGCCCGCTGGCCGGAGAGTCTCGCGAAGGCCCTGGGCGCGACCTGACGAAAGCCGGCCGGCACGGCGCCGTCCCGGTCCGAGCGGCTCCGCGATCGGCGCGCCACCGCACGACCTCATCCTCATTTCGCTTGACAACGCCCCGGGCCCTTCCCGTACCCTGCCGCGCGATGGAACGCTCCGCCGCCCCGCGCTCGCTCGCGAGCACGCTCGTCGCGGGCGGCGCGTGCCTGCCGGTCTGCGTCTTCGCCATGTCCATGTCGATGCCCATGTGCGGCTCTTCCCTGCTCTCGCAGGAGGAGTCGGGGTACGCGGCGGGACGGCGAATGTGACGCCCGCGGCGTAACGAGCCGAACGACGGCACCCCGACCGGCCCTCTCGCGAGAGAGGGCCGGTTTTCTTTGCGCGCCCGCCGAGAACGAAAGGAGCACCGATGTCCGCGACCGCCACCGCCCGCCCCGCCCTCCGACCCGGGACCCTCGCGATCCACGCGGGCCAGGAAAGCGCCGACCCCGCGACGAACGCCCGCGCCGTCCCGATCTACGCGACGACGTCGTACGTCTTCGACGACCCCGACCACGCCGCCGACCTCTTCGGCCTCCGGAGGCCGGGAAACATCTACACCCGGATCATGAACCCCACGACGGACGTATTCGAGAAGCGGGTCGCCGCGCTCGAGGGGGGCGTCGCCGCCGTCGCGACCTCGAGCGGCCAGGCCGCCGAGACGCTCGCGATCCTCAACCTCGCCCGCGCCGGCGACACGATCGTCTCGACGACCTCGCTCTACGGCGGCACCTGGGCCCTCTTCGCCCATACGCTCCCCCGCCTCGGCGTCTCGGCCCGCTTCGTCGACGCCTCGGGCCCGGGCGGCCCCGCGCGCGTCGCGGAGGCGATCGACGGGACGACGAAGGCCGTCTACGTCGAGACGATCGGGAACCCGCGCCTCGACGTTCCGGACCTTCGCGCCCTCGCCGACGTCGCCCACGCCGCGGGCGTCCCACTCGTCGTCGACAACACGTTCGCGACGCCGCTCCTCTGCCGCCCCCTCGAGCACGGCGCCGACGTCGTCCTCCACTCGGCGACGAAGTGGATCGGCGGGCACGGGACCGCCATCGGCGGGATCGTCGTCGACGGCGGCCGCTTCGACTGGAGCGCCTCCGAGCGCTTCCGCCCCTTCTTCGTCGACCCGGAGCCGGCCTACCATGGCCTCTCCTTCTCGGCCCTCGCCCCGGCGGCCTACGCGGCGCGCCTCCGGACCGTTCTCCTCCGCGACGTCGGCGCCGCCGTCTCCCCCTTCAACTCGTTTCTCTTCCTCCAGGGGCTCGAGACGCTCCCGCTCCGGATCCGCCGCCACGCGGACAACGCCCTCGCCGTCGCGCGGCACCTCGAGAGCCACCCGGCGGTCGCCTGGGTCCGCTACCCCGGCCTCTCCTCGCACCCGACCCACGAGACCGCCGCGCGCGTCCTCTCCGGCGGCTTCGGCGGAGTCCTCACGTTCGGCGTGAAGCCGCCCGCGGGCGTCTCCGCCGAGCAGGCGGCGCGCTCCTTCATCGCGAGCCTCTCGCTCTTCTCCCTCGTCGCGAACGTCGGCGACGCCAGGAGCCTCGTCATCCACCCCTGGACGACGACGCACGAGCAGCTCTCCGAGGAGGAGCGGCTCGCCGCGGGCGTCTCGCCCGACCTCGTCCGGCTCTCCGTCGGCATCGAGGAGCCCGAGGACCTCCTCGCGGACCTCGACGCCGCCCTCTCCCGCCTCGGCGGGACGGAGCGAACGCGGTGAGCGCCCGGGCGGAGACCCTCGTCGTGAAGTTCGGCGGGACGTCGCTCGGGACGCCCGCCCGGATCCGGCGCGCCGCCCGCCGCGTCGCCGCGCTCGTCGCCTCGGGCCGGCGCGTCGTCGCCGTCGTCAGCGCGATGGGCCACACGACGGACCACATCCTCGAGACGCTCGGCGCCCTCGAGGCGGGGCGGGCCGCCTCGGCCGCGCGCGAGGTGGACCGCGCCCTCGCGACCGGCGAGGACCTCTCCGCCGCCCTCCTCGCCGCGGCTCTCAACACCCTCGGAGTCCCGGCGCGGAGCCTCCGCGGCGGCGAGGCGGGCGTGAGGGCCGACGGCGCCTTCGGCGCGGCGCGCGTCGCGCGCGTCGACGCGCGGCGCCTCCGCGCCCTCCTCGCCCGCGGCGTCGTCCCCGTCGTCAGCGGTTTCCAGGGGGAGCGCTCCGACCGCGAGGTCGCGACGCTCGGCCGGGGCGGTTCCGACACGAGCGCCGTCGCCATCGCGGCGGCACTCGGCCCGGCGCCCTGCCACATCGTCACCGACGTCGACGCCGTCTACGACCGCGACCCGCGCCGGCACGCCGACGCGCGCCCGCTCCCGCGGCTCTCGCACGGCGAGCTCCTCGACCTCGCGCGCTCGGGCGCGCAGGTCGTCGCCGCCGACGCGGCGCGGCTCGCGGCCGAGCAGGGCGTGCCGCTCCGCGTCCTCGGGTACGACGCCGCGCCGAACGACGAGCGCTCGGGCACCTTCGTCGGGGGCGCGCGGTGAGCGGCCTCCCCGACGCCGCGGCGCTCCGGGTCGGCCTCGCGGAGCACCGCGCGGGCGACTTCACGCTCGAGTCGGGCGAGACGCTCCGCGACGTGCGGCAGGCCTTCCGCCTCGAGGGGGAGGTCGACGCCGACGGCGGGAACGTCGTCCTCCTCTTCCACTCCCTCACGGGCTCCCCGGCCGACCTCGGCGGCTGGCGCCCCTTCGTCGGTCCGGGCCTGCCGATCGACACGCGCCGCTTCGCCGTCCTCGCCCCGAACCTCCTCGGCTCCTGCTACGGGACCCGCTTCCTCCGCGGCGCCGGCCACGCGAAGAGGCCGCTCGCCGTCACGACGCGCGACCAGGCGCGCCTGGCCGGCCTCCTCCTCGACGCCCTCGGCGTGAAGCGGCTCGCCCTCGCCGCCGGCGGCTCGCTCGGCGGGATGGTGACGCTCGAGCTCTGCGCGACGCGCC
>CAZWRQ010000094.1:0-16924 GCA_964636395.1 uncultured Holophagales bacterium
GGGAGGACGAGGGCGCCGGGGACGCGGGTCGCCGCCGGGGAGGCGGCGGGAGCCGGCGGAGCGCCGCGCGTGACGTCGACGACGATCCGCGGCGGCGCCGCGAGCGGGTAGACGTTCGTGGAGAGGTCCTTCCCCTTCAGGACGACGGCGAGCTCGCCGGACCGGAGGAGGAGCCGGGCCACGCGCTCGTCGTCGGGGACGACCTCGGGCGAAGCGGGGACGAGCTTCGCAGCCGGGAACCGAAGGACGACCTGGTCGGACCCTTTCTCGGTGCGGTACGAGGGAGCCCGCGTGAAGCGGAAGACGACCTTCGTCGTCCCCTCGAACGCGGAGACGGTCGCCTCGACGCCGATCTCGGGCGTCTCGACCGGCCGCGCGGCGAGCGTGCGCGAGGCGCGGTCCCACGTGAAGGCGACGCCGAAGAGAGGAGAGAGGACTCGCGAGAAGAAGTCCGGCTCCGCGTAGGCCGTTCCCGCCTCGGCCCTCACCGCCGCGGCGAGAGGGACGAGGCGCGTGTCGACGACGGCGATCGGCGTCCCGGTTCCGAAGACGGCCGTGTGCGGGCCGATCTTCAGCTCGAACGAGTCGCTCGCCGCCTCGTGGGCGAGCGTGCCGCCGAGGGCGGTCGCGACGTCGCGCACGGAGAGCCACGTCTTCCCTTCGGCGTCGGCCGCCGCCACCAGGAGCGAGGAGCCCCCGGGCGCGACGAACGTCGCCGTCGAGTCCGCCGCACGCGCCGGCACGAGGGCCAGGAGCGCCGCCAGGGCGAGGCACGGGAGGAGTGCGGGCCGGGTCACGCCCCGCGATTATCTACGCGCCCGCGTTCCGGCCGCGGGACGGGCCGGAAGCGAGCCTGCGGCCCGTCCGATTCGCCTAAGATCGGGTCGGGTCCCCGGAGGTTCGCATGCACGACACCATCCCTCGCAGGACGACGACCCCGTGCGCCGCCACCGTCCAGCTCGACGACGGCAGCCTGCTCGACGTGACGTTCTGGCTCCTCCCCGACCCGCACCGCGAGAGGGGCGTGACGCCGATGCGCGTCCTCCTCGAGGAGGACCGCCGCTTCCTGCCGATCGGCCTGGCCGGCGGGGGGAGCTGCCTCCTCTCGCGCGACGCTCTCGTCACCGTGTCGATAGAGGCCGAGGGCCCCGGCGGCGAGCCGTCGGCGACGGAAGGTGCGGCTCTCGACCTCGTCACGCTCCAGCTCGTCTCGGGCGCGGAGGTCTCCGGCGTCCTGACGACCACCGCGCTCGAGGGACACGGCCGGATGTCGGACGTCTTCAACCTCGCCGGGCGATTCGTGCCCGTGGGAATCGGATCGCAGCTCGTCTTCGTCGCCACTTCGCGGATCGCGCGGGTCTCCTTCTGAAGGGGCGGCGGCGATGGCCTCCCGAGTCGACCTCCTCGTCGCGAACCTCCTCCAGACGACCGGAGACGCGCTCTACATCGTCCCGGGCGAGAAGCTCTTCATGACGCGTGGCGACGTCCGGGCCGTCGTCGGGCGCGAGCCGGTCGGTGTCGAGTCGTTCCGCGCGGTCGTCGCCGAGCTCGTCCCGGGCTCGACGCCCGAGGAGCTCGCCGTCGCGCGGCACCGGATGCCGTGGCCGACCGGCCCCGGGAAGGACCCTGTCGAGATCCGATTCGGCCAGGTGGGCGCCATGCCGGCCGTGATGCTCTGCCGCCCCGAAAGGATGTCGGCCTCGGCAGTCCGGCGGCCGAAGCACGGCGCGCCGCCCGTCTCCTCCGTCGACGTCCCGGAGGCCCCTCCCTCCGTCGGAATGCTCGAGTCGACACCGCCCGTCCCCGAGGCGATCCCGGTGCCGCCGGAGCTGGCGGCCCCCTCGGCCGCCTTCCCCGGCGCTCCCGCTCCGGCCCCCGTGCCGCGGCCCACGGCGCCGGAGGAGATCCCGTACCCCGCCGGCGGGGCGCTCGAGGCGGTCTCGCTCCGCGCCGCCGCTCCCGCCGCCCGCCCGCTCGACGCGCTCCTCCTCCGGATGCTCGAGAGGAAGGCCTCCGACGTCCACCTCTCCTCGGGCACCCGGCCCGTCTTCCGGGTCCACGGGGAGATGGTGAGCCAGGAAGACCAGCCGTCGCTCGCGTCCGACGCGGTCGAGAAGCTTCTCGGGCCGATCTTCCCCGAGAAGAACCGGACCGAGTTCATGGAGCGCCACGACACGGACTTCGCCTACGAGATCCCCGGCGTCGCTCGCTTCCGGGTCAACGTCTTCCGCGACCGGCACGGCGTGGGCGCCGTCTTCCGCCAGATCCCGATCGAGATCCTCACCGCGAAGCAGCTGAACCTGCCCGACGCGGTCGTGAGGCTCGGCGACCTCTCGAAGGGGCTCGTCCTCGTCACCGGGCCGACCGGCTCGGGCAAGTCGACGACGCTCGCCGCGATCGTCGACTACGTCAACGAGACGCGGACCGACCACATCATCACGATCGAGGACCCGGTCGAGTTCGTCCACCGCAACAAGAAGTGCCTCGTCAACCAGCGCGAGATCGGGAGCCACACGCGCTCGTTCAAGGACGCCCTGCGCGCCGCGCTCCGCGAGGACCCCGACATCGTCCTCGTCGGCGAGATGCGCGACCTCGAGACGATCGCCATCGCCATCGAGACGGCCGAGACGGGGCACCTCGTCTTCGGCACGCTCCACACCACGACTGCGATGTCGACGGTCGACCGGATCGTCGACCAATTCCCCGCCGACCGGCAGCAGCAGATCCGGGTCATGCTCGCCGACTCGCTGAAGGGGGTCGTCGCCCAGACGCTCCTCCGCAAGATCGGCGGCGGGCGCGTCGCCGCCCTCGAGATCCTCCTGACGAACAACGCCGTCGCGAACCTGATCCGCGACGGCAAGACGTTCCAGCTCCCGTCGGTTCTCCAGACCTCGAAGGCGCAGGGGATGCGCCTCCTGAACGACTCGCTCCTCGACCTCGTAAAGCAGGGGCTCGTCGAGCCGCGCGAGGCCTACCTGAAGGCGATCGACAAGAGCGCCCTCCTCGGCGCCTTCCGGTCGAACAACATCCCGCTCCCGACGGAGACCGCGGCGGAAGCGGCCCCCGCGGCGCCCGCGGCGGCGCCGGTCCCCGGCGGGGCGAAGGCGGGCGGCGCTCCGGCGCCGGCGAGGCGGCCCGGGAGCTGAAGGCGCGCGGAAACGGAGAGCGCCGCCGGCGTCAGCGGAGCCGGCTGCCGGAGATCGTGATGCGGCCCGGGTACGTGATGTTCCCGAGGGGCGTCGTCACGGTCGGCAGGGCGTCGAGGGAGATGCGGGACGTGTCGCGCCTCTCCCCGCCGAGCGCGAGCGCGAGGTCGATCAGGTCGGCGTAGCGCCTCTCGCCGAAGAACTCGTAGAGGTCGAACGAGAGGCGGATCGGCACGACCGTCGCCTGCCCCGTTCCCGGGATCTCGAAGGGCCTGTCGACGTTCCCCGTCACCGTCGGCCGCCCGTCGACGAGGAGCCGGAACTCCAGGCTCGTGAGCGTGCTCGTCGTCCGCGGCGTCCCCGCGCTCCCGTCGTTCGGGTTCACGGCCTCGACCTCGACGACGAGCTCGGCCGGCAGCCTCCGCGAGGCGTACGCCCCCGCGAGCGCCATCGCGTCGAACGGCGTGAGCTGCGAGAGCGCCGACGCCCGTCCGAGGTCGATCCCCGCGAGCCGGAAGCCCGTGACCTGGCCGATCCGGAACTCGAGACGGCGGAGGTTCACGAGCGTCGCGGAGAGCTGGTCGAGCGTGGCGCAGCCGGCGGGGACGAGGGCGATCGCGACGACGAGGAGGGAGACCGCGAGGAAGCCGAGCCGCTTCATGCGGGAATCGTCCCACGGAGGGGCGGGGTCGCGGCTCCCGCGGGGGGACGGGCCGCGCCGTTCGCCCCGAAGGAAAGGCCCGCCGCCGGATTCCCCGGCGGCGGGCCGCGACTCCCGAAATGGTGGAGGCGGGGGGAGTCGAACCCCCGTCCGAAGCGACCGTACGTCGAGGTTCTCCACGCTCAGTCCCGACTTCTTTTCTCGTCGCCGCGCTTCCGGGTCGGGACCACCAGGCGCTGCGACCAACCTGGAACGTCTCGGACCTCGCCTTCAGGTGGCGGGCTTCGGTCCCAGCCTGGTTCTCTCAACAGGGCGGCGGAGCGCTCCAGGCTGGCTCCCCGTGCCCCGCCCGCGGTTAATTAAGCCGCGAGAGCGAGTTCGCTGTCGTTGGCAGCTTTTATTTACCGTCGTTTTTACGGGACAAACGGCATGCCCGGCGTGCTCCTCGATCGCGAGATGCCCCGTCGAAACCGGGTCGCCCCCGTGATCGGGCTGCATCTTACCGCGGGGGTCAAGGAGGCCCGGGGGGCGTTCTCGACTGCGGTCTGGAACGCTCGCGGGAAGCCTTGACCATGGTCGAAATCACCCGCGCCGCCGCCCGCGCCTACGCGACGATTCCCTGCCCCTCGACGGCCTCCGAGCGGGCCTGGCGCTCGCGGAAGTCGAGGACGCGGCGGTCCATGACCCGGAACCAGAGGGGCGGGACGGCGGCGAGGAGGATCATCCCGGCGTAGCCCGTCGGGAGCTGCGGCGCCTCGGGGAAGTTGCGGAGCGTCTGGTAGCGGCGCGCCGGCCAGGCGTGGTGGTCGCTGTGGCGCTGGAGGTGGTAGAGGAAACCGTTCGTGACGAGGTGGTTGCTGTTCCAGGAGTGGAGCGGCGTCACCCGTTCGTACTTGCCGTTCGGGAGCTTCCGCCGCTCGAGGCCGTAATGCTCGAGGTAGTTCACGATCTCGAGGAGCGAGAAGCCGAGGACGGCCTGGACGACGACGACGAGTGCCGCCGACGCTCCGGCCCCGAGGCCGAGGAGGCCCGGCGCCTCCGGCGCGAGCGTCTCGCCGGCGACGTACGCGGCGGCCGTGAGGACGATAGGAAAGAGGACGTTCCTCCACGTCTCGTTCGCGAGGCTCCACTCCGACTTCCCCGCCCGCGCGAGGCGCTGCCGTTCGAGCTCGAGGTTCTTGCGGAACGTGCCGATCACCGCCTGCGGGTAGAAGCGCCAGAACGACTCGCCGAGGCGGGACGAGGCCGGGTCCTCCCGCGTTCCGACCATGAGGTGGTGGCCGAGGTTGTGCTCCTGGGTGAAGTGCCCGTAGAAGGTCGGATGGAGGAGCGCCTTCGCGAGCCGCTTCTCGAGCCGGCTCGCCTTGTGCCCCAGCTCGTGCGCGACGACGATGCCGATGCCGGAGAGGATCCCCATCGACCAGGTGTTGCCGGCGTACTCGGCGAGGCTCCAGCCGCCCGTGCTCGCGCCCCACACGACGTATGCGAGGACCGCCCAGTAGACCGGGACGAAGGCGTACGTCACGAGCCGGTAGTACCGCGCACCGTCCATCGCCTTCTCCTCCTCGGGCGTGTAGTTCACGCGGTCCTCCCCGATGAGGAGGTCGAGGAGCGGGATGAGGACGAACGCGACGATCGGCGTCAGGAATGACGCCGCTCCGCCGAACCGCACCCCGAGCGCGACGAGCGCCGGCAGGACGAAGACGATCAGGTAGGCGTACTTCTTGACCCTCTTCCAGGCGCGCTGCACGGCTTGACCCCCGATCGGCCCCAGTTCCTCGGCCCGGTCTACCCCCTCGCGAGCCCGGTCGTCGGTGTCCGCGCGACGAGCGGGAAGCGCGCCGGGTCCCGGGTCGACGAGACGGAGAGGTCGACGTCCAGATCCGGCCAGTAGAGGTGATCCGCCGACAGGCGCTGGACGTTCAGCACGGCGGCCACCGGCCCCGGCTGAAACCAGGGAAACTGGTCGGACGGGAGGAAGAACTCCCCTTCCGGCAGGAGGATCCAGATTCCGTGCCTGGAAACGAGAGAGACCTCAGCTTCCGAAATGGCGTTTCCAGGCGTCACGGAAGACCTCCTGATTCTCCTCGACGAGCTTTCGCGCCTCGGCGAGGGACTTGTCCGGCAGCCCGTCGTTGACGGCCGGCTCGAGTCAGAACTTTGCCGCGCCGTCCGGCGAATGAACGTGGACGTGCGCCCGGTTCTCCTCTCGGGAGAAGAAGAAGAACCGATACGGGCCCACCCTGAGAATGGTCGGACTCATCGGCGTCGATTCTATCGGGGCGGGACGACAGGGACTGCGAGCCGCGCGGGAAGGACCGGGTTCAGGAGCCAGGCCCGTTTCCGTTCCCGCCTCCGGCGCCTGCGCTGGTAGCGTTCTGCGCATGAGCAACGCCGTGACGCTCTGCCTGACGACCGTCGGCTCCGAGGAGGACGCCGCCCGCATCGCCCGCCACCTCGTCGAAACGAGAGCCGCCGCCTGCGTGTCGATCGTGTCGCCGGTCCGTTCCGTCTACTCGTGGAGGGGCGAGATCCAGGACGAGCGGGAGTGGCTGCTGCTCATCAAGACGGCCCGCCCCGCCGCCGAGCTCCGCGACCTCCTCCGCGCCGTCCACCCCTACGAGGTCCCGGAGCTTCTCGCCTTCCCCGCGGGCTTCGCCGACGAGGCGTATGCGCGGTGGGTGGCGGAGGGGAGCGGGGCGAAGGCCGAGCCCACCGGGTAGGCGCGGCTCCCCTTCCCGCTGCAGGGTCAACGGGGCCCGCACCTTCGCTTCCCGGCCCTCCTCGCGGGGCCCGGCCGCGACCGCGACCAGAGGAAACGCGCCCGGCCCGACGGCGACTCGAATACCCTGCAAAAACCGGCGCGTCACGATCAAACCGCTAGGCATGTTCCTGCCCCGAAATGCGGAGGAGCGCCTCTCGGCGCTCATGATGAGCTTCCCCGCCGTCGTCGTCAGCGGGGCGCGGCAGGTGGGCAAGAGCACGCTCCTTCGACATGCTCTGCGCGATGCGGCCGACTTCGTCGTCTTCGACCCCGTCGTCGACGTGGAGAACGCCCGCCGCGACCCGGAGCTCCTCCTCGACAACCACCGGACGCCCCTCGTCCTCGACGAGCTGCAATACGCGCCCGAGCTTCTCCCCTCGCTCAAACGGCGCATCGACCGGGACAGGAGCCCGGGGCGCGACGTCCTCACCGGGTCGCAGCAGTGGGGCGCTCTCGCCACCGTCGCCGAGAGCCTCGCGGGCCGCGCAGCCCTCCTCGACCTCGACGGCTTTTCCCTCCGGGAGTCCCTCGAGGCGACCGCCGAGAAGCACTGGCTCGACGCGGCGCTCACCGGCCAGGAGCTGAACCGCAGCCAGCTCGGGCGCGAGATCGGCGTTTCGCCTCGGTCGGCCGAGCGGTGGCTCGGAATCCTGAGAGCGACGTTCCAGTGGTTCGAGGTTCCCGCCTTCTCCGGGAACACCGGGAAGAGGGTCGCGTCGAAGGCGAAGGGCTACGTCGCCGACACCGGCTTCGCCTGTCACGCGCTCGCAATCTCGACGCCGAACGCCGTCGCGAGCCACCCCGCCTGGGGCGCCCTCTTCGAGACCGCCGTCTACGCGGAGATCCGCAAGGCTGTGTCCCTGATGTCGCCTCGCCCCGTCGTCCACCACTGGCGCACGGGCGCGGGCGCCGAGGTCGATCTCCTTTTCGAGCGGGACGGGACGTTCTTCCCGATCTAGGTCAAGGCCGCGAGCCGCCCGTCCCGCGGCGACACCACGGGGATCACCGCGTTCCGGAAGACCTACCCGAAGCTGAGAGTGGCCCGAGGCCTCGTCGTCGCTCCGTGCGAGACGATGGCCCCGCTTTCGGAGAACGACTGGGCGATGCCGAGGGACGCGGTCCTCGCGACGCCGACCGGGCGGGAGCGGGAGAACTCCACCGCGTCCCGGAGCGCGGCCTCACGCCGCGGCTCGCTCTCTACAATGTCGCCGTGACAGAGGCCGTCGGGACCAGCGCTCCCGAGACTCCCGCAGAGCGCCTTCGCGTCGCATTCGAGCTGCACGACCTCGCCGTGAAGATGCTGCGGCAACGCTATCGGCGCGAGCACGCCGGAGCGACCGAGGCCGAAGTCGAGGCCGCGGTCGCGGAGTGGCACTCCCGACGTCCCGGAGCCGAGTTCGGTGACGCCGAAGGGCTTCCGATCCCGTGGCCGCCCGCGAGATGACGCCGCTCGAGGCGGCGCTTCGGCATGCCGTAGCGATCCTGCGCGAGGAGAGGCTGCGCTGGGCGGTCGTCGGAGGGCTCGCGGTCAGTGCCCGCAGCGAGCCGAGGACGACCCGTGATATCGACGTCGCTGTTGCCGCCCCGGCGGACGATGAGGCCGAGCAGATCCTCTTCCGGCTTCAGGGCCACGGCCTCGTCGTCGTCTCGGCCGTCGAGCAGACCGCCCGGAAGCGTCTCGCCACCGCCCGGCTCCGAGGCTCAGACGGCGCTCTTCGATTCGTCCTGCTCGACCTCCTGTTCGCATCTTCGGGAATCGAGGGAGAGGTCGTCGCGACGGCCGAGGAGATCGAGGTCCTCCCAGGTCTGTCCATGCCTGTCGCTCGAACGGGATACTTCATCGCGCTCAAGGCCCTCGCTCGGAATGACCGGTACCGGCCGCAGGACCTCGACGACGTTCGTTCGCTCCTGCGCGATGCGGCTCCCGGAGACCTCGACGAGGCGCGTCGGGCCGCCGCCCTGATCGAGTCCAGGGGCTTCTCACGAGGAAGACCGCTCTACGAGGAGCTGGAGGCGTTGCTCCGGGGCGAGGCCTGACGCCTTTCTCCTAGACCGGAGTTCCTGGCCGAAGCAGGCAGCATCCGGCTTAGGTCCGTTCAACTGGCCGTTTCCGGGAGGAACTCCGGGTTCGTCCGTAAGGCCTCGGCAGCGTCCGCTCGTCGGTGGGGAGGCTGCCGTGGGATCGATCTTCTCGCCGGAACTTCGGCATCGGTGTTGCTCTGGACTGACCGCTGCTCCGTCGTTTCGCTTTGACGGAACCTGGGGCAGTCTGGAGGGGAGATGACCCGAGCGCCGCTCAAGCCCGGACACGCTTTTCGCGACGGCAAGCTCTACGAGTTCTCCACCTACGGCATCCGCGTCATGCGGCCGTGGGGGCCGGGCGCCGGGGCGTGGCTGCTCGAGGCCGAGACCGGGCGCTGGCGGGGCTGCATCCCCGACCTCTCGATCGGCGCGATGGAGCGAGCCTGCCGGTTCGCCCGCAAGCAAGCCGGCACGCTCGAGACCCTCGACGAGGAGGGGCGTGCCGTCTCGATCTCCGCCCCGCTCGCCCCTTCGTTCGGCGGCCGCAAGGCCCTCGCGACCGAGGCGTTCCTCTCGTCCATCCCGGCGGAAGTACGGCGCGCCGTCCGCCCCTTCGCCGAAGGGCAATGGGAGCTGCTCCGGCTCGTCAACCGCTGCGGCACGCCCTTCCTCGACCTCCTCGCCGCGAATCCAGCCCTCGCGCTATCGCTCGCGCTCCGGCGGCGCCTCGCGGTGCCTCTCGCGCGGACGGCGGAGGTCTCCCGGCTCCTCCGGAAGCGCCAGCGCGACGTCGCCGGCCGGCTCGGCTTTCCGCCCGCGGAGTCGGCGGTCCGGACGCTCCGGCGGGTCCCGGCGGCGACGCTCTCCCTCTGGCGCCTCTACCACCTGCGCGTCGCGCTCGGCCGTGAGGACCTCGCGAACCGCCTCCGATTCGCACCCCGCCTCAACGCCTCCGTCCTCCGCCTCCTCTGCGATCCCTCCGCCGCCCCGCTCGTCACGCCCGCATTCATCGTCGAGATCGCCCGCCTGCGGACCGAGACCCGAAGCGCAGGCGTCGCGCGCAGCGTCCTCGAGCTGCGCGACCTCCACGTCGCGCTCCAGCGCCCCCGCCCTCCGGTCGTCGGCAGCCTCCGCGCCCTCGAGCGGGCTCACGAAAGAGCGGTCCTCGACCTCGGCCGTGCCCCGCAGCGCGCCGCGCTCGCCGGCCTCTATCCCTTCCCGCCGCCGCCCCTGCCGGATGCGGACGGCATCGAGGCGATCCGCAATGCGGACGAGCTCTGGCAGGAGGGACGCGACATGAACAGCTGCGCGGCCGGCTACGCCCCTCTCGTCGCCTCGGGTCGCGTCTTCCTCTACCGGATCTCGTCCCCGGAAAGGGCGACCGCCTCGGTCGAGCGCTCGCCGCAGGGCTGGCGTGTCGCGCAGCTGCGCGGCCCCTCGAACCGGGCAGTGAGCCGGGCGACGGCGAGGAAGGCCGCCGCGTGGGTGGAGTCGGCGTCGAGTTCGGAAGTGGTCGGACCGGCCGAGCCGGGACGGGACACGGAGCGCTGGGACCCGGAGGACGGGCAGGCTTTCTGACAGTTCGACCTCGCTGCGGTCCAGGTCCCCTCGGATCGATCCGGCCGAGTCCGGAAAGCCCGATCGCTCCTCGGCCGCGCGCCGATCTCCGTCAACTGCGAAGCCAGGCCTCTCTCCGACTTCGAGTCGGCGCTGGCCGTGGCCGCCGGGCGGGGCGCGCGCCTCGCCGTCATCGACAACGTCCGTCCTCGGCACGCACGGTGCGCACGAGGGAGTCGGCCCCGCGTGAGGAGCGCGTCCCCGGCTGCAGGAAGGGGTTTCCTTCGGCGCCACGCTCGCCCGCCCGGTCGGGATCGTTCGAAGAACGCCGGGGCGTGCGTTTCGCGCGAATCGGGCACGAAGTCCGCCGTTCCGGGATCGTCAGGTCAGGGCTACCATGACGGGTCGGAGGGGCGTCCCGTGGCAGAACCGCTTGCACCGGACCTTGTCGAGATCCTGTCGTGGGCCAAGGCCTGCGCGCTGGACGAGAAAGTCGAGAAGCTCGGCGTCCGGCACATCCTCCTGGGCGGCCTGAAGACGGAAGCGGGCCGCTCGCTGCTCTCCCGACACATGGACGACGGGCAGCTCGCCGACAACGCGCTCCCCGAAGAGACGCGACGGAAGTTGGAGACCGTCTCGAAGCCCGTCACCGACCGTTCGCTCGAGCTCGAGGCCCGGCTACGCGACATCACTGGCGAGGTGATCGCCCGCCACGGGCGCCTCGAGACCGGGAAGCTCCTCGAGGCCGCCGTGGCGTCGGCACGGGAGAGCGGCGAACTCACCCTCATCCTCGGCTCGTCCGGAAGTCCGGCCCGGGCAGCGGAGGCCCGCCTCGGACGGCTCCGCGCCCTCCTGCACGGGCTCGACGAGCTGCGGGCCGAGCTGACGCGGCGCGTCGAGGGGCAGGCGCGCGCGGTCGAGGCGGTCGCCGACGCCTGGTTCAAGGCCGAGATGCGCCCGGAGAGGAAGGGCCCGCCACCTCCCGGCCAGGCCGGGCCGCGCCTGATCCTCACTTTCCTCGGACCGCCCGGCGTCGGCAAGACCCTCCTCGCCGAGGTCCTTGCCGCGCGAGAGAAGTCCCGCCGCGAGGGAGTCGAGCTTCTCCGCCTCGACATGAGCGCCTTCTCCGGCCACCAGGCGCACGAGGCCCTCATCGGCGCGAGCCCCTTCTACAAGGAGGCCAAGCCCGGCCTCCTCACCTCCTTCGTCGCGACCAACCCGCGCGGGATCGTCGTCGTCGACGAGATCGAGAAGGCGCACTCGAACGCTCGCAACCTCTTCCTGCAGATCCTCGACTCGGGCCGCCTCCAGGACGCCAACCAGCAGAAGGACGTCGACTTCTCCCAGGCGGCGCTCGTCTTCACCACGAACCTCGGCCGGACGCTCTACGACCAGCCCGATCGGATCGGCCTTCTCCACGACCCCGCAGCCCTCTCGCGCGCCGTCGTCGAGGCCCTTAGCGCCGAGATCGCCGGCGGCGCCGAAGGCGCCGCGGCGCCCGCGGGCCTGACGCCCGAACTCGTCTCCCGCCTCGCGAAGGGGAGCTTCGTCCTCTTCGAGCGGCTCGGCGGCCTCGCCCTGGAGCGGATCGCCGACAGGGTCGTCGAGGAGGTCTCCCGGGAGCTCGAGGAGGGCTTCGGCGTCCGCCTCGAGGTCCCCGATCGGGTCGTCCTGTCGCTCTTCGTCCTCCGCTTCGGCGCCGAGGGGGACGCGCGCAGGCTCACGAACTCGCTTCGTGCCTTCCTCCTCGCCACGCTCAAGAACGTCCTGGCCGAGAAGAGGCGGGAGATCGCCGAGGGAGACGCGCCGCTCCTGCCGCGCCTCCGCGCCCTCCGGTTCTGCCTGCCGAACGGGGCCGAGCTGCCCGCCGCCGTCTCGAAGACCCTCTCGGTCGAAGGGAAGATCCTCGTCATCGACGACGACGCCTGGCCGCCCGCGCTCCTCGATGGGTGGGAGTGGCGCCAGGTGAAGGACGGCACGGAGGCCGACGACCTCCTTCGCCGCGGCGAGTTCGACCTCGCTCTGCTCGACCTCAACATCGGCGCAGCCCGGGGCGACGGCCGCATGGACCACGGGCTCACCGCGCTTCGCTTCATCCGCGAGCGGCATCCTCTCGTCCCGGTCTTCCTCTTCTCCGAGGGGCCGGAGGCGCGCGGCCTCTCCCGCGAGACCCTCGACCGGGTCGTCCAGGAAGGGGGCGCGCGCGGGATCCTCCGGAAGCCCGAGGAAGCCGGTGGCGGGGCCGAGGCCGACGACTTCCGTCGAATCCTCCGGGAGTTCGAGGAGGGGACACGCCGGCAGAAGCTCGTCGAGACGTACCAGCGCTCCCTCCGGCTCGTCGACTTCGACGTGCGGGTCGCCCCGATCGCCTCCGAATCCGGGTTCCTCGACCTCGAGCTCTTCCACATCCGCGAGGCCTCTGCCGGCTCCGTCGGCGAGGCCGGGAAGGCGTGGCTCGTCGAGGTGCCGCGCGAGCGCTTCTCCGACGTGGCGGGCGCGGAGCACGCCAAGACGCGGCTTCGAGAGGCCGTCACCTGGCTGAAGGACCCGGCCGCGCTCAAGGCGATCGGCCTCGCCCCGCCGAAGGGCCTCCTCCTGACCGGCCCCCCCGGCACCGGGAAGACGACGCTCGCCCGGGCCGTCGCGGGCGAGGCCGGCGTCCCGTTCTTCGCTCTCAGCGGCTCCTCCGTCTTCAACAAGTGGGCCGGCGAGAGCGAGCGGACCATCAGGGAGCTATTCGCCGCCGCGCGGAGGCTCGCCCCGTCGATTATCTTCCTCGACGAGATCGACTCGCTCGGGGGCCGGCGCGGGGCCGGCGACGAGGGGACGAGCTGGCGGGAAGGGGTCCTCAACGAGCTTCTCGCCCAGATGGACGGTTTCACGCGAGGCGAGCGGCCCGTCTTCGTCATCGGGGCAACGAACCGGTCCGACCTCCTCGACGCCGCCCTCCTCCGCCCGGGACGCTTCGACCTCGAGGTCGAGGTCCCCAATCCCGGTGCCGACGCCCGGGCCGCCCTCTTCCTCATCCACACGCGCGGAATGGCGCTCGCCGACGGAATCGACTTCAGTTCGCTCGTGAAGCGGACCTCGGGGCTGAGCGGCGCGCAGATCCGCCAGGTGTGCCTCGAGGCCGGCATGATCGCCCTGCGCCGCGGCAGCCCGCGGATCGAGGCGTCCGACCTCCAAGACGCCGTCACGAACGTCGCCTTCGGCCTCGCCTCCGAGGCGCACGTCCTCGGCGAGGCCGAGCAGTGGAAGGCCGCCGTTCACGAGGCCGGGCACGCCGTTGCCCAGCAAGCGCTCTTCCCCGCCGAGCTCCCCGCCCAGGTCACGATCCTCCCCCGCGGGCGCGCCCTCGGCTTCATGGCGCCCGAGACGAGCGATACGTACCGGGACCAGGACCGGCGACGCGTCGAGTCCGAGGTCCGCGTCCTCCTCGCCGGCCGCGCCGCCGAGGAGCTCCTCCTCCCGGCCGGGGAGATCTCCGCCGGCTGCTCGAACGACCTCGAGCGGGCCTCGGCGCTCGCCGTCCGGATGGTCGCCGAGTGGGGAATGGACGCCCAGGTCGGCGTCGTCAGCCTGCCCGGCATCCGTCTCGGGCTCGGCGTGGCGAGGGGGGCCGCGCTCGAGGCCGGCCTGCAGGAGCAGGTGCTCGCACGCGTGAGCGAGTGGCTCGACGCCCAACGCGCCGAGACGGCCCGCCTTCTCGGCGAGCGGCGGGACCCGCTGGAGCTACTGGCCCGGCTCCTCCTCCAGAAAGAGACCCTCCACGCCGCGGAGATCCGACTGACCCTCGAACCCGCGACCGCACAGCCGGCGCCCTGAGCGACGGCGCCGGGGAGGAGACGGCAAGATGGCGACGACGCTCGACGAGATCTGCCGTCAACTCGACGCCCGAAAGTCGCGGTACGCCGTCGAGAGCGACCGGAACCGGGCCGTTCTCTCCTTCGAGTCGAAGGGCTACCCGAACTCCGGGGGCGAGAGAACCGTCCGCGTCGGCGTCCCTCCCTCTCGAGGACGCCCTCCTCACTGCCACCCAGCTCTACGCCGCGATCCGCGCAATCCTCGTCGTCATCGAGAAGGCGGACCCGATGATCCGCCGGGTGATCGAGACGGGCGAGCTCGTTCCCCCGCAGGAGCCCGCCCCCGCGAAGCTCGGCTCGATCCTCGAGCTCCTCGCGAAGGCCGACCCGAAAGTCCTCGAGGAGCTGCTTCGGAAAGCCGGGATCGTGGCGGGGGAAGATGGTGCCCGAAAGCCGGGGTCCCCGGAGAGGCTCTGAGCGGGAGGGACGTACGCGAGCCACGACGGAGGACGCTGCGCTCGTGACGCGCGCCGGCTCCACCACCCCGCCGGCACCAGGCGAGGCCCGACAGGTCGTTCGGGTTTCCGCCCTTCATTGCCTCTCGCTCGCCGGAGTCGACCTCGAGATTCGCCGAGGGGAGCGTGTGGGGATCGTGGGCGAGGCCGGGTCCGGAAAATCCGTGCTGCTCGACTGCCTTCTTGGACTTCGGCAACCCGATTCCGGCTCGATCGAACTGCTCGGGAAGGCTGCCGGCCCCGCTTTGCTTCCCGTCGAGGGGCTCGGCGTCGCGCTTCAGAAGCCGGGGCTGGTCGACGGATGGTCCGTGGCGGAGAACCTCTGGCGCGCATCGCCCGATCTCCGCAGCCCGTCCCACCTTCGGACCCTTCTCGACGAGGTCGGCCTCGACGAGCTCACGTCTCCGGAGTCGGCCGCGCCGTCGACGCTCTCGGGCGGCCAGCAGAAGCGCGTCGCCCTGCTACGCGCCCTCGCCCGCGGGAGGGACCTCCTCGTCCTCGACGAGCCCTCCAGCGGACTCGATCCCGTGAACGCCCGCCGGGTCACGGCGGTGCTTCGGCAGAGGACCGGTCCCGGCAAGGCCGCGCTGCTCCTCATCTCCCACGACTACGAGGAGGTCGTCGCGCTGTCCGATCGCGTCCTCATTCTCTCGGGCGGCCACCTCCGCCCGGCCGCGGCGCTCTCCACCACGGCCTCCGCGCTCAGGCAAGAGGTGTCGGAGCTGCCCGGCGCTCTGGACCCGGAGGTTTCCCGAAGCAGCGCCCCACGGCTTTCGACCCTGTCCGCGGCGTGGGACTTCCTCTCGAGAGGGCTCCTCCTCACGGTTCCGACGATGGCGCTCCTCGGTGCCGTCCTCGTCCTCCAGAGCGCCGGCTTCGGGCCGATTGATACGAGCCGCCTCGTGCCGGCGCTTGTCGCCACGGCGGTCTTTCGCGAGCTCGCTCCGCTCGTCGTCGGTCTCGTCCTTGGCAGCCGCATCGCCTCGAAGGTCTGCTCCGAAGTCGGCGGCATGAGCTACACGGCTCAGCTCGTGACGCTCCGCGTCCTCGGCCTCAGCGCGCGGAGGCTTCTCCTGCTTCCCTACTCGATCGCAGCCGCCGTCGTCGTGCCCGCGACGATTCTCGCCGGCGCGGTCGCCGCCGTCCTCGGCGGCGCGTGGCTTGCGAACACCGGCTGGTCGCGCCTCTCGATCGGCTATACCCGATTTCTCGACATCAGCCTCCAGGTCGACCTGGCCCTCCTCGTGCCCGCCTGCATCCTCAAGGGAACGCTCATGGGGCTCGTCGTCGTCGCCATCGCCTATGCCTCGGGGCGGAGGCCCATCTCGGACGCTCGCAGCCTCGGCGCAGCAGTCACCTTCGCCACGGTTTGGAGCGCTGTCGCTGTCAGCTTCGTCGACCTGGCCGTGTCCAGTATCTTCTTCTCGGGAGGCCGCCTTTGAACTGCCGTCACCGCTGGCTCGTTTCCGTCGTCTCCTTCGTCCTCGTTCTCTCGGCCTGTGCCAGGGCCCGCCCACCCGTCTTCACCATCACCTACGAGAACGCCGAGGGGCTCCGCCCTGGCCAGTTCCTCGTGTACCACGGGGTCCGTGTCGGCGAGGTCACCGCCGTGTCGCTCGAAGAGTCCGGCGCCGTCCGGATCGAGGCCCGAGCGTTCAAGGAGCACAGGGACCGCCTCTACAGGGAGGCCGAGTACGTCATCGCGAAGCCCGGCGGGCTGCTCGATCTCTCGGGGGAGAAGCAGATCACCGTCAACGACAGGGCAGGCGAGCGGACCCCCGTTCAGACGGGGGACGTCATCGCCGGCACGGAAGGGATTCTCGGCCGGATCGTCAGTCGCGCGCAGGACGCCGGGAAGCGGGCCGTCGAGGCGGGCATGGACGCACTCGAGACAGGGAAGGAAGCGTTCGAAACCGGGAAGTCCCTCGCCACCGAGCTCTCGCGCCTCGCAGAAGACATCGGCTCCAGGCCCGAGGTTCGAGACCTCCGAAAGGCGATGGAAGAAGTCGCCGAGCAGGCCGGTCGGTTGACGGCCGAGGAGTACCGCGAGTTTCGGCGCAAGACCGTGCCCGGTATCCGCGAAGAGGCGAGGAAGCACAAGGGCAGGCTCGAGCGAGAGGGACGAATCGACGAGGCGAAGCGATTCTGGGAGGCGTTCACGAAGTGGGTCGAGGAGGTGAGGAAGGGGGAACCGTCTTCGAGTGACTGACGGGGCCCGTGACGGGTACCGCTCCCAGAGTGCGCCGGAAGGCCGGCCGGCGGTGTTGCCAGTGTGAGTGCGCGGTCCTCGACCGCCATGGGACGAGTAATCCGCGGTCTTCGATCACCAGATCGCGCGTTCAGTGTCTCGCCAAGACGGCTTCGAGGATGCCCACTTACCCTTTGCCTTTCGACGCGCTCAACCGAGAGACCTCAGTTCAAGCCGGGACGAGAGGGCAGCCCCTCCGGTCCCCACG
>CAZWRQ010000095.1:0-16589 GCA_964636395.1 uncultured Holophagales bacterium
GTGATGATGACCTTGTCGCTCATGTGAGCCTCCGGGGAGCGCGCCGGACGGGCGCTCTCAGACGTAGCGGGTCTCGAAATGGCGCCGGAGCTTCGCGTTCTCGCGGAGCTCGGCGAGGGTGATCTCGGCGTGGCCCTTCGTGTAGCCGTTGCCGACGATCATCGTGACGTCCTTGCCGACCCCCTCGGCGCCGAGCGCGGCCTTGCCGAAGTGGGTCGCCATGCTGAAGAAGTAGACCGTCCCTTCCTGCCGGCAGGGCAGGATGCTGCTCATCTCGGTGTTCTGCACGTTCACGCAGTTGAAGACGACGTCGTACTCGGCGCCGCCGTTCGCCGCGAGGACGGCCTCCGTCAGCGCGACCGGCTTCGTCGCGTCGGCGACGACGACCTCGTGGCAGAGACCGAGGTCGGCGAGCGTCGCGGCGTCCTCGGGAAGGTAGACGTTTCCGACGACGCGCCCGGTCGGCCCGACCCGCTTCATCGCCTCCCAAGCCACGAGCATCCCGCTCTTGCCGCCCGCGCCGAGGACCAGGACGCTCTGCCCGGGCCTCACGAGCTTGGCGGCCTGGGCGGGCGCGCCGGCCACGTCGAGCGCCGCGAGCGCGAGCGTCTCGTCCATGTCCGAAGGCAGCTTGGCGTAGATGCCGCTCTCGAACAGGACGGCCTGCCCGACGATCTCGACCCGGTCGATCTCCGGGTGGATCTTCACGATCCTCTCGATCTTCAGCGGCGTCAGGCTGAGCGAGACGAGGCTCGCGACCTTCTCGCCCGGCGCGAGGTCTCGCCCGGCGAGGGCGGCGCCGACCTTCGCGACGGTGCCGATGAACATCCCGCCCGAGCCGGTGACGGGGTTCTGCATCTTTCCCCGCTCGGCGACGATCGAGAGGATCTTCTGCTCGATCTTCGCGAGGTCGCCGCCCGCTTCCTCCTCGATCTGCGTGAAGCTCGCGGAGTCGATGTTGAGCGCCTTCACGTCGACGAGGAGCTCGTTGTCGGCGATCGTCGAGAAGTCGTTGTCGAGCCTCAGGGCAGGCTGCGGGAGGACGCCCTTCGGCTCGAGGACGCGGTGGGAGCCGTACTTGCAGGCCATGGGTTCCTCTTTGCGATCGCGTCTCGGGGCATCGCCCGGACCGGCGCGCCCGACGCGTTCGCGCCCTGCGGGCACCGCTTCCGCGGCCCCGGGGCCGACCCGAGAGCATATCAGGGCTCCGGTGTACCCTCGATGACCGCGATCATGACGCTCCGCACCGCCGTCCGCCTCACCCGCCCCTTCACGCTCCTCCCGCCCCTCCTCGGCATCGTCTCGGGCGCGGTCTGCGCCTTCGGGAGCGTCCACAACCCCGACCCGGAGCACCGGCTGACCTGGGCCGTCGTCGCGGCGATCGCCCTGGGGTCGCTCTGCGCCTCGTTCCTGAACGCCGCCTCGAACGTCCTGAACCAGATCACCGACCTTGCGGTCGACCGGGTCAACAAGCCCGACCGCCCGCTCGTCACCGGCGAGGCGGGCCTGCGCGAAACGTGGGTCCTGACGTGGGTCCTCTACGCGCTCGCCATGCTCCCGGTCTGGTTCGTCGTCGTCCCGCCGCGCGAGGGGATCGCGGCGCGCCTCTTCGCGCCGCTCGGGACGCACCAGACGTTCTTCCTCTTCCTCGGCGGCCTCGTCTTCACCCTCGTCTACTCGCTCCCGTCCTGGGGGCGGACGAAGCGCCTCGGCATGTGGGCGAACGTCACGATCGCGATCCCGCGCGGGTGCCTCCTGAAGGTGGCCGGCTGGACGATGGTCGCCCCGGCGAACGCCCTCGAGCCGTGGGTCATCGGCTTCCTCTTCTTCCTCTTCCTCCTCGGCGCCGCCTCCACGAAGGACTTCTCCGACGTCCCCGGCGATCGCGCGGGGGGCTGCCGGACGCTCCCGATCCTTTACGGCAACCGGAAGGCCGTGGCGATCATGTCCCCCTTCTTCGTCCTCCCGTGGCTCCTGCTGATCCCGCTCGGATTCCTGGCCGACCCGCTCGCGCCGGAGCACCGCCTCCTGACCGGCAACCCGTGGCTCCTCGCCCTCCTCGGCGTCGTCCTGACGGCGTGGGGGCTCTACACCGTCCACCTCCTCCGGCGGAACCCCGACGAGCTCTCCACCACGGAGAACCACCCGTCGTGGACCCACATGTACCTGATGATGATGGCGGCGCAGGTCGGCTTCGCGCTCGCCTACGTCCTCTGAGCGCCGGGCCGATCGGGTAGGATTCCGGGAGCATGAGCGCCTTCCCGACGCAGCGGCCGACGGTCGACGTCCCGTCCCTCTCCGTGAGGTGGGAGGGGCTCGTCGTCGTCATCGACGAGCAGACGATCAACACCGTCCTCCACCGGATCACGCGGCGGGTCCCCGAGGTCTCCGACATCCTCGTCGAGGCCGAGGGGGGCGTCCTCTCCCTGACGATCAAGGTGAAGAAGGGGGTCCGCGTCCCGCTGAAGAGCCGCGTCACGTCGATCCGCTTCCGCGACGGCTGGCTCGGCTTCGCCCTCGAGGAGCTGAAGGCGTTCGGCTTCGTCCCGATCCCGCCGTGGGTCGTGAAGCGGATCGTCGACCGGCAGCCTCCCGGCTTCGCCTACTTCTACCCCGACGAGCGGGTCGTCGTCCTGAACCTGACGACGGTCCTCCCTCCCGAGCTCTCCCTCGAGGTGCGCGAGATTCGCTGCGAGAACGGCGAGATCCGCGTCGCCTTCGGCCCGAGCCGCCTCCGCCTCGACCGCCTCGTCGCCTCGCTCGACCAGGACCCGTTCGACCTCGAGTGAGTTGGATCGGGGAGGCTCGCGTCGGGCCTCCCCGCGGATACGCCGGCCCGTCCCCTCCTCAGTCGATCACGACCCTCACGTGGGCGTCGTCGCTCGTCACCTCGAGGACGTCGCCGCGGGCGGCTCCGCGCATCTCCTCGAAGAGGGCGCGAATGTCGAGGTCGCGGTCGCCGGAGACGGCGGCCTCGAGGAAGCGGGAGGGAAAGCGGATCGTGACGATCTCGCGCGGGGGGCCTTCGCTTTCGCCGACGTCCCTTCGGATCGTCAACCGGATCTCCCCCTTCTCCTTGCGGAACGTGAGCTCGTCGTCCTCGTGGACCCGCGCGACGTCGGTCCCCTCGGGCTTCTCGGAGAGCTCCTTCCAGATCTCGCGGAGGAGGTCGATCGTGACCGGGTCCTGGAACTGGAGGTCCGCCTCGTGCTCGATCTGGCTGGCGGAGACGGCGTGGAGGCCCCCGCGGAAGAGGAACCACGGGACGTTGATCCGGACGCGCTCGACGTGTCCGCCGGAGCCCCGGTCCTCGATCGTCATCCGGATGAAACGGGGCCGGCTCCCCTTGCCCGTCCCCTCCGGTGGCGGCACGAGAAGGGTCCAGCCGAGTAGGAAGAGCGCGAACCAGAAGGCGGCGTTGACGGCGGACCTGAGCTCCCTCATATCGGTCTCTCCGTCCTCAGTAACGGACGAGGTGCGAAAAGGTTCCCGTCAGGTCGCGGCGGGGCCGAGGGCCTGCTCCGCGAGGGCGCGGAGAGCGGCGCGGGATTCCGGAGCGCCCCAGTCGAGGGGGCCGACCTGGTGGAAGAGGACCTCACCCCTGGGGGAGAGGAACCAGGTCTCGGGGAACTTCTCCGTCCCGAAGGCGGAAGCCGCCGTCTTCTTCGGGTCGAGGGCGACCGGGAGGCCGGCGGCGTTGCGTTTAGCGAGGAAGGTCTCGACGGCGGGCCAATCCTCGTCGACCGACACGGCGAGGAGCTCGATCCGCGGGTCGGCCTTCGCCTCGCTCCACCAGGCGACGAGGCCGGGGAGCTCCTCCTCGCAGGGGGCGCACCAGGTGGCCCAGAAGTGGACGACGAGGAGCTTGCCGGAAGGGGCGGAGAGGTCGCGCGTGCCGCCGTCCCGGAGGGCGACGGGGCTCGCCCCGGGCCGCCCGGCGGCCGGAGCGGGGGGCTCGGTCACCTTCGCCGGCTCCTTCCGGAGGGTGTCGCGGTAGGCGAGGCCGAGGGCGAGCGTAGCGATCGCCGTGACGGCGAGGACGACGATCCGGGTCTTCGAGAAGTGCATGCGGCGTCGGCTCCTGTGCGGCGGGATGGTACAGGGGGACGCCCGTCGGGGCTCGCCGCCCGACAGACGGGGCGGACGGCGCAGTCGCCGCAAAGCGACCGTCGCGGGTCGCGCACGCACGCGGCGAGGATGCCGAGGCGCGAGAGGGCCCAGTCGAAGCGGACCGGGTCTTCGGGGTCGATCCGTGCGAGATGGGCGGTCGCCTCGCGGGCAGCCCCCAGGTCGGCCGTCGGGCGGGTCGTCAGGCCCAGGTAGCGCGAGATCCGGTGGACGTGGGTGTCCATCGGGAGGAGGAGACGGGACGGGGAGAAGCGCTCCCCGCGCCAGAGGCCGAGGTCGAAACCCTCCGTCCGGACGACCCACCGGAGGAAGAGGTGCGCCCTTTTGCAGGCGCTCCCGTTGCCGGGGGAGGGGAGGAGGAAGAGGAGCCCGCGCGGAGCAGCTCGCGGCGAGAGGTCGCTGCGTTCCCGGAGCCGGGCGAAGAAGCGCTCGAGGGCCGGGACGTAGTCGGGCCCGCCGTCGTCCCCGTTGGCGAAGAGGGCGCCGAGGGAGCCATCGGAGCGAAGAGTCGCGCCGACGGCGCGGAGGAAGGGGCGAAGGGATCGGAAATCGACCCACCTGTGGACGAATACGTCGAGCCGAGAGGATTCCCAGGCGTCCCGAGCGAGGGTGGCGGCGGGGGAGGGACCGAGGCCGCCGAGGAGGCGCTCGAGCGAGGCCCGGATCGAGGCGACCCGGCCGAAGGCGAGCGAGGCGGCGAGGAAGGCGACGACCTCCCGATCGGCCCTGGCCGCGTAGCGGTGCGGGAGCTCGAGGGGGTCGGAGTCGAGCCGGCGGCCGCGCCACTCCTCCTCGAGGAGGCGCAGCCGCCCTCCGAGGAGGCCGAGATCCGGCTCGCGAGCCTGGCATCGCATCACCGGGATGCTATCCGGCCGGGGTCTCTTTCGGACCCGCCCCCGGAAGTTGGCTGGTAGGATTGCAGTGCGTGGGCGAAAGAGGAGCGGCCGGACGCGCAGCGGGCTCGGCTGCCGGCCGGAAGACCGAGAAGGCGATCCTCGTCGGGGTCTTCGGCCGATCGCTCGGCCGGGCCGAGGCGGAGGACCACCTCGACGAGCTGGAGCGGCTCGTCGACACGGCCGGCGGCGTCGCCGTCGCCCGCGCCCTCCAGGAGCGCGAGAGCCCCGACCCGGCGACCTACGTCGGCAAGGGGAAGCTGAAGGAGCTCGCGGAGGCGGCCGAGGCGATGGAGGCGGGCTGGATCGTCTTCGACGACGAGCTGACCCCCTCGCAGACTCGGAACCTCGAGAAGGAGCTCTCGGTCCAGGTCCTCGACCGGGCGAACGTCATCCTCTCCATCTTCGCCTCCCGCGCGCGGACGCGCGAGGCGATGACGCAGGTCGAGCTCGCGCGCCTCCAGTACCTCCTTCCGCGCCTGACGGGCGCGCAGTCGGGTCTCGCGCAGCAGCGCGGCGGCGGCGCGTTCCGCGCGGGGGGCGGCGAGAAGAAGCTGGAGCTCGACAAGCGGAAGATCCGCCGCCGGATCGCGACGCTCAAGGAAGACCTCGAGAAGATCGAGAAGAGCCGGAACGTCCGCCGCCGCCACCTCCGCAACGTCGCGACGGTCTCCCTCGTCGGCTACACGAACGCCGGCAAGACGACGCTCTTCAACCGGCTCTCGTCCTCGAAGGAGCTCGCCGAGGACCGCCTCTTCGCGACGCTCGACGCGCGCCACGCGCGCCTCCTCGGCGTCGGCGGACGGGCGATCGTCGTGTCGGACACGGTCGGCTTCCTCCGGAAGCTCCCGCACGCCCTCGTCGCCTCGTTCCGCTCGACGCTGAAGGAGGTCGAGGAGGCCGACCTCCTCGTCCACGTCGTCGACGCCTCCTCGCCGCACGCCGACGACCAGCGGCGGGTCGCCGAGGAGGTCCTCGCCGAGATGGGCGTCCCGGCCGACCGGGTCGTCCTCGCCTACAACAAGACGGACTGTGTCGGGGCGGTGGCCCCGGCGGGAGAGATCGCGATCTCGGCCGTGAGCGGCGCGGGCCTCGCAGACCTGCGCCAGTCGATCGTCGCGCGGCTCCTGTCGCTCGGCGTGGCGGTCCCCCTCCTCGGAGCGCCGCCGCCGGAATGAGCCGGGACGCGGCCTCGCTCCCGCCGCGCTTCGAGGCGCGAGGCGCCCTCTCGGAGGCGACGTCGCCCCGTGTCGTCGCCGCGCTCGACAGGGAGACGGGCCGCCGCGTCGTCCTGAAGATCGCGGGCGGACCGGGAGGCGAGGAGACTCTCGCGCTCCGGAAGGAGTTCCGGCTGCTCGCCTCGCTCGACCACCCGTCGATCGTGAGGGCCCGCGACTTCGGCGTGACGCCCGACGGGCGGGCCTGGTTCTCGACCGACGAGGTCGACGGCCCCGACCTCGCGGCATTCGCGCGCGAGCACGCCCCGCTCGAGAACCTTTCGGCCCTCGCCGACGTCGCCCACGCGCTCGCCTACGTCCACTCCCGCGGCATCGTCCACGGCGACGTGAAGCCCCAGAACGTGAGGGTCCTCGGCGAGCGCGCCGTCCTCCTCGATTTCGGCCTCGCGTTCGCGCGCGGGGAGGAGGTGGCGGGAATCCGCGGGACGCCCGCCTACCTCGCGCCCGAGATCCTGCGCGGGGGCGTCCCCGACCGCCGGGCCGATCTCTACGCCCTCGGCGTCACGTTCTACGAGGCGCTCACGGGCGTCCTCCCGACGGCGGGACGCGACCTTGGCGGCGTCCTCCGCTTCCACCTCGAGGAGGACGTCCCGGTCGCCTCGCACGTGGCGCCCGGCCTGCCGAGCCGGCTCGACCGGATCCTCTCGCAGCTGATGGAGCGCGACCCTGCGGCGCGGACGCCCTCGGCCCGCGCCCTCCTCGACGAGCTGGGTCGCGACTTCGGCCTCGTCCGCGGCTCCACCTGGGACGCCCGCCCCGAGCTCCTGACGCCGCCGTTCAGCGGGCGGGCCGAGCTCCTCGGCCGGTTCACGCAGGCGCTGCGCCACGCGGCGGAAGGCTCCGGCAAGGCGATCGTCGTCCTCGGCCCGGAAGGGGCGGGGAAGTCGCGCCTCCTCGCCGAGTGGCGGGTCCTCGCGCAGTCCGAAGGGGCCCTCGTGGTCGAGGCGCGCGCCGTCGCCGAGGACCGGACGCCCTACCGCCCCGTCCTCGACGTTCTCTCCGCCCTGACCCGCCGCGGCGGCTCGGCCGGGGCCCCGGCGCGCGCGGCGCTCGCGCGAGTCGCCCGTCTGGCGGCGACCGACGTCGAGGCGCCTCCGATCTCGCGGCTGACCGAGGAGTCGAGCCGCCTCGCCCTCTTCGACGGCGTCCTGTCGGCCCTCGAGGCGACGCGGAGGGCGGAGGCGGGCGAGAGGCCGCTCGTCGTCCTTCTGGACGACCTCCACCTCGCCGATCGCGCGACCTCGGCGCTCCTCTCGTTTCTCTTCAAGGCGGCGGAGTCGCGCCCGATCGTCGTCGCCGCAGCCGCCGAGCCGTCGCCGCCGCCCGAGCCGGGGGGCGGTCCGAACGAGGCGCTGGCGCCGATCGAGGACCTCTCGCTCCCCCCGTGGACGCTCGGGCCGCTCTCCGACGCCGAGACGGTCGCCGCCGCGGCGGGGGCGCTCGCGCGGAGGGACCTCCCCGAGGAGCTGTCCCGCCTCGTCTTCCAGGAGACGCAGGGCTGGCCCGGAGGAGTCGTCGCGCTCCTCGAGCAGCTGGTCGAGCGGCGGGTCGTGACGCTCCGCGACGGCCAGCTCGCCGTCGACTCCGAGCTCTACCGCCGTCCGGGGCGCGCCGGCCCGGCCGCGGGGAGGGCCGACGCGCGTCTCGCCGGGCTGCCGCCGGAGAGGCGCGACCTCCTCGCGGCGCTCTCGATCGTCCCCGCCGACCTGACGTTCGACCTCGCCCTCCGCCTCTCGCAGGTCGGGCTCCCCGGGCGCGTCGAGGAAGCCGAAACCGAGGCGGGCGCCCTCGCCGACTCGCTCGCGGCCCTGGCGCGTTCCGGGCTCCTGGTGCAGCGGGAGCTCGCAGGGGAGACGGTTTGGGAGTTCCCGCTCGCGCGGACGCGCGAGCAGCTCGGCGCCTCGCTGCCCGACGAGCGGCGGCGCGCGCTCCACGACGCCGCGGCGGCCTGGTTCGAGGGGAGGCTCGAGGCGCGCGCCGACCTCCTCCCGGCCGCCGCGCTCCACGCGCTCCGCGGGAGCGATCCGGAGAGGGCGATCCGGCTCGGCCTCCTCGCGGGAGCCCGCGCGGAGCGGCTCTTCGCCTACGACCAGGCGGCGCGGTCGTACGAGGGGGTGCTGGAGTTCCTCGACCTGGCGGAACGGACCGGGGAGAAGGCCGCGGTCCGCGAGCGGCTCGGCGACGTCCACTTCCGCGCCGGCAACTGGAGGCGGGCGCTCGCGGCGTACCACTTCCTCCTGAAGGAGCTCGGCGCCCGCCCCGACGCGAACGATCCCGCCGTCCGCCGCCAGGCCGCCCTCCTCACGTTCAAGATCGGGATGATCCGGCTCCGCCGGGACGACGTGGAGGCGGCGCGCGCCCTCTTCGACCGGGCGGAGGGGGAGCTCGGGAGCGTCGGTACGACCGAGGAGCGGGCCCGGCTGCTCGACGCCTCGGCCCGGGCGCGGCTCGAGAGGGGCGACGTGGACGGGGCCGAGGTCAAAGCGCTGGCCGCCCTGGAGCTCGCGGGACCGGAGCTGCCCGACGACCTCCGTTCGCTCCTCCTGGGGACGCTCGGCTCGGTCGCCTTCCTTCGCGGGGACGTGGCGGCCGCCGAGGAGAGGCTGGAATCGGCCCTCGAGGCGGCCCGGCGGAGCGAGCGCAACGACCTCGTGAGGAGGGCCCTCTCGTCGCTCGCGGCGGTCCTCGCGCGGACGGGGCGCTGGGACGAGAGCGAGGCGATGGAGCGGGAGTGCCTCGAAGAGGCCGAGCGATCGCGCGACCTCTGGGGGATCACCGCCTCGCTCGGGAACCTCGCGACGCTCCAGTGCGGGCGCGGCGACTACTCGGCGGCGCGAGCCGGCCTCGAGCGCGCGCTCGAGATCCACCGCCGCCTGGGCGCCCCGCTCGGGCAGGCGCAGGCTTCGGTCGGCCTCGGGACGTGCGACGAGGTGCTCGGCCGCTGGGACGACGCCGAGGGGAGCTACCGCCTCGCGCTCGACGTCGTCGGCGACACGCCCGGCCGGGTCGCGGTCGACGCGCGTCGAGCGCTCGGGAACCTCCTCCGCAAGCGGGGAGACCTCGACCGGGCCGAACGCTCCCTCTTCGAGACGCTCGACGCGGCCCGCGGGACGGGCGAGCCGCCGCTCGTCGCCTCGGTCCTCCTCCCGGTCGCGCTCCTCGAGCGGGACCGGGAGCGGCTCGACGAGGCGCGGCGGCACCTCGACCAGGTCCTCGAGACGCTCGCCGAGTCGGGGGCTGCGGACGGGCTCGGCCGGGCGCTCGTGGAGTCGGCCGAGCTCGCGTTCCGAGCGGGGGACCTCGCCCGCTGCGAGAAAGAGGCGGCCGAGGCGTCGGAGATCGCCCGCCGCCTCGGCGACCGCCACACGCTCGCGCGGATACTCTCCCTCGAGGCGCGCGCCGCCCACCAGGCGCGCCGCGCGGGCGACGTCGACCGCCTGTTCGAGGAGTCTGCTCGGGCCCTCTCGGAGATCGGCGCCGTCTACGACCTCGGCCGCTGCTACTACGAGTGGGGCGTGCGGACGCTCGAGAAGGCGCGCGCCGCGGCCCGCCTCGGCACCGCGGCCCGGCTCTTCGAGCGGATCGGCGCCCTGCGCGAGCTGGAGCGGACGCGGGGCGTCCTCGAGCGGATCGCGACGAAAGCGGCCGCCGAGACGGCCGGCCCGGCGTCCCTCGGCCTCGGCGTCATCGGCCTCTACGAGGTCTCGCGCATCGTCAACTCCACGCGCGACCTGTCGGCCGTCCTCGAGGACATCGTCGACCTCGCGCTCCGGCGGCTGAACGCCGAGCGCGGGATGATCCTGCTCGGCGACCCGGTCACCGGGCGCCTCTCCGTCCGCGTCGCGCGGAACCTGAAGACGGGCCGCGAGGACGAGGCGGAGGCGATCTCCCGCTCCGTCGTCGAGCGCGTCGTCGCCGACGGCCGCTCCGTCAGCTCGGCCGACGCGCGCGTCGACCCGCGCTTCTCCGGCCGGGAGTCGATCCACGCGCACTCGATCGTCTCCTTCCTCTGCGTGCCGCTCCTCGTCAAGGAGCGGGCGTCCGGGGCGATCTACGTCGACCACCGCAACGCCCCCCGCCTCTTCTCCGAGGGGGACCGTGCGTTCCTCGAGGCGTTCGCCGACCTCGCGGCGGTCGCGATCGAGAACGCCCGCCTCGTGGAGGAGCTCCTCGAGGCGCGCCTCCGCCTCTCGGTCGAGAACGAGAGCCTGAAGGCGAACCTCGGGCGCGGCTGGAACCTCGACGCGCTCGTCGGGACCTCGGAGGCGGCGGGCCGGATCAAGGCGACCCTCCCGCGCGCCGCGGCCGGGCCGGTCACCGTCCTGATCCGCGGCGAGTCGGGGACCGGCAAGAACCTCGTCGCGCGGATCCTCCACGCCCTCTCCCCCCGCGCGCAGGGGCCGTTCATCCAGTTCAACTGCGCCGCGCTCCCCGAGACGCTCGCCGAGTCGGAGCTCTTCGGGCACGAGAAGGGCTCGTTCACCGGCGCCGACCGGAAGAAGCCCGGCCGCTTCGAGCTCGCCCAGGGAGGGACGATCTTCCTCGACGAGATCGGGAAGACGTCGCTCGGCATCCAGGCCAAGCTCCTGCGCGTCGTCGAGGACAAGGAGTTCGAGAGGGTCGGCGGGACGCAGACGCTCAAGTGCGACGCGAAGATCATCGCGGCGACGAACCTCGACCTCGAGGCGGCGATCCGGGCGAACGATTTCCGGGAGGACCTCTTCTACCGGCTGAACGTCGTGCCGATCGAGCTCCCGCCGCTCCGGAACCGGCTGGAGGACCTGCCGGCGCTCGTCGAGCACTTCGTCACGAAGCTCTCGCGCGACCTCGGCGCCGATCCGCGCCGCGTCGAGCCGGAGGTGCTCGAGCTCTTCGCCCGCTACCCGTGGCCGGGGAACATCCGCGAGCTGGAAGCGACGCTCCACCGGGCTCTCGTCCTCAGCCCCGAGGAGCGGCTCGGCCCCGAGGAGTTCCCGTGGATCCTCGACTCTCCGCTCCTCCTCGCGGGGCGCCCCCTCGTCTCGCGGGCCCCGGCCGCCGAGGGGGTCGAGCCTCCGGTCGACCCCGACTACTACGAGGCGCGGATGGCCGGCCTCGAACGCGAGCTGATCGAGCGCGCCCTCGCCGAGGCGGGCGGGCGGATCCGAGACGCCTCGCGCCGCCTCGGCCTCGCCCGGAACACCCTGAAGGCGAAGATGGCGAAGTACGGCCTGCGGGGACAGGAGGAGGGAGCCGCGACGTGACGGGGGAGTCGGGCGGACCGCCGCGGGATGGCGGCTCCCGCCGGCTCGCCCTCGGCGCGGCGCTCGTCGTCTTCCTCCTTGCCGCGCTCGCGCGACTCTCGAACCTCGGGGAGGCGTTCCCCGACGGGCGGGCCCTCTTCCCCCCGTTCGACGACCTCTACCATGCGCGGCGGGTCGCCGACACGTTCGCGCGGTTCCCCTGCGTCCTCGAGAGCGACCCGCTCCGGGGCGTTGCGCCTCTCTTCTGCCACTGGCCGCCGGCCTGGGACTTCGGCCTCGCCGCCTTCGCCGTGGCGGTCGGCGCGCGGAGCGCCGCGGAGGCGCTCGACGCGGCGGCGTTCGTCCCGCCGCTCCTCGGCGCCCTGACGGCCGCCGTCGCAGCGGCGCTCGCGACCCGGCGGTGGGGCCTCCTTCCCGGCTTCGTCGCGGGCGGCCTCCTCGGCCTGACGCCGGCGCTCGTCGAGGCCGCGCAGGTGAGCCGGATCGACCACCACGCGGCCGAGCCGCTCCTCGCCCTCTCGCTCCTCGCGGCGACCGCGAGGGTCGCGGAGGAGAGGGGCAGCGCCGCGCGCGGCGGGCTCCTCCTCGGCGGAGCCGTCGCGGGGGCGCTCCTCGTCCACCCGGCGCTCCTCCTCGTCGCCGGGCTCTCGGCCGCCGCCCTCCTCTTCTCCGTCGCTCCCCGCGCACCGCTCGCGGGCGCGGCCGGCTTCGCGCTCGCGTCGGCCGCGGTCTTCGCGCATCGCGCGACCCGGTCCGACGGCTATCCCGAGAGCCAGTGGTTCCTCGGCACCCCGCATGCCGGCCTGCTTCTCGGCGCCGCGGCCGCGCTCGGCGCAGCGGCGCTCCTCCGGCGGAGAGGATGGGGCCGCGCGAAGGCGGGAGGCTTCGGGGGCGCGGCGGGAGCGGCGATCGCCGCGGCCGTTCCCGGGACGCTCCCCGCTTTCCTCGAGGGCTCGAAGTTCTTCGGCGGCGACCCGTGGATCGACCGTGTCGCCGAGCAGCAGCCGCTCCTCGCCGGCGGGGCGGCGTCGTTTCCCGCCGTCCTCTTCTTCCTCGGGGGCGGCCTCCTCCTCCTCCCCGTCCTCCTCGTCCGGCGGGGGGGCGCGACGCCCGCGACGGGAGTCCTGCTCCTCTTCACCGTCGTCCTGACGCTCCTCGCCTTCTCGCGGGCGCGCTTCGCGGTCCAGGCGGCGGCGCTCCTGGCGGTCGCCGCCGGGGCGGTCGTCGCCCGGCTCGGGGGCGGGCCGGCCGGCCGGGCCGCGGCGCTCCTCGCGCTCGCTCCCGCCGTCTGGGGCGGAGCGGGCCTCGTCCTCCACCCGGCGCTCGTCGTGCCGGACCTGGCGCGCCCGGCTCTCCGCGCAGGCGCCGCCCTCCGCGGGCGTCTCGAGCCCGGGCGCGTCCTGACGCCGGAGAACTGGGGTTTCGTCTTCCTCGTCGGCGCGGGGAGGGGCGTCCTCGTCGACCCGTTCGGGAGCATGAGCGACCCGCGCGGCTACGAACGGGCGCTCGGCCTCTACCTCGAGACGCGGGAGGAGCGATTCGTCGAGGCGTGCCGGCGCCTGGGCGTCCGCTTCGTCGCGTTCGAGAGCCCGCTCGCGGGGCTGCCGGAGACGGCGCGGCGGCTCGGCCTGCCGGGGGAGGCCTTCCTGCGGGAGGCTCCGGGAGGCGGGCCGCCGACCGTCACGCGGCTCGCGCAGGCGACCGTCTGGTGGCGCGCCTACTACGACGGAGGGCGCGCGCGCTCCGAGCGCGGGCCGTGGGGCGCGCCGCTCACACGGCTCGCGAAGGTCTACGAGGACCCGGCGCGGACGCCCGAGGTCGCCGCGTACGGCGGCTCGATGCTCCAGCTCTGGCGGGTCGACCCCGGGCCGGGGCCCGGGGTCGACCGTCGCTGATCCGCCTCAGCCCGCCCGTCGCCGCGCGACGCGCGCCTCGACCATCTCGTAGAGCGTCGGCAGGACGATCAGCGTCAGGAGCGTCGAGGTCGTGATCCCGCCGATGACGACGGACGCCAGCGGCCGCCCGATCTCGGCCCCGGCGCCGTGCGAGAGCGCCATCGGGAGGAAGCCGAGCGCGGCGACGAGCGCCGTCATCATGACCGGCTTCAGGCGCGTGGAGGCGCCCGTCAGGACGGCGAGGCGGAGCCCCATCCCCTCCTCGCGGAGGCGGTTCACCGACGTGATCATCACGACGCCGTTCAGGACCGCGACGCCGAAGAGGGCGATGAACCCGACCGAGGCCGAGAGGTTCAGGTTCAGGTCGCGGAGCCAGAGCGCCGCGATGCCGCCGACGAGGGCGAAGGGGACGTTCAGGATCACGAGCGCCGCCTGGCGCGTCAGCCGGAACGTCATCCAGAGGAGCGCGAAGATGATCGCGAGCGAGAGCGGGACGACGAGCATGAGCCGCTTCGTCGCGCGCGCCTGGTTCTCGAACTGCCCGCCCCACTCGAGGTGGTAGCCGGCCGGGACCGTCAGCTTCGCCCGGATCGCCTTCTGCGCCTCGGCGACGAAGCTCCCGATGTCGCGCCCGCGGACGTTCGTCTGGACGACGAGGCGCCGCGACCCCTGCTCGTGGCTGATCGCCTCGGGGCCGGGCGCCGTCGCGATGCGCGCGACCTTTCCGAGCGGCACCTTCTCGCCGCCGGGCGCCGTCAGGAGGATCGAGGCGATCGCCTCGGGGCTCCGGCGGAGCTCGTCGGGGAGCCTCACGACGACGGCGAACCGCTTCGGCCCGTCGAGGACCTCCGTCGCCGTCTTCCCGCCGACCGCGGTCTCGACCACGTCCCTCACGTCGGAGACGTTCAGGCCGTAGCGGGCCATCCGAGCCCGGTCGAGGTCGATCTCGACCTGAGCGGCGCCCGAGAGGACCTCGACCTGAAGGTCGGCCGCGCCGCGGACCTTCTCGAGGACGCGCCGCACCTCCTCCCCGAGCCGCTCGAGGACGGCGCTGTCGGGGCCGAAGACCTTCACGGCGACGTCGGCCTTCACGCCCGAGACGACCTCGTCGAGCCGCATCGCCATCGGCTGGGTGAAGTTCACCTCCACGCCCGGCAGGTCGGCGAGGGCGGCCGCCATCGCCGAGATCAGCTCCTCCTTCGTCCGGCCGCTCTTCCACTCCTCGCGCGGGTGGAGGTTCACGTAGACGTCCCCCTGGTAGATCCCCATCGCCTCGGTCGCCACGTCGGGCCGGCCGATCTTCGTGACGACCTGCTTCACCTCCGGGAACGTCCTCACGATCCGCTCGAGCTTCGTCGAGATCTCGACGGACTCCGGGAGCGAAACAGAGGGGATCTTCCGCGACTCGATCAGGATCGCCCCCTCGTCGAGCCGCGGCATGAACTCGCTCCCGAGGAACGGCACCGACGCGAGCGCCACGGCGACGACGGCGAGCGCGACGCCGAGGGTCCGCTTCCGGTGGTCCATCGCGTCGGCGAGGTGGACGGCGTAGTAGCGCCGGAGCCTGCGGAACCACCCCTCGTCGTGCTCGTGCATCTCCTCTTTCAGGACGAGCGCCGAGGCGACCGGGACCGCGGTGAACGAGAGGAGGAGCGAGCCGAGGATCGCCGAGCAGACGGTGATCGCCATCGGCTTGAACATCTTCCCCTCGAGCCCCTCGAGCGTGAAGATCGGGAGGTAGACCGCGATGATGATCAGGACGCCGAAGAGGATCGGCCGGGCGACCTCGACGGCGGCGGCCCCGATGATCGTCTCGTGCTTCCGCCGGGGGTCCTCGCCCGGCGCGGGAGCGGCGCCCTTCTCGGTCTTCCGCCGGATGAAGTTCTCCATCATGACGACGGCGCCGTCGACGATGAGGCCGAAGTCGATCGCCCCGAGCGACATCAGGTTCGCCGAGACGCCGAAGAGCTTCATCCCGAGGAATCCGACGAGCATCGAGAGCGGGATGACGGCCGCGACGACGAGCGCCGCGCGGAGGTCCTTCAGGAAGACGAAGAGGACGAGGACGACGAGGAGCGACCCCTCGAGGAGGTTCTTCCGCACGGTGTACGAGGTCCGGTCGATGACCTCGCTCTGGTCGTAGAACGGGACGATCGAGAGCCCCTTCGGCAGGCTCTCGGCGATCTCGGCGACCTTCGCCTTCACCCGCTCGGCGATCCGCTTGCCGTTCTCGCCCTTCAGCATGATGACCATGCCGGCGACGCTCTCGCCCTTCCCGTCGCGCGTCACGGCGCCGCTCCGGGGCATCTCGCCGATGCCGACGTCGGCGACGTCGGAGACGAAGACGGGCACGCTGTCCACCGTCGCCACGACGATCCGCTTCAGGTCGTCGATCCCCTTCGCCAGGCCGAGCCCGCGGACGGTGAAGCGCTCGGAACGGTGCTCGATGAAGCCGCCGGAGAAGGTCGCGTTGTTCTCGGCGAGGGCGTCGACGACCTGCCGGAGCGTCAGGCCGAAGCGGTCGAGCCGCCGCGGGTCGACGAGGACGTGGAACTCCTGCGTCTGCCCGCCCCAGGAGTTGATCTCCGAGACGCCCCGCACGGCGCGAAGGCGCGTCCGCACGTCCCAGTCCTGGAGCGTCTTCTTCGCCATCGGATCGGCGACGTCCCCCTCGATCAGGTACTGGTAGATCTCGCCGAAGGCCGTCGCGACCGGCCCGAGCGCGGGCTCCGTCCCTTCGGGGAGACGCGCGCGGGCGTCGTTCACCCGCTCGGCGACGAGCTGCCTCGCGAAGTAGACCGGCACGTCGTCGTCGAAGACGACCGTCACGATCGAGAGCCCGAACTTCGAGAGCGAGCGGACCTCTTGCGAGCGCGGGACGCCCATGAGGGCGGTCTCGACCGGGTAGGTCACCTGCTGCTCGACCTCGGTCGCAGAGAGCCCCGGAGCCTCCGTGACCACGACGACCTGGTTGTTCGTCAGGTCGGGGAAGGCCTCGACGGGGAGCTCCTGCCAGGCCCAGAGGCCCGAGAGGACGAGGAACGCGACCATCGCGTGGACGGCGATCCTCCGCCGGTAGGCCGCCGCGACGAACCGCTCGATCCCCCTGGGGCGCGGCGCCGCCTCCGCCTCGCCGCGGTGTTTCCGCTCGCCCCGCTCGCCGGCCGCCACGTCACTCCTCCGCCGGCGCCG
>CAZWRQ010000096.1:0-16449 GCA_964636395.1 uncultured Holophagales bacterium
GCGGAGGCGCGGGGGACGCGGGCCGAGGCTCCGCGATCGGATCGGGCTCCAACGGAGGAAGCGCGGGGGACGGCGGCGCCGGAGCGGCATTCGAGGCAGCTGGTGCACCGGTGGCTGCCGGCGGCGGCGCCTTCGCGGGAGGCGGGACCTTCGCAGGCGGCGGCGCCTTCACGGGCGGCGGCGCCTTCGGAGCGGCCGGCGTCGACGGCGCCCCGGAGCGCGCGAGCTTCATCGCGTCGACGATCCGCTCGGTCGCGCCCTCATCGCCGGCCGCGTCTCCAGCGGCCTGCGGAGCTGAGGGCCGTGCGACGGGCGCAGGGGCCCCTGATGAAGCGTTCGGTGAACCTGAGGTTCGTCGCGCTCATCATCGCCCTCGTCGCCGTCGCCGGCGCCGTCGTGACGGGCGTCCTCTGGTCCCAGAAGAAGAAGGTCGAGGCCCAGGCGGCCGTCGACGAGCTCCGCGAGAAGGAAGTTCGTGAGCAGAAGGCGCTCATGGATGAGGGGACCAGGCTCCTCGACGCCGGCCAGCCGTCGGCGGCCCTCGAGAAGTTCCGGGAGCTCGTCCGGCGCAAACCTGATTCCGAGGCGGTCCGGGCGGCCATCGCCAGGGCCGAGGAGCTGCTCCGGACGCAGCAGTCCGGAGAGGAGATCACCCGCGAGGTCGAGACTCGAATGGCCGCCGCGCGGGAGGCGACCGAGCGCGGCGAGTTCGACCTGGCGCTCGACCAGCTTGCTGCGGTCCTGCTTCTCCAGCCGGAGAACGCCGAGGCGCTTGCGCTCCGCGAGTCCGTCGACACGGCACAGGCCGAGCAGACGGCCGCGCAGAAGAAGGCGGCCGCGGAGGCCGCTCGACGCAGGCGCCCGACCCCCGTCCCGACGGCCACGCCGGTCCCGAAGGCCGCGATCCCGGCCGAGGCGCCCAGGGCCGCGACCCCGACGCCGGGTGTCGCGCGGCTGCGCATCGTCTTCCAGAGCCCGGCCCCCGAGGGCTACGTCATGATCCGGCGGAACGACAAGGAGGTCTTCCGCAGAAACTTCGACTTCGGGCGCAAGAGCGCCGGCGGCCTCGTCGAAGGGACGATCGAGGTGCCTTCGGGCGGCGCGAGCTTCAAGGCCTGGGCCATTCCGACGAACCGGTCGTTCAACGGCTACAAGGCGGTCGACCTCGTCGTTCCGGGCGGCGAGACGCAGACGCTCCTCCTCGAGCTGAATGCGGAAAAAGAGCTCGTCGTCCGGCTCCGTTAGGCCGCTCCTTCTCGCGCTCGCGTCCCTCCCGCTCGTCGTCGCGGTCGCCCGCGGCGACGAGCGGGTCTCGTCCGGAGCCGCCGAGCCTCAGAGCCCGGCCCCCGTCCTGACCTCGAGCCATGGTGTCGTCGTCTCCGCAGCCCCGGAGGCGTCGCGGGCGGGCGCCGAGGTCCTCGCGGCGGGAGGAAACGCGATGGACGCCGCGCTGGCGGCCGCGCTCGCCCTCGCCGTGGTCTATCCCCAGGCCGGGAACCTCGCCGGGGGCGGCTTCCTGGTCGTCCGGACGCCGGACGGCGTCGTCCGCGCGCTCGATTTCCGGGAGACGGCGCCGGCCGGCGCGACGCGCGAGATGTTCCTGGGACCGGACGGGCGGCCGGTGGCCGGATCGTCGACGGAGACGATGCTCGCGGTCGCCACGCCCGGATCCGTCCGTGGCTACGCGGAGGCGCATCGCCTCCTCGGGCGTCTCCCCTGGGCGAAGGTCGTCGCGCCCGCGGAGCGTCTCGCGCGCGAGGGATTCGTCGTTCCCGATGGGCTCTCTCGCGAGCTCGAGGAAGAGAGCGGCCTCCTCACGCGCTGGGACGACACGCGCCGGCTCTTCTTCCCGCGGGGCCGACCTCCCGTCCCCGGAGCTCGCCTGCTGCAGCCGGAGCTCGCCGAGACGCTCGCGCGGATCGGGCGGGACGGGCCCGACGGGTTCCACCGCGGCGATGTCGCGGCACGGATCGCGGCCTACGTCCGGGCCCACGGGGGCGTCCTCGCGGAAGCGGACCTCGCGGGCTACGCGCCGGTCTGGCGCGCCCCGGAGGAGATCCGGTTCGGCGACCTCGTCGTGTACACCATGCCCCTTCCTTCCTCCGCCGGCCTGGTCTTTCGATCGGTCCTCGCTCAGCTCGAGGCGGCTCGCGGAACGGGCCCATTCCGCCCGGATGCGGCCGGGTACCACCTTCTGCTCGAGGCGGAGAGGCGGGCCTACGCCGACCGGAACCGTTGGCTCGGAGATGCCGACTGCGTCGAGGTGCCGCTGGGGGAGCTTCTCGCGCCGGCGCGTCTGGCCCGCCACGGAGCCTCGATCGACCCGGACCGGGCGACGCCCTCCACCTCCGTCCCGGGCGGCCTCGCGCGCGAGCGGGAGGAGACGACCCATCTCTCCGTCGCGACGCCCGACGGCTTCGCGGTCTCGCTGACGACGACGTTGAATGGCTCGTTCGGGAACGGGGCGATCGTCCCGGGCACTGGCGTTCTGCTGAACAACGAGATGGACGACTTCGCCGCGGCGCCGGGGGCGCCGAACCTCTACGGTCTCGTCCAGGGAAGCGCGAATGCAGTACGGGCCGGGGCGCGGCCTCTTTCCTCCATGGCTCCGGCGATCGTCGAGAGGGCGGGACGCCCGCTCCTCGTCGTCGGGTCGCCTGGAGGGTCGACGATCCCGACGACGGTGCTCCAGGTGCTTCTCCGGGTAGCCGCAGGCGAGGACCTGGCCTCGGCCGTCGCGGCTCCGCGGCTCCACCACCAGCACACGCCCGACGTCGTCTTCTTCGAGCGGGGGCGCGAGGCCTCCGAGGTCCTCGAGGGGCTCCGGCGGCGAGGGCATGTCCCGAAGGAGCGAGGTCCGATCGGTAGAGTCCACGCCGTCGCCTTCGCGCCGGACGGCCGTCTCGTCGGCGCGGCGGACCCGCGAGGCTACGGCGCGAGCGCGGTGCCCTGAGGCCCGGGACGGACGACACCTCCCGGACCCTTCGCCGGCTTCCTTTCCGCGAGGGCTCGTGCTATCTTCCGCGTCCGCGCTTCCGTCGGGGCGTAGCGCAGCCTGGTAGCGCACACGGTTCGGGACCGTGGGGTCGGAGGTTCGAATCCTCTCGCCCCGACCATCATCGCGATTGACGACCCCGCCTCCCGAGCGGGGTCTTTTTCCGTTAGGCTTTGTGAGCGCGGTCCGGTCGCCGCGGCAGGAGGACGACGCGATGGGCAACGGCGGCGTCTCGGTCACGGTCGATGGCAGGTCCGCGACGGTCACGTTCCACAGGCCTCCCGACAACGTCCTCGACAGGGAAACCGTCGTCGCCCTCGAATCTCGGCTCCGGGAGGTCGCGCGCCGGCGGGACGTGAGGCTCGTGGCGCTCGCCGCGCGGGGAGAGGACTTCTGCAACGGGACGGAGATCCTGCCTCCCGGCGACGGACGCTCCGAATCCCTCTTCGGGGCCTGGCATTCCCTCGTCCGCTATCTCCTCACCTGTGAGGTCCCGACGTGCGCCCTCGTGCAGGGGCGCGCCCTCGGCGCCGGCGCCGAGCTCGCGCTCGCGTGTGACTTCGTCTTCGCCGAGACGACGGCGACATTCGGCTTCCCGGAGATCCACCGTGGCTCGTTCCCGCCCGTCGCGGCGGTCCTCCTCGAGCGCCGGACCGGAAGGACGAAAGCCGCGGACCTCATCCTCTGCGGCGCCGCGATGACGGCCGAAGCGGCCGAGCGGCGGGGCCTGATCAACGCCCTCGTTAATCCTGGCGACCTGATCGAGGCCCTCGACACGATGAGGACGAGGCTCGAAACGCTTTCCGCCTCGTCGCTCCGGCTCGCGAAGCGGGCCCTCAACCAGGGCTGCTCGGGCGACCTCCTCGCGGCGCTATCGGCGGTCGAGAAGACGTTCTCCCGCGAGCTGATGAAGACGGAGGACGCGGCGGAAGGGGTGAAGGCGTCCCTCGAGGGACGCCCGCCGGCCTGGACCGACCGCTAGAGAAGGAACGCCCCGCCACGGGAGGGACCCGGGCGGGGCGCTGGGAGGATCCGGCGCCGCGGAGGGGACGCGGCGCCTTCCGGGGTCAGGGAGGAGAGAGCGGAAAAGGAATCGGACTCACCCTTCGTCCCGTAGTGTCGGACGTCCGCGAGACCTAACGCGACGCGGCCGAAGGGGGCTCGGCGATCTGTAGGAGAACCGAGAAGACGGGCGTACCGCCGGACCAGAGCGTCACGCCGCTTCGACCTCCCGACGGGACGCCGGGCGGCAGCCGGACGGCGAGGTCGGCCGACGCCGCGGCCGGAGCGATCTGGTCCCCGCTGTCCCAGATGACGGCCCCCGACTCCTCCCGCAGGACCACCCTCCAGATCCTTGCGTCGTCAGGGAGGAGGTCGCGCGGAAAGATCAGGACGAGCGGCGACCCGGCGAGGCGCTCCATGCGGCGGACGGAGACCCCGGCGCCGTCGGTCGGCTGAAGGACGACCGAGGGGGTCGACGGCACGACACCGCCACCCGCTGCGGTTACGGGGGCGGGCGCGGCGGTCGAAAGCTCGGCCCGGAGCGTCGCGACCTGCTGCTTCAGCCGGAGCGCCGTCACGAGCGCCGCGAGGAGCAGCACGCAGAGGAGGCCGATCGCGACGACGATTCCCGTGCGGCCGGGGAACAGGCCGCCACCGGGCCGGGGCGCCGCGCCGCGGCCGAGGTTCCGGACTCCCTGGTCCCGCGCGATCCGCCGTCGGAGCCGCGTGGTCGTCTCGACGCGCTCGCGGTAATAGGGAGTCCCGAGCAGCGCCTGCTCGAACCGGCGGCGGTCGTCCTCGGAGAGGCGCCCGAGGACGTAGTCAGTGACGAGAAGGTCTTCCTCGGCCTCGACGCGGTCGAGGAGGGCGTCGTCCGCGAAGTAAGACTCCTCGAAGCTCTGGCGCTCGTCGTCCCCGAGACGCCGAAGGAGGTAACCGCGGATCCGGCCGCGGTCCACTGCGGGCTCGCGGCTCACGACTCGCCCCCTTCGTCGTCCGGACCGCGCCGGGCTTCCTCTTCGCGCTGGGCCCGGACGGCGGCGCGCGCGGCCGTGGAGTCCATCTTCTTTCGAAGCTCGCGCTTGGCGCGGTAGACGCGCATGTCGACGGCGTCGGTCGTGATCCCCTCCTCGCGGGCGATCGTCCGCGAGGGGACCTCCTCGACGAAGCGCCGGACGAGCAGGCTCTTCATCCTGTCGGGGAGGAGCTCGAGCGCCTTCCGGACGATGAGGCGCCGGCTGCTCGAGAGCGCGTCGGAGAGCGGGTCCTCCGTGCCTGCGAGGTCGAGGACGCCGGAGAGGCCTTCGTGCCTGTTCGCCTTCTGGACGCGCCTGCAGTATTCGAAGAAGACGTTCTTGGCCACGCCGAGCGCGAACGCCTCGGGAGACTCGAGCGGCTCGCCGCGGCTGGCCCTCTGAAGGACCCGGAGCAGGGTCTCCTGGACGAGGTCGCAGGCCTCGTCCTCCGTCCGAACGCCACGGGAGAGGAAGAACCTCCGCAGCTTCTCCGGGAGTCGCCCGAGCTCGGCCTCGAAGGGGTCCGCCCAGGAAGTCGTCATCGTCGTTCTCATTATCGAAGCAAACGGCGGGCCGTGCCGCGCGTCACCACGAGCGGATTCTATGCTGAGAGTGGTCACTATGGGAATCGTCCGAATTCGTTTCGGCAGAATTACAGTCTAGCCGAATATTGTTAGGTATGGGATGGGTGCTCGCGAAGCCGGGGCGCGACGCGAGCTCGGCGCGCGCGCCGACGGAGCATACTGGAGGTGGCGATTCTCTTGACTTGCGCGCGATTTGCGCCATACTTCTAGTGGGTACTACCCATCGTTTCCGAATGAAATATGGAGAAATCGTATGGGAGCCGAATGAATTATGGCAAAACGTCCGAACCTCACGGAAAGACAGCAGGAGATCGTCGGCTTCATCCGGGAATATCGGACGCGGCGGGGAATCGCGCCGACCCAGCGCGAGATCTGCGAGCACTTCGGCTACTCCTCCTTCGGCACTCTTCAGAAGCACATTCGACTTCTCCTCGATAAGGGAGTGCTCGTACGTGACTGGAACCAGCGCCGCTCCCTCGACGTGGCCGAGGAGGCCGCGTCGGCGCCCGCCCTCGAAGTCCCCCTCCTCGGCCGGATCGCGGCCGGCAGCCCGATCGAGGTTCTCCCCGGCGACGATCGGCTTCACGTGCCGGAGTCGCTCACGCGGAAGGGGGAGAACTTCGTCCTCCTCGTGAGCGGCGACTCCATGATCGACGAAGGGATTCGGGACGGCGACTGGGTCGTCGTCCATCGGAGGACGAGGGCGGAGAACGGGGAGATGGTCGCCGCGCTGGTGAGCGGAGAAGCGACCCTGAAGCGGCTCTACCGTGAGTCGGACGGCATCGTTCGGCTGCAGCCCTCGAACGAGCGCCTGGCCCCGATCCGCGCCCGGGAGGAGGACGTCCAGGTCCAGGGAATCGTCGTCGGACTGATGCGCCGGTACTGATCCGGTCCGGGACGCGCGGGAAGCGGCCGTTTCGGCGGCCGATCGCACCCGCCATGGTTGTGCCGGCGCTCACTTGACGGGCCAGGCGGCATGCCCCATATTCCGATCATCCCCAGGGGATCCCTCGCAGTCGTCAGTTCTTGGCGCGCGTTCGGCATTTTCCCCGAGGCTGCAACTAACTCACTGAAAGATGGAGATTTATGGACCGACGAGATGAGGAACCGAACGAAGCGGGCGAACGGCGCAGCCGGGGGACGATTCTCCGGCTAGCGAGCGCAGGCTTCGCGTCGATTCTCGCGATCGCCGTTCCGCTGGACGGAAGCTCTGGAGTCATCGCCGGGGGACCGGTCGTCCCGGCCCCCGAGAACGCCCTCGCCCCCACGACGCTCCCACCCGGATGGCCCGGCGAAACGCCGGATCTCGAGACACCTCGTCAGCTCGACGTCTGGTCGATCGTCCACGCCGCGTGCCGCAGGCACGGAATCGAGGACGAGGCCGTGACGATGTACCACGTGCTCTGGGAGGAGAGCACCCTCCGGGGGCACGTCAGCTCTCCGTGCGGGCGCTACCACGGCATCGGCCAGTTCACCCTCTCGACGTTCCGCGAAGCCGTCGGGAAGATGCGCCGCCTCCGGCTGATCTGGGGCGACGAGGAATGGTCCCCGTTCGACCCGACCCAGGCCATCGAGGTAATGGCCTTCATGTGGAGCCGGGGCTACCACGACCACTGGGGGCCGTACCGGCGGGTCGTCCGTCAGCAGGCCCGGGCCCTGGCGACCGCGAGCCTGAACTGACCGGCCGCTCCCGATCCGACAGCGCATCCTCTCTCGCGGCCTGTCGCCTCACCTCGGGAACGGAGATGCGCCCGACCCGACGAGATGGACCGTCCGAGTCGGGAACGCGAAGCTCGTCCCGGCCTTCTCGACGATCTCGAGGATCGCGAGCAGCGCTTCCTGCCGAATGTCCCGGAACTCGTCGAAGCTCGTCGTCTGGAACCAGGCCATGACCTCGACGTCGAGGGAGGAGCCTGCGAAGGCGACGAACCGGACGATGACGGTGTCGGGCCAGATCTTCGGGTGGGCCCGGAGCATCGCCTCGATTCCCGAGACGACCTCGCGCATCTGTGCGGCTGTCGTCCCGTACTCGAGGTTCAGGATCGTGGCGAGGCGGATCCGGTCCCGTTCCGCGAACGTCTCGATCTGCATGTCGGCGAGCTTCCCGTTCGGGATCGTGACGAGCGTCCGGTCGAGCGTCCGGAAGCGGGTCGACCGAAGCCCGATCTTCTCCACGGTTCCGAGGACGTCCCCCACCTTGACGAAGTCCCCGACACGCAGCGGCTGATCCACGCCGAGGGAGACGGCGCCGAAGAAGTTCTCGACCGTCTTCTGGGCGGCGAAGGCGATCGCGACGCCGCCGATGCCGAGGCCGGCGATGACGCTGTTCACCGGGACGCCCAGGGCCGAGAGGCCGGCGAGGAGCCCGACGATGACGACGAGCACCCGCGCGAACTGGACGGCGAAGTGGAGCGAGGAGCGCGCGGCCGAGCTCGCGACGGCCCAGGGGGCGGCGGCCAGGACCTCTCCGGAGACGGTCACGGCGCGCAGGACGGCCCAGAACGCGGCGACGATAGTCCCCGCCCTCAGGGCGCCGAGGGCGAAGGCCTCGGCGGGAGCGTAGAGGCCGAGGAACGGGAGACCGACCCGGAGCAGGACGAGCGTGAAGGCGAGCGTGAACGGCCCGCGCATCTTCAGGAGGAAGGCCTCGTCCCAGGTCGTGGCGGTCCGCGCGGCGAAACGCAGCAGCAGCTTCCTCAGAGCCCAGCCGAGCAGCTTCCCGCCCCACCAGGCCGGAAGAAAGAGGACCAGCGCCGCGATCCACTGCCACCAGAGCAGCTCCTTCGGACCCGGGCGGAGGAGGGGCGCGGGGATTCGTTCGAGCAGGCCGCGGTTGTCGAGCCGGTCGTACCAGTCCGGGATCCGGGCGGACGTCGCCCGAGAGAAGAGCCAGACCGGGCCGTCGCCGCGCTCCCGCTTCACGAGGCGAATCGGCTCGGGGCGGCCGGTCGGCCCGACGAGCTCGCCGATCTGCTCGACGTCGTGGGAAAGGCCGTCCTCCCTTTGGCCCGCCGGCAGCGGGGAGAGCTTCCCGAGGTCGATCCAGATCCATCGGTCGAGGACGAGCTTCAGCTTGCGGGCGAGCTCGGGGCCGCGCCCGGCCAGCGTGTCGGGCAGGTCCAGAAATCGCGCCGCCTCGTCAAACCGGCCGGCCCGCGCGAGGCCGAGGTACTCGGCGACCGTCGCGCGCGGCGAGTCGGGGGCGGCCTCCGTTGAGGGCGAGGGCGAGGGCGTCGGCGTAGCGGGACCGATGAGCTCGGAGGCGCCGGGAACGGCCTCGGCCGACGCCGGGGCCGCGAGGACGAATCCCGCCAGAGAGACGATCAGGAAGAGGCGCGTCGCATGCACGCGCCCAATACAGCACGCGGGTCGGGCCGGGTCAAGCCGAGGCCGCCCCGCGCGGTGAGCAGTCATCGCTCGGCGAGCGTCACGGAGAGCTCGATCTCCTTTCCGTCGCGGGCGAGAGTGGCCCGAACCGACTGGCCGGGCGTCATCGCACGCAGCCTCTCGGCGTAGTCGCGAAGGCCCGCGACCCCCTTCCCGTCGAGCTTCAGAAGGACGTCGCCGGCCTTCACGCCTGCCTTCTCGGCGGGCGAGCCGGGGACGACTGCGTCCACCTTCACGCCAGGTCCCTCGAAGGCGAAGTCGGGCATGGTCCCGAAGCTGACGCGACGCCCCTGCCCAGGGGCGCCGCCCTGCGGCGCGGTGGTGCCCGCGACGGGCGCCCCGTCCTTCTTCGCGATAGAGACCGAGAGCGGCTGCTCGCGCCCCGCGAGCCACGAGACGAGCTCCTTCGCGACGGCGGCGACCTTTGCGAGGCCCGGGACGTCGACCTTCTCCGCCGTGTCCGACGGCCGGTGGTAGTCGACGTGCGCCCCGGTGAAGAGCTGCACCGCCGGGATCCCCGCCTCGACGAAGCTGACGTGGTCCGACGACTCGAGCGTCTCGGGGACCGCCTTCGTCTCCACGCCCGTCACCCAGCTCGCGCCCCGGACGGCGTGGATCCACTCGCCCGCCGTCCCGGTGCCGAGCACCTGGAGCTTCCCGGCGCCGAGGCGCCCGACCGTGTCGAGGTTCACTGCGGCGAGCGTCTTCGCCGCGGGGCGCGACGACGGCCCCGCGACCCACCGCTTCGAGCCGAGGCGCCCCGCCTCCTCGCCCGTGACGGCGAGGAAGACGATGGTTCGCCGCGGCTTCTCGTCCTTCATCGCGCGCGCGAGCTCGAGGAGGACGGCCACGCCGCTCGCGTTGTCGTCCGCGCCCGGGTGGACCTGCCCGGCGAACTCCTTCCGCGCGTCGGGCCAGCCCCTGCCGAGGTGGTCGTAGTGCGCGACGACGACGACGGACTCGTCCTTCCACGCCGCGTCCGTGCCCGGGAGGAGGCCCACGACGTTGACGACGTCGGCGGGCGCCCCGCTCGCCGTCGCGGCGACGCGGAGCTTCTGGAAGAAGCCGCCGTCGTCCCCGCCGGGCTGGAGTCCCGCGTCCTTCATCGCGGCGGCGACGTACTCCGCGGCGGCCTTCTCTCCGGGGGTTCCGAGGCCGCGCCCCTCGAGGGCCGGCGCCGTCAGCGCCGCCACGTGCGCGGCGAGCCGCGCCTGCGAGAAGGCGGGCGGGAGCTCGGCGAGCGCCTTGCGCGTCTCGGGGGCGAAGGCGGGCATCGCCGTCGCGCGCCTCTCGGCCGGGCGGAGGTCGGCGCGGAGCGGCGAGTCGCTCTCGGGCCACTGGCCCTTCAGGACGTTCACCGGCTCCGTCCCTTCGAAGCCGACGTAGGAGTACTTGCCGTAGTGGGGGAGCTTCCGCCCGAGGCCGGGAAGCGCCGCGAGCGGTTCGCCGAAGATCCAGCCCGCGGCCTTGCCCGGGTCGCCCGGGTGCCGCGCGACGAGGACGAAGGTGTGGCCGGCGAGCGCGACCTTCTCGCCGAGCGCCGTGAGCTCCGCTTCGCCGAGGGCGAGGCCGTCCTGCTTCGCGAAGAGCGAGGCGAAGCGGTTCGCTTTCCCGACGACCCAGATCGCACGGTCCGCGGGGAGCGCGTCGAAATCAGTCTCGAGCCTCACCACGATCTCGTGCGTCGGCGTCTTCCACCCCGCGAGGAGCGCGCGCCACGCCGCGTCGTCCTCGTCGGAGAGCCCCGCGGGGAGGATCGCGAGGACCTTCGGCTCGCCGAAGACCTGGCCGATCGAGGGCGGGATCTCGCGCGGGTCGAGCTTGCGGAAGAGGTCGAACTGCGGGTCCGCGGCGAGGCCGAGCGGCTCGGCGTCCGTCGCCACCTCGAAGCGCGCCTCGCGCCCCTCGAGCGGGACGACTTTCCGGACCGTGCCCTTCTCCGTGAGGACGGCGACGGGGACCTCGAGGGCGAACGGTTCGTCCTTCTGCGCCTGACGGAGCGTCCCGCTCACGGTCCACCCGGAGCCCGTCTTCGCGACCGTCGCCGGAGAGAGCGCGAGCTCGGCCGCGCCGGGGCGCGTCACCCACGGGTCGAAGAGGGCGGAGAGGGGCTTCCCGACGACGGCCTCGGCCGTCCTCCGGAAGTCGTCGAACGTCGCGCGCTTCCCGCGGAAGTCGGCGTAGAAGCGGGCGAGCACCTTCCGGAACGCCGCGTCGCCTACGTGGCGGCGAACCATGTGGAAGCCCATGAGGGCCTTCCCGTAGCCGACGGCCTCCGTCGCGGCGCTCTCGCGCCCGCGGAACTCCGTGAGCGGGAAGTCGCGCCCCTCGCGGACGTAGCTGAGGTACTTCTGGAGCGTCCCTCGGCGGTACTCCTCGCCCTTGCCGCGCTGCTCCTGGATCAGGTGGTCGGCGAGGTAGGCCGTGAGCCCCTCGCACCAGTTCCCCTTCGCGTAGTCGACGAAGACGGAGTTCCCCCACCAGTTGTGGAGGATCTCGTGCGGGTAGGACGACGTCAGGATGAACGGGAAGCGGATCACCTGGGGCCCGAGGAGAGTGAACGAGGCCATCCCGTAGCCCGTCTCCCAGAAGTTCTCGACGAGCGCGAACTTGCCGTACGGGTAGGGCCCGATCAGGCCGCGGTACATCTCGAGGTACTGCGCCGTCGCCGCGAGGTACTTCGCGGCGAGCGCGTCGGCCTTCGTCCGGAGGAACGCGAGCGTCTCGACGTCGCCCGCGCGGTCGCGGTAGGCCGTCAGCGGCCCGCCGACGAGATAGGCCTCGTCGACGGGGCCCTTCGAGTCCCACCGCGCGAGGCCGTCGGCGCCGCAGGCGGTGCCGTCTCCCTGCGAGACGAGCTGCCAGCCCTCGGGCACCTTCGCCGTCATCCGGAAGCTCGCGAGCGCCTCGCCGAAGACCGGCACCCAGAACGTCGAGCCGGCGAGGTAGATCCCCTCGGGGCCGATCGTCCCCGGCGTCTCGCGGAAGCCGCGCTGGTACTCCTCCTTCGGCGCCGTCAGCTCGTTGCGGACGGTCCCCTCGTACGTCAGCGTCAGGGTCGAGGGCGCGCCGGAGGCGCGGTACCGCTTGAGCGCCACTCGGCGCGACGGTTCCGTTGCCGCGGCGTTGTTCCCGAAGAAGGCCGCCACGTCCCCGAGAGGCACCTCCTTCAGCGCGGGGTGCGACTTCGTCACCCTCAGCGCGCCGTTCAGGAGGAGCTCCGGACTCGTCCGCCGTGGGAGCGTCACCTTCGCGGTGACGCGGAGGAGGCCCGAGGCGGGGACGAACGAGACGTCGAGGTCGTGGTGGACCGCCGCGAGCGGGGCGGACGGAGCCGGCTGGGCGAGCCCCACCGACGCGAAGAGCGTCGCCCCGAGGAGCGCCGCGCGTGCGCGGATCACTTCGCCGGTCCTTCGGCCTTCGGGGCTCCCTTCGTCTTCCGGACGAACCTCGCGACGAGCGTGACTTTCTCCTCGCCCCGCTTCACCTCGTACGAGGCGGTGTCGCTCCAGCGCTTCTCCGACATGAGCCGGTTGAAGAGCCCCTTCCGATCCAGCGGCGTGCCGTCCATCGCGAGGAGGACGTCGCCCACGCGGAAGCCGGCGGCCTCGGCGACGGAGTCCTTCGCGACGTTGATGACCGGCCAGCCCGCCGAGCCGTCCTTCGGGTCGCGCGTCGAGAGGCCGAGGACCGGGTACACCGGGTCGGTCTCCTGCGGGACGCCCCAGAGGAAGTCGGCGTACGAGGCGCGGACCTTCACGGGACGGTCCTTTTCGTCGAGGACGGGGATCGGGATGACCGATGCGATCCCGCCGTCGAACCAGAGCTTCGCCTGCCGCTCGGCCCCGAGGCCGTACGCGACGTGCCCGGAGCCGATCAGGACGACCATGACGGCGTTCGGGTCCTTCGCCTTCTCGAGCGCCTTCACGGCGTTCCAGGCCATCGCGGCGTCCCACGTGCACTGGGCGCGGAACATCCCCTGCCACATCGCTTCGGGCATGGAAGCCGAATGCATCCCGCCCTCGTCGCCGAAGAACGCCTCGAGGAGGCGCAGGTGGTCGGCGTTCTCCGTGTCGATCTCCGGCGGGAGAAGGGCCTTCTGCTCGGCGGTCAGGCCGTCGAACCCCTTCTTCCTCACGTCGGAGACGAGCTCGCGCGGGACGTTCACCGCATGGAGCGCGACCTTCGCCCCACGGCAGAAGAGGAAGATGTCGCGGTAGTAGTCCCAGTGGTAGCCCCAGCTCCGGTACCAGTCGGACCGTTCCAGGAACTCGGCCTCGGAGAGCGAGCCGGCGTTCCAGAGGTCGAGCGCGGCCTGCTCCGTGGCCGGGTACATCTCGAGGCCGACGAGGACCTTCCGTCCCGCGCGGACGAGCTCCCGAATCACCTGCAGCTGGACGCGATGGAACTCGGCGTTCGTGTGGCTCTCGCCGAGGAGCACGAGCCGGGCTTTCGCGAGCCGGGCAGCGACCTCGGCGGGGGAGATCGCGGCGCCCGTGCGGGCGTCGAGGACGACGTCGAGCGGCGGCGCGAGCGTCTTCTCGCGGCGCGCCGGATCGCCGAGCGGGAGGTCGAGGGCGGCGTCGTCGGCGAGGAGGGGCGAGGCGGCGAGGGCGAGGAGGAGGGCGGTGCAGAGGGCTCGTCTCATGGCGGCGGGACGATCCTAAACCGCCGGGGCGCGCGAGCGCGCGTGCCGTCCGTCAGCCGGGACGCCGGAGCTGGACCGCGAACGCCCCGGCCGCGGCCAGGACGAGGGCGACGACCTGCCGGCCGGAGAGGCGCTCCCCGAGGAAGAGGACGGCGAGGAGGGCGATCTGGGGGAGCATCAGGCCGTTCAGGACGCTCGACTCGACGGCCGTCAGGACGCGGAGCGAGCGGTTCCAGAGCGTGAAGGCGAACGCGGTGTTGACGATCGCCAGCCAGGCGACGATCGACGCTTCCCGGGGGCCGAGCGCGGGCCAACCCTGCGCCGCGACGCCGGCGCCGAGAAGGACCGAGGCGCCGATCGACATGCTGACGAACGTGACGAGGAGCGGCGGCAGGTGGGTGTCGCGGTTCACGCGCCGGCCGAGGAGGGCGGAGCCGGCGTTCGAAAGGAGGGCGACGAGGCCGGCGGCGAGGCCAGCTGCCGACGGGACCGCCGGTCCCGTCGGGAGGAAGTAGAGCGCGGCTCCGGAAACGGCGACGGCCGTCCCGGCGGCCTGGAGGGGCGTCGGCCGCTCGGCGAGGAAGGTGCCGCTGCCGAGCGCGACGACGACCGGCGTCAGGCTGAGGAGGAGGCTCACGGCGCTCGCCGGGAGGAGCGCGAGCGCGGCGAACTGGCCGCCCTGCGCGATCGCGATGTAGAGGAGGCCGAGCGCCGAGAGGCTCGCCCAGGAGCGCCGGTCGAGCGCGGAGAGGAGGCTCCGGCGCTCGGCCGTCGCGAGCGCGACCGGCAGGAGGCAGAGGGCGGCGAAGGCGTAGCGAAGGCCGGCGAAGGGAAGCGGCGGGAGGTCGGCGGCGAGGCCGATCTTGATGAGGACCCAGGAAGTCGACCAGAGGAACGTGACGAACGCGGCGGTCGCGACGGCGGAGCCGTGACCCGGGGGACGGGCGGTCACGGGAGGGACCTCGCGCGACGTGAGGGGCCCGGGTCGCGTTCGGGGCCCGGAACGGCGAAGGGCCGCCCCGTGGGGCGGCCCTTGCGGCTCGGAGTCGGAGGTCGCGTCACGCGGCGGGTTCGGTCTCGCCGGACGCGACGGCGTCCGGGTCGACGTCGGCGCCCTCGCCCCCTTCGGGGACCTCGAGGTTCTCGTCCGAAGGGGCGCCCGGTACGGAGTTCTTCTTCTCGAGCTTCCGTGCCATCTTCTCTTCGCGCTTCTGCTTCTTCGCGATCTCGCGTTGCCGCTTGCTGTGTGAATAGTTGGGACGGGCCAAATCCCCACCTCCTGAACGTGGCGTCGCATCCTGGGGTGAGCTGCTTGGCAGAAGTAGCGCCCCGAACTGCTCCGCGGAGGATAGCAGGCCCGGACGGCGGCGCGTTCGGCGTCAGCCGCCGCGGGCGAATCGCCCGTCCCGGGGGAAGCGGGCGCGGGCCGCCGCGGCCAGGCGCGCCGCCGCCGCCGGCTCCTCGAAGGCGCGCAGCGCGCGCACGCCCGTGGCGTAGACGTGGGGCTGCGGGAGGATCCGGACCATCTCGTCGATCGTCCGCACTGCCTCGGCCTTCCGGCCCGACGCGGCGTACGTCGCGGCGAGGGCGACCCGGGCCTCGAGGGCCTGGGGGAAGAGCCGGATCTCCGTGAGCAGCTCGCGTTCCGCCTCGGGAACGCGCCCGAGCCGCGCGAGGAGATCGCCGCGGAGGGCGTGGAAGCCCTGGAGCGAGGCGACCTCGGCCCGCCCTCCGAGGGCGGCGCGGACCTCCTCGGTCCTCGCGAGGGCGCCGTTCACGTCGCCCCGCAGCGCCGCCACGCGGGCGAGAGCGAAGAGGGCGCCCGGCCGGCTCGAGGGGCTCCGCTCCAGGGCGTGCCGCGCGGCCGTCTCAGCGGCATCCGCGTTCCCACGGGCGAGCTCGGCTCGGGCGATCACCTCGTCGGCGTTCCGGTCCCCGAGGTCCCGGGCGACGCGCGCCTGGGCGATCGCCTCGTCGGGCCGGCCGACCTGGAGGCAGAAAGCCGCCACCGTCAGGAGCGCGCTCGTCCGGTCGGGCGGCGAGAGCTCCACCGTCTTCCGGATCGCCGCGAGCGCCTCGTCCGGGCGGCCGAGGCGCGCGAGCGCCTGGGCGAGGAGCTCCCAGGCGTCGAGGACGCGCGGGTTCCTCTCGAGGAGCTGCTGGAGCGCGGCGACCGCCTCCGCGGGGCGGTCCGCCTGGAGGTGGCCGAGCCCCTCCTTCAGCTTTTCGAGGCTCCCGATCTCGTCCTTCGGGTCGGGGCGCACCTCAGACCCGCCCGCCGTCGTCATGCTCAGGTAGCCGAGCGAGGCGAGCTTCTTCGCGTGCTCCGGGTCGACGTCGGCCGGGGCGCGGAACGGCGAGCGGAGCTTCTCCGTCTCGACGACGAACGATCGGAACGGCCCCGGCTTCTCCCCGGCGAGGTTGCGCGTCTCGCCCGGGTCGGACGCGAGGTCGTAGAACTCCGGCTTCGGCGCGGCCACGTAGTGCCACGAGCCGTCGAGCAGCGCCGCGAGCTCGCTCCAGCCGAAGCGGATCCGGGGGAAGAACGTCTCGGCGTAGATCCTCCGCTCCGGCGCCGCGTCGCCGTACGCGAGGCCGACGAGGTTCACGAGGCCCGCGGGGACGGGCGCTTCCTTCAGCCCGGCGGCCTCGACGATCGTCCGGAAGACGTCGCTGATCTGGACGGGGGTGGCGACGCTCGTCCCGCCGCGGGCCCCTTTCGGGAGCTTCACGAGGAGCGGCACCTGGAGCGACTCGCGGTAGAGGCTGTCTCTTATACACATCTCCGAGCCCACGAGACAAGAGGCAATCTCGTAT
>CAZWRQ010000097.1:0-16409 GCA_964636395.1 uncultured Holophagales bacterium
GGACCCCGCCGAGCATCATCGCGATCGCGATGACCCAGGCGAAGACCGGGCGCTTGAGGAAGAACGCGGACATGGCGGCTCCTTACTTCGCCGCCGGCGACCCGGCCTTGGCCGAGCCCGCGGCCGGCGCGCTCGGCGCGGCGCCCGCCGCCGGCGGGTCGTACGGCACCGCCTTCACGTCCGCGCCGGGACGGACCCGCTGGGTCCCTTCGACGATCACCTGGTCTCCCGCCGCGAGACCCGCGGTCACGAGCCACCTGTCGCCAATCGTGCGACCGACCGCCAGCATCCGCTGCTCGGGCCTGCCGTCCTTACCGACGACGAGGGCGTACGGTTCCCCCTTCGGCGTCCGGGCGACCCCCTGCTGCGGGACGAGGATCGCGTCCGAAAGGACCCCTTCCTCGACGACGGCGCGGACGTACATCCCGGGGAGGAGGACGTGGTCGGGGTTCGGGAAGACCATTCGCAGCGTGACCGACCCGGTCGTCGGGTCGACGGTTACCTCGCGAAACTTGAGCTTTCCGACTCGGGCGTAGGGCGTCCCGTCCTCGAGGACGAGCTTCACGCGGCTCCAGGAGTCGTCGCGGGTCAGGGCCCCGGCCTTGAAGCTCTTCTGCAGCCGCAGGAGCTCGGAAGAGGACTGCGCGACGTCGACGTAGATCGGGTCGAGCTGCTGGACGGTCGCGAGCGGGACGGGCTGGTAGGCCGTCACGAGGGCGCCGACGGTCACGTTCGACCGGCCGGTCCTGCCGGAGATCGGCGCGCGGATCGGCGTGTAGGAGAGGTTGACCTCAGCGCTCTCGACCGTCGCCTTGGCGGCCAAGACACCCGCCTCGGCCTGCAAGGCTGCCGCGGCAGCGTCGTCGTAGTCCTGCTGGCCCGCGGCGCGAATCGCGACGAGCCCCTTCAGCCGCTCCGCGCGCGAGCGCGCGGCGGGGAGGTTCGCCTCGGCCATCGCGAGCGATGCTTTCGCCTGGTTATATGCGGCCTGGTAGGGGGCCGGGTCGATCTGGTAGAGGAGCGCGCCCGTCTTCACGTCGGTGCCCTCTTCGAAGGCCCGCTCGCGGATGAGGCCGTTCACCTGAGGGCGAACCTCGGCGACGAGGTAGGGCGCCGTCCTGCCGGGAAGCTCGGTCGTGAGGACGACCTTCTCGGGGCTCAGGGTGACGACCCCGACCTCGGCCGGACCGGGCGGGGCGGGAGCTGGCTTTTGGCAAGCCACGGCGAAAGCTGCTGCCACGAATACGGCAACGGTCCTGGGGGCTATAGCGAGGTGCTGGCGGGTCTTCATCTCTTTCTCACTCTTCCTGTCAGGTCTTCTGAAATGAGTCGTCGGAGTCGAATCTCGAGCTCCCGCTGATCGCTTCCCTTTCGCTCGGGAGTGCACCCATCGGCCTGCGGCGCAGTCCCCGGAAGACGAGGGCGAGGGCGGAGTCGATCTCGTATGCAGGAGCAGCGGTGTGGGCGCCGAGGGCCGGGGCGGCCGCGGCGGCACCAACGAGCGAGAGCGCCGCTCCCTGAATGTCGACGTTTGCGAACGCGCCGCTCGCGACTCCGTCGGCCACGAGGCGCTCGACGATCGCGATGGCGCGAGACTGGACGCGCCAGTGTGTCGCCTGGACGCGGCAGATTCGACGGATTCGCTCCTCGAGCGAATCCTCGAGCGCTGTGGCCCGCCAAAGAGCGGTCTCTCCCTGGGCGGTGAGGCTCCAGTCCGCGGCGCGAAGAAGCCCCATCCTGGAGCCGAAGTGGTAGTAGAGAACCGGCCGGGTAACGCGTGCGACAGAAAGGAGCTCCCTTACGCTGACCGTCTCGCCGCGCCCCTCGGCGAGGAACTCACGGGCGGCCTCGAGAAGGCGGGCCGCTCCGTCACGTTCCACGGAGGCCGGACCCTCCTTCACCGCGCCCTCCCGCCGTTCACCGGAACGCGGCCTGTGGGCGCTACGGTCGACGTCGCGTCGCTGTGACGCACGGGGCCACGGGGCGCCGGCACCTGCTTGCTGGCGTTTGTTCTTTCGACGACGCGCGGCCGACTCAATTCCCGTGGCGTGGGGCCGCAGCGCGTCGTGCCCACCACGACGAACAAGATCATCGACACGGCTCCGCTGGCGAACCCAACGCTCGCCAGCCCGGCCCATCGACGTGGAGTACAGGCCAGTCCTGGTCGATCGATCTGACGAGCGCCGCCTTCTCGACCCGTGCTCGATTCCGGCGGTGTGGGGCCGCATCGCGTCGTGCCCTCGACGGCGAGGAAGGTCATCGATGCGGCTTCACTGGCGATCCCACGGCTCGCCAGCCCGGTCCATCGAGGTGGCACATGGGCCAGTCCTGGTCGATCGATCTGACGAGTGCCCTCATCTCGACCCCGGATGCGCACATTCGAACACCGGTCTGGTGAATCAGGGCGAGTAGGAAGCGCCCAGCGTCGTCCACGCGGCAGACCCCGGAAAGGTCGAACAGGACGCGACCGCTGGCGTAGGACGAACCCGTCGTCGACCAGAAGTCCTCCAGAACCTGGACTCCCGTTCCGGTGAGATCACCTTCGAGTCTCACTCGAACTTCGTCGGTGCCGGGTTCCTCGGTGATTCTGAACATCGCCGTTGCCTCGCGATCGGAGATCGCAAGGGAGATGCCCGAGACCGCAGGGCTACTGTAAGCGTGCGTAAACATCTGTGCAGGAAAGTGATAAGCAAGTGCTGCGCGTCGTGGCAAAGGAGCCGGTGCCGGCCGTGCGGTGCCGAGTATTCGGCAGCCGGAGTCTGCGCGACGGAAACCGGCAACGGATGCTGATCATCGCGTGGCCGTAACAGACAGCGCTGGTGGCGGTGAGGCGAAGGAGGGTGCCAAGCCCGTCCGCTGTGCCAGCTATTCGGCAGCAAGCTGCCGCACTGGACAGACGATGAAGGCGTTCTGCGCTGCCTCCCCTCCGGATTCCCCGCGTCTCGCCCTTTCCGGGTCCCGATTTCCGCGTAAACCGGCCGTGCCCGGCATGCGTCCACGGTTCATGGCCTCTTCGCTTCCGGCGCCTCCCGTCCTGAGCCCGGCTGTGCGGCTTCTGCTCGTCGCGTCGCTCGCGCTTTCTGCGACCCATATCCGCGCTGCGCCGGTCGAGAAGCCGGCCGGCGCCTTCGCGAGCGCCTCTGGCCCGACGATTTGGGCTCACCCCGAGCTGCACGGCGTTCTCGTCCGGGCGAGTTGGAGCAGCGTGGAGCCGTCGCCCGGGAGCTTCGACCTCACGGCGCTCCGCTCGCGCATCACGGAGGTGACGCAGCACGGGAAGCCCTACTCCCTCGCCATTGGTGCCGGCGGCCCCGGGACACCAGCGTGGCTCCTCGACTCTCTCGGAGCCCCGTACGTCGACTACTCATTCCGCGGTACTCCGATGCGCCTCCCTCTTTCCTGGAGCCCGGTCGTGCGGGAGCGACTCCGCGCGCTCGCCGCGCGGCTCGGTCAGGAGCTCGGGAGCGACCCGGCGCTGAAGCTCGTCTACGTCACGCAAATGACGTCGAACGGAATCGAGGGGCACCTCCTGGGTGTCGACATGACGGCCTTCTCGAGGGCGGGCTACACGGACGACGCCTGGGTCGAGGCCGCGCTCGACACTGCCGCCGCCTTCGCGGACGCCTTCCCCGCGAAGGCGCTCGCGTTCGAGGTCCACGACGTGAATGGCGGCTCGTCGGTCCCCGCGCGGATACTGGAGGCGCTCCGGACCGACTCCTGTTTCGGAGGGAGGGTAGGCGCCGCGATCTGGTGGGTTTCCGGAAGAACCGACTACCAGCCCGCGCTGCTCGACGTCCTCCGGACCTTCCCGGGCGACAAGTACGGTCAGGTCATTGCCCGCTCCGACGACTCGACGCGATTTGCCAGCGGCGACTACGCGACCGTCTTCGCGCAAGCGAAGGAGCTCGGCCTCCGCTACCTCGAGCCGTGGGAGTACGACTTCGGCGCGGGAGCGGGGACCGCGAACGGGAAATGGGACGCCCTTCTCCGGGACTTCAACGCCTGGACGGCGGGCCTCGCCGTTCCTCAGGCGACCTGGATCGTCCCCTCGTCGGCGCGCGCCCCCGGCGCGGGAGGCAGCTTCTACACGACGGACCTCGTCCTCGCCAACCCAGGCGGGGACGCCATCGTGACCCTTCGCTTCCTTGGGCACGACCGGGATGGGCGAAGTGGCGAGACGGCCTCGTTCTCCCTCCCGGCCGGGACGTCGCGAACGACTGGCGACGTCATCGGGAGCGCTTTCGGTTCGGTCGAGGCCTGGGGGGCGATCCAGGTCGTCTCCGACGAGCCGTCACTCGTCGCCTTGGCTTGCACCTCGACGCGTTTCGGGAACGGCACCTTCGGCCAGTGCGTCCCCGCCTTCGGCGACGAGGGGCGGCTCGGCGCCGGGCGCAGTTGGACGATCGCCGGCGTCCGGGAGGACGGCCACTTTCGGACGAACCTCATCCTCGCGAACGGCGCGGAGACCGAGACCGGCGTCGACATGACGCTCCTCGCGGACGACGGGCGTGTCCTCGGCTCGACGACGTTCACGCTCCCTCCCCTCGGGATGACCCAGGTGAGCCGCGTCGTCCGGGCGCTGGGCGTCGTCGGCGAGGTCTCCGGCGCGCGGATCGTCCTGTCGACCCGCTCGAGCGGAGCCTCGCTTGCCGCCTACGCCGCCCTCATTGACGAGACAACGAACGACCCGAGGACGCTCCTACCCCGGTAGCTCGGCGGAGCCCCTTCGCGACGAGGGGCCGGGGACCGGGTCACCCCCCGCTTCAGCCGGCGACGGGGAGTCGCGGCTCGCGCCAGATACTCGGCAGGAGGCCGCCGCACCGGACCGGAGCTTCCTGGCTTCTTCATTCGATATTGACACGTGGGGAGAGTCCTATCCCGAGCGGTCGTCGAACGAGGCACAAGTGAAGATGCGCCCCACCCGCTTCGCCATCAGCGGAGCGCGCCGAGCGCCGATGGCAGGAGCGTCTTGATGTCCTCGTCCTTCCAGCGAATCCCGGCACCCAGGAAGAAGGACCGTCTCTCCGGGTTGATGACGTCGGTGACGCCCGCCCGGAGGAAGACTGCACCGCGGCTCTGCCACTGGCCGTAGAGCTTCACCTGGGCGTCTCCGTCGGCGCGGCCGAAATCCCAGGCCTCTGCGCTCAGCTGGAGCCGGTCCTTCAGGAGGTGCTGGTCGATTGCGAAGCCTCCGCGCGACTCGATGAGCCCGGCGCGAAGGGTGGTGTCCTTGTAGCGGCGGCCGAGTTGGGCGGAGAGACCGAACTTGTCCTCGGTCCGCGTCACCTTCGTCGTCACGACGCTCGGCGGTCCGCCGTCCACGCTCGTTTCGTAGCGGTAGGTCTCATCGACCCGGCGCCCGTTCGGCAGCCCGAGGAGCTCGATACGGTAGAACTTCCCTTCTCGAGGCGTCACGTCGATTCGGAAGGCGCCCCGCCACTCCTCAGTCCGAGTCGCGTACTCGCCGTAGAAACCAAGGTCGAGATCGATCCGATTGATCCGCGTGAGCGTCGTCCGAAGCTCCTCGACGCCCGTCTTGATCGACGTGAACGCCTCGTTCAGGTTGCGGTGGGAAGTCTCGTCGTTCACGAGCTTGCCGATGGTCCCCTCGCCTTTATCGATCTTTCCCGTGATCGAGTTGAGGTTGTCGGCTGAGGTCTTCAGTTTCTCCGAGAGCTCCTCGATGTTTACGACCGAGCCCTTCACGCTCGTCCGGTTCTCGTCGAGGATTCGGTCGAGCCGCGCGAGCGTTTCGCGGATCGAGGCCGAGAATTCCTTCAGGTTCGCTACCGTCACGTCGACGTTCGCCCGGTTCGCCGCGACGAGTAGGCGGAGCTCCTCGGTGAGCGCGCCGACGTTGTCGACGATCCGGTTGATCTTCGCCTCTCCGGTCTCGCCGCCGAGCGAGGATGAGAGGGCGCCGCTAATCGCTTTGACGTCCCGTCCGATCTCCTGCGCGAGTTTCGTCAGCTGATCGAACTCTACCGGGACGCTCCCGGGGATCCGGGTGCCATCCGGAAGACGTGGCTTTGCCGGGTCGCCGGCGTAGAGGTCGACGTACTTGTCGCCGAGAAGACCGAGATTCTTCACCTGCCCGTAGGCGCCGTCCCGCAGCTCGACGTCGGCGTCGAACAGGAGCCGGGCCACGGCGGTGCCGTCCGGCATGAGCCGGATACCGTCGATGCGGCCAACTCTTACGCCCGCGATCCTGACGGCCGACTTGTCGTCCAGCCCCGCGACGTCCTTGAACACCACCTCGGTCGTCGCCCGCCGGGCCTTCCCCGGCAAGGGGAGATCCTCGATTTTGAGGACGAGTGCGGCCAGGACGAGCAGCACGGCCATCGCGAAGAGGCCGACTTTGGCAGTCGCGTTCATTCCGATCCCTTCTCGCTTCCGGCTGCCTCGAGCTCCTCGCTCGCGTCGCCGCGCACGAAAGCAGCCACCCGCGGATCGCTCGAAGCTGCGAATTCCCGTGGCGGCAGGTCGGCCACGATCCTCCCGCCGTCGAGGAGTGCCACTCGCTCAGCCACGGCGAAGGCGACCTTCAGGTCGTGGGTGATCGTCACCATCGTCGGCATCAGCGTGTCCCGCATTCGGACGATCACGCGGGTGAGCACGTCCGTCGTGATCGGATCAAGGCCAGTCGTCGGCTCGTCTAAGAGGAGGATCTCCGGCTTCAGCGCGATGGCGCGCGCGAAACCAACGCGCCGCCGCATCCCGCCCGAGAGCTCCGCAGGGCGCCTCTCCTCGATGCCGTGAAGGCGGACTAGCGCGAGGCACTCCGCCACCCTCTCGCGCACTTCCGCAGGGGTCATCCGCGTGTGCCGCCTCAGGGGGAAGGCCACGTTCCCGCCGACCGTCATCGAGTCGAAGAGAGCCCCCTCCTGAAACGACATGCCGAAACGGCGCCGGACCTCGTCTCGGCGCGACCGGGAGGCGGCCCAGAGATCTTCCCCTTGCACAGCCACCGTTCCCATGTCGGGCTCGAGGAGTCCGATCAGGTGCTTGAGGAGAACGCTCTTTCCGACACCTGACTTGCCAAGGACGACGATCGAGTCGCCACGCGCGATATTCAGGTCGAGTCCGTCGAGAACGACCTTCCGCCCGAAGCTCTTCTTCAGGCTCGTGAGTTGGATCTCCGGCGGCTCGTCCATGGCGAAGGCAGGCGGGACGGCGCTCAGAACAGCACCTTCGTCAGGAAGAAATCGGACACGAGGATTGCGAGCGACCCGAGGACGACGGCCGCCGTAGTCGAGCGGCCCACTCCCTCCGCGCCCCCCTTCGTGTCGAACCCCTGCTGGCAGCCGATGAGAGTGATCAGGAGGCCGAACACGGCGGCCTTGATCAGGCCCGACCAGAGGTCGTTCAGGTCGAGGAACTGAAAAGTGCTCTCGCCGTAGGCGACCGGGTTCGCGCCTAGGAGCCTCACGGCAACGAGGTACCCCCCGATGATCCCGAAACCGTTCGCCAGGGCGACGAGCATCGGCAGCACGATGATCCCCGCGACGACGCGCGGGACGAAGAGGTACTGGACCGGGTCGGTCGCGAGCGCGACGAGGGCGTCGATCTGCTCCGTCACCCGCATCGAGCCGATCTCGGCCGCCATCGCGCTTCCCGATCGCCCTGCCACCATCAAGGCGGTCAGGACCGGCGCCAGCTCGCGTAGCATCGAAAGCGAGACCACGGAGCCGACCCAGGCTTCCGCGTGGAACCGCTGGAAGCCGGTGTAGGTCTGGAGGGCGAGGACCGCGCCAGTGAAGACGGCCGTCAGGAGGACGACCGGGAGCCCCTCGACGCCGACCCTCACGACCTGGGTCGCGATGGCGCGACCATCGAACGGCCGACGAAAGAACCCGCGGACGGTCAACGCCATGAGCTCGACCCAGCGGCCGTGGAACTCCAGCGCATCGAGCGCGATCCTTCCTAAGGCGTCTAGGAAGCTCATTGGTCCGCCGACCGAAACCTGTACCCGGCCGCGGTTGCTTTCCGGGACCACTTCCCCGGCGATGACACACGCCACGGCCGCGCTAGTCGGTCCGGGGTGCCCTCGTCGTGGTACTCGGGGCGCGAGAGGACGATCACGACGTAAGCGTTCTGCGCGATCGGGCCCAGTTCACGAAGGTCCGAGCGGTTCCAAGGCTAGACCGATCAGGACGCGACCGCTGGCGTAGAACGAGCTCCTCTTCGACCAGAAGTCCTCCCGGATTCGGAATCCCGTTCCGGTGAGATCACCTGCGAGTCTCACTCGAACTCCGTCGGTGCCGGGCTCCTCGGTGATCTTGAACATCGTCGTAGCCTCGCGACCGGAGATCGCAAGGCGGATGCCGAGAGCGGGTAACCCTTGAGTGCTCCCCTTAAGCCCCTGCGAAATAGATGGTTAGCCACACATTTCAAGCCGCGACAGCGGCGAACGTGCCAGCTGCGAAGTGCCGACTGTTCGGCAGCTGAGGCCCGGCGAACGAGTGCCTTCAGTACTCACCGATCAGAGAGCGGCCGTTCGAAACAGGAATGCCCGCATCGAGCCGACGGAGCGGGTCGGTGCCCACCCTCAGTGCCCGCTATTCGGCAGCACGTCGCCGTTCTGGGCGGAGTAGTCGCGTCCGCCCACGTGGTGTTCGAGAGATCGTCTTTTCAGCAGCAGCGCCGGTGGGATCAGAGGGAACCGCCGCAGCGTTCTCCTCGGATTCCGCAGGTCGGGTCTTCGCGCGGCGGGGGAGCCACGGCCCGCTGTCTGAAAGGTCTCGAGTGCTGACTTCGAGTCCTCAGGAGGCCGACGACCGTGACCCAGCCCAGCATCTCGCTCCCCATCGCCCTGCGCAAGAGCCCCGATCAGGCCAGCCCGGACCTTCTTCGTGAGCTTCTTCGGATGTTCCTCGAGAAGCTGATGGGCAACGAGACCGGCTCTTTCTGCGGCGCCGACTACGGCGAGCGCGCCGAGGATCACATCAACTCCGCGCGGTCCCCGATGCCCAGCTCGTCTGACCTATCGGCTGGCTCACGCGGCGTCTGGTCCGTGACACGAGATGTCCGGGATTGCCTCCGGCACCCAGAACGGGCTGCGTGCGACATCGAGCCCGAAGAGCTGCGCAAGGAGTCCCAGTGCGGTCTCCGGCAGGTAGCGGCCCGACATCTTCCCGGGCGGTTCCTCGATCGTGATCGTGGGGGCGAGCGCGAGGAGCAACATCGACAGGGTCGTGAGCTGGACGTTCGTTGCGACGCGGCTGCTCCACAAGGGGTCGAGCCGTTGCCGGGCGATGCGCTCCTCGTGAAGTCCGCGACCGAACTCCGACTCGACGAGTTCCGGCAACGTGGTCAAGAGGACCTCGAGGAAGAACGTCTTCGCTCCCGTCTCGACGTACTGGGGGACCGCGTCCCGCAGCTGCTGCGCAGAGACACCACGACCGGCACTAGCGCGCCAGTCCATCGCGCGCAGACTATCAATGGTCCGGCCTCCAGGCGGACAGCGGACCTCAGCCAGGAGGTGCACGTCGTTGTAGGGCCCGTGGTGTTCCCTATGCTGTACCGAGAGCACGTTCGGGTGGGAGGCGAGCCGGTGCTCGAAGGCCTCCATGTCCTCCTCGGGGAGGATCAGCTTCGCGCCGATCGCGTCGTCTACCCGGAGGTCGTCACGCGAGAGTCGCGCCCGCCCATTGAGGAAGGTCTGGTTCACCTCCTGGAGCGCTGCGGCGAAGCCGGGCACGCTCGCGAGGTCGCTCAGCGCCCCGCCGTGCGTGCCGGCCAAGAGGATCGACTCGACGTCAGCGCGAAGTCGGCGCGCGGCCCCGCGTGCGACCTTGTCCGCGATGCGAAACAGGCTCTTGAATCGGACCATCCCGACGAGACCGTCGTCCGGCGCGATCGCCACGATTGTGTCGACGGGCGTCGTCGGGAAGAACGCCTCCGGCAGCCGCTCGAATTCCTCGAACAGGCCGCGCGCGCGGGGGGTCGGCGACGTCCAACCACGGATGATGCTGCGGCGGACCTGTTCCTTGGTCCGGACGTGGCGGAACCGCAGTTCGCCGGGCAGATGGGAAGCGAACGTCCACTCGAGAAGACCCGTCACCGATGGCGCGGTGATCGCGTGCTCGAGAAGGAACGCCGCGGTAATGAAAGCGCCGTCGCCCGGATCGACGTTACCGTGGAGCCAGTTCTGGCTGATGTCAAAGAGCATGTCCCGATGTGTGAGACTCGTCAGGTACATGGATGTGCCTCGGGCAGGGAAGCCCCGGACGTGGAGTCAGTAGCCGCGCGCGCTGTGCACGCCGGCGACGCCTCGGGCCGGCCGCGTCCGCGGGCGCCGCGCACGAGTGTGGTCAGCATCCGGGCCAAGTCGTCAAGGCTGCCGTCGCCGGTGCCGCGGTCCGAGAGGCGCGCGCTGAACTCGGCCGCGGCGACGACGGCGAGTCTGGTGCCGTCCAGTTCGTGGTCGTCGGGCGCAATCGACCCCAAGGCGTCGACCAGCAGGTCCCGAACAAGGCCTACGACACTTTCTCGTACCCCCGGAGCCTGACGATCGAGGGCCAGTGCGCGCGCGTGGACCGCCTCCGCGTGGACCTTGCCGTCGCGCGCGAGCCGTTCCGTCGCGGATCCGGAGCTCGAAGCGGCGGCAGCCAGCGCGGCGTCTAAGCGTCGCACGCTGCGCCGCACGGCCTCCCGACAGAGCCCCTCCTTGCTTCCGAAATGGTGGTAGAGCAAGGGACGCGTCGCGCCCGCGTCGGCGATGAGCTCGCGGACGGAGACGCCGCGGAGCCCCCGCTCGGGGAAGAGCCGTTCGGCGGACGCGACCAGGCGCTCCCTTCCCGCGCGCGACGAGCCTATCGTCAATACCTCACGTTGAGGGCGAGCGCGACCCAGTCCCGCGACGTGCCGTGCGCCAGGTCCGTGTCCTCGCCGAGGTAGCGGTAGCCGGTGACGCTCAGTCCGAGGCGCCAGCACTCGACATGGAGGCCGACGATCGCCTCCAGCTGCGGCCGGACGTACTCGACCCCCGGATGGTCGGGGCCGTCTTCCGTGGCGCCTCCCTCTGCGATGACGTGGTGCGCCATGTACGTCGCGCGGCCAGTGACTGTGGCGTACAGCCGCCACTTGTCGCCGGCTCGGGATGCCGGCGGCAGCACGGGGTCGATGGCCACGCCCATCCCCGCGGGGTCGGGCAGCCTCGTGAAGCCCCGCGGCAGGGACCGGCCTATGCGCCATTGCACGAAGGCGTCCGCGAACGTCGCGAGATTGCCGAGTCCGACTTGGGAACCTGCCGAGAGGTCCTGGCCCCAGCGTCGGCCTCCGCCATCATCCCGTGACCGCAGCAGCTTCCAACTGGCGCCGTAGACGACGTTCGCCACCCACTGTTGTTCCAGCTGGTTGTCCCAACCCCGCGGCGTAGCTCCGCGGTGCAGGTCCTCGTGCACGAACTTCTGGGCCTTTTCCGCGCCCGAGCATGGCCCGACGCAGGCGACGCTGATCTGGAACGCACAGAGGCGCATGTCGTCGAACGCCGCCCACGAGGCGGACAGCGCGAGGACTCCGGCCCACGGCGCATCGTCCGGCTGGGCCTCGGCGATCGTGATGTCGTTCGGCGTCACGATCTGCTGGGAGAGCGTATAGCCGCGTCGGACGACCCGCCCACCTTGGCCGTCGTCGCCTAGTCCCGGAATGTGCGCGATCGTGCGCCCGACCCGACCGGTCCATGTGTCCTGCGTGGCAGTGTGCAGCTGCAGGCTCCAGCCGGCGGTGAAAGCGTCGTCCGAGCCGAGAAAGGTGTCGTTGTCGAATTCGAAACGGAACAGCCGGCCGCGATGATCGAGCGGTTCTGCGGCGAAAGCCGCGGTAGCCGCGGCGAACAGCGCGAGCACGACGGGGAGCAGCGGCGAGTGGTGTCTCATCTCAATCCCTGAGGCGCACATTCGGACGCCGGTCTGATGAATCAGGGCGAGCAGGAAGCGCCCAGCGTCGTCCACGCAGCAGACCCCAGAATGGTCGAACGGGACGCGACCGCTGGCGAAAGACGAACTCGTCGCCGACCAGAGATCCTCCACGACTTGGACTCGCGTTCTGGTGAGATCACCTTTGAGTCTCACCAAGAACCTCGTGGGTGCCGGGCTGCTCGGTGAGCTTGAACATCGTCGCGGCCTCGGGACCTGAGGCCGCAAGGGAGATGCCGAAGGGGGAGAACCCCTGAGCGATACCTCTAAATCTCTGCGGAATAGAGGGTTAGCACACAACTGAAGAAGCGACAGTGGCGCGATTGCCAGCTGCGGTCTGCCGACTGTTCGGCAGCACAGGCCCGGCGGGTCACTGCCTTCGGCACGTGCCGATCAGAGAGCGGCCGCACGAAACAGCAGTGCCGGCGTCGAGCTGGGGCGAGCGGAGGGAGGGGGACGGTGCCCTTCTTCTGTGCCGGCTATTCGGCAGCCGATGGCCGTTCTGGGCGGACGATTCCCAGTTTCTTCATCCGGTACTGAAGCGTGGTGCGTTTCATCCCGAGGCGGGCCGCCGCCCCCTTCGCTCCAGCGAGTACCCAGTCGGTGTCGGCCAGCGTGGCGAGGAGGTGCGCCCGTTCAGCCGTCTCGCGCGTCATGCCCACCGGCGCGCCGGCGGGCGTCTCACGCAAGTCGAGATCTCCCAGCGGGACTTGTAGGACGGGTCCGTGGGTCAAGATCATCGCCCGCTCGATCAGGTTCTGGAGCTCGCGGATGTTTCCCGGCCAGGCGTACCTCGTGAGTGCCGCGATCGTCTTGGAGGGAATCGTCTCCACCCTCTTGTTGAGCCGTCGTTCGAGCTGCTGGACGAAATGCCGGACGAGGAGCGGAATGTCCGTTGGTCTCTCCCGCAGAGGGGGCACGTGGATGGGAAAGACATTCAGCCGGTAGTAGAGATCGGCACGAAAAGTGCGCTCCTGAACCATTGCGGCGAGGTCCCGGTTCGTGGCAGCGACGAGCCGAGCGTCCGTTCGGCGCGTTCTCGAGGTCCCGATTCGCTCGAACTCTCGCTCCTGCAGGACGCGGAGGAGCTTTGGCTGGATCTCGAGCGGGACCTCTCCGATCTCGTCGAGGAAGATCGTTCCCCCGTTCGCGAGCTCGAAACGGCCCACGCGGTCGGCGATCGCCCCGGTGAACGCACCCTTCTGATGACCGAACAGTTCACTTTCGAGGAGGCCCGTCGGTATGGCTGCGCAGCTGAGCTTGACGAAGGTCCCGCCCTGCCGTCCGCTCAGGTCGTGGATGGCACGTGCGATCAGCTCCTTGCCTGAACCGGTCTCGCCAGTGATTAGGACCGTCGAACCGGTCGGCGCGACCGTCTCGACTCTGCTCAGGACGCGACGCAGTGCTTCGCTCCTGCCCACGATCTCGCCGAAGCTCAACTCGTTCTTGATCTCGTCCTCGAGGTAGAGCTTCTCCCCAGCGAGCTTGTCCCTCAGCTCGGCGATCTCGCGATAAGCGAGGGCGTTGTCGATCGCGGTGGCGACCTGGCCAGCAACCTGCTCGAGCAGCTCAAGCCGATGGGCGTCGAAGCCGCCCTCCTCGCGCATTGCTACCGCGAAGACGCCGAGAACTCGGTTTCGACCGACCAGTGGAAAGGAGTAGCCGCCAGCGAGCCCTTCAGCCCGGAGACTGCACAGAGCGGGCTCGTCGGGAGGAAGGCTTCGTAGATCACAGGGACCGCCAACCCTCAGGATCTCCTCGATGGCCGTACCTGCGATCGGAATCGAGGTCCCCTCCGGCGTGACGCCCCGGCTTTCGGGGAAGTCGAGGACGAAGACGCGGCCTTGCGTCAACTCCTTGTCGACGAGAATGACCGCCGCAGCTTCGCATTGAAGCGAAGCTCTGACCGTCGACGCGATGGAACGGAGGAGAGCCTCCATCTCGAGGTTCGACAGGAGACGCCTACCGACGTCCAGGATGAGGCGAAGCCCCTCATTGCTCCTTGAAAGCTCCGCTTGCGCGACGCGTAGGCGCTCGAAGTTCGCGGCGTCGTCCATCGCGAGCGCGACGAAGCTCCCAACGTGCGACATAGAGCGCCTCTCTCCCTCCCCGTAGGCACCCGGCGAGCGGCTAGCAACCGCAAGAGTCCCCAGCCGCCTGCGGACCGTCGTCAACGGGACCGCGACCATGGAGGCTACGCCGTGACTCGCGACTTCATCCTCGAATTCTGCGAAGCGTGGACCGCCTTCCGCCGCCGGAATGGAGTACGGAATCTGGTGCTCGAGCACCCACGATCCGATTGGCCCCTCGATCGGAGTCTCGATGGCAGGTGTCAGCACCGACTGGCGCTCGACATCCAGAACGTGCCAGCTCGGCCCCTCTCCAAGCACGCCTTCTAGGTAGAGGCTCAGGTAGTCGAAGACGAGGAGGCTGCGTAGCTCCTGGGCGAGGCGACGGATGAGCTCCTCGGGTTGGCGAATCGCGCCGAGCTTCGTCCCGACGCCAATCAGGGAGACGACCTGTTCCTCTGTCAGGACATCGGGGTTCGTCCGTCCGTCGCGGCGCATCGGCGATCTCCTCCGCGACGAGGATAGTCGATGAATCGAAGATCGATTCTGTTTGGGCGTAGCTAAGTGATTTGTTTGTAGTGGGCTGCGCGAGATCCAACGATGCGAGCGGACCGCTCGGCCCGAGTGCAGCGAAAGTGGGTGCGTGAGGCGGCCCTACGCCGGATTGAAGATCAACGGCGCGACTCGCGCAGTTCAGGTCGTCATCGGCTGGGCGGTCGAGCTCGATGTCCTCGACCGGCGCCCCGCGAACAAGAATGTGACCGTGCTCGAGACCCTGAAGAGGCGGCAGGTCGTCTCGGATTTCGTCTTCCTCGACGAGGACAACAAGCCGCTCGCGAAGGAGAAGGTCGCCCGGGAATTCGCAATGGCGAAGGGCGTGGCTGGCATCCCCCGCCGGCTCCGCATCCACGACCTTCGCCACACGTTCACGTCGACCCTCGTCTCGTCCGGTGTGAACCTCAAAGTCGTCTCCAACCTTCTCGGACAAGCCGACATCGCGACGTCGGCGCGTTACGCCCGTGGGGACGAGCGGGTCCTCGGCGAGGTGGCCAACGTCCTCAATCGCGTGAACGACGCGTCGGCCGGGAAGTAGGGAGATCCGAACAGCCTCACGGACGGCGCCATGCCGCCCGTGAGGCGAAACTCGGAGCGCCCTCGTCCTCCGTCTCGATCTGCCAGCAGTACAGCAGCCGCGACGGAACGGGCGCTCAGAGTCGTTTTCTACAGTCCCGCTATACCAGGGACCTCAGTGATCGAATGCGCTTCCCCGAGGGCCGGTGAGCTGGGGCCTATTCGAACGCGGACCGGGGCGGAGGACCCCTCCGTTGGCCTCGCGTCTCTGGTCCCTATCGGCCAGCGTTTCCGCCCGAGACCGCAGCCGCGGGTGGCTGTGAAGCCACTCGAAGAAGGGGACCGTCCGGACGAAGAGGTCCCGGCCGGGGAGGCGGAGTCCGGCGTCGTCGAAGTCCTGGGTGAGGGCGTACGTGGAACGGATCGTCCGCCCGAGGATCGCCGCGATCTGCCGGACCCCGAGCCGGGGCACGACTGGCAGCTCGTAGGGTGAGCGGACGCCGGCCGGCCAGACGTCGATCGTGACGGTTTCCGTCGTCCCGGGCAGGTCCAGGACCCACGGCAGGCGCAGCAGGTCCGTTCGGCACGACGGGCAGCGGAACCATGCGTCTTCGCAGGTGGCGGTCAGCAGACGCGTGGGGCGGAAGCCGGACTGTCCGGCCGCAGTGGTCAGTTCCATGGCGCTCTCCTTTTCGCGTCTGCGGATGTCTCGGGGCGTCCGCAGCCCGCTACCCCGTAGAGCGCGGAAATGGAGTCGTTTTTCTCGCGAGACGGACGAAATACTCGCTATCGGCTCGGGAGGGAGGCCTGGAGCTTCTCGAACCCGGCGCGGATGGCGGGCTTCGCCGCGAAGGTCCGGAGCGCCGTCTCGATGACCGACCGGGCTTCGTCCACGCGACCGGTCTTGAGGAGCACGGCGGCGTAGACGTCCTGCACGTCCGCGTACGCCCGGTGGTCTGGCGGGACGCCGGTCTTCCCGAGGGCGGCGGTCGCCTCCTTCAGGAGCGCCTCCGCCTCGGAGTACTTCTTGAGCCCTGTCTTCGTCTGGGCCAGTGAGGTCATGTCGCGCACGAGGGCCACGTTCGGGGAGAGGAAGAACTTCCTGTCCCGGGCGAGGGCGTCCTCGAGGAGAGGTTCCGCCTTCGCGAACTCGCCTTTGTCGCGATAGATCCCGCCGAGGTTCATGAGCGTGACGGGAATCTCCAGGCTGTCCTCGCCGTCCGCCGCCCGGGTGATCTCGAGCGACTCGCGATAGCACGCCTCGGCCTCGTCGAGATGCCCGCGGCGCTTCACGATGAGGCCGAGGTTGTTGAGGCTCACCGCGAGGTCCGAGTGCCCTTTCGGCAGGACG
>CAZWRQ010000098.1:0-16348 GCA_964636395.1 uncultured Holophagales bacterium
TCGGGGCGGAGGTCGCGCGGGAGGGCCGCCTCGTCGAGGACGACCTCCGCCCCGACGATCGCCTTCAGCCCCGCGGCCTTCGCCGCCTTGAAGAAGCGGGGCGCGCCGGAGACGCCGTTCCTGTCGACGAGGGCGACGGCGGGGAGGCCGAGCGCGGCCGCCCGCTCGACGAGCGTCTCGGGCTCGGAGGCCCCCTCGAGGAACGAGAAGGCCGACGCGCAGCGCAGCTCGGCCCAGCGGACCTTCGAAGCCGCCCCAGGCGGCCCGAAACGGCGTTTACGCAGCTCTTCCTTCCGCGCGCCGGGGGAGACGATCTTCCGGGCGTCCCCCGGCATGAACATGTCGCGTGCGGGGGGGCCGATCTCGCCCATTGGCGTAACTTAGCCGTAAGTAATGTGGGAATCAAGCTCGCCACCTGTGGAGGCGCGGCCGGCCGGAGCCCGCGACCCTGCCGGGCAGGGCCGCGCGCGTTGCGTCCGTTCCGGTGAGCCGGCTCACCACGATGCCCTTTGAGGCCACCGTTTCTTTGACCCGACCTGTTCCGGACCCTATATTCCCGCGGCAAGCAGCAACGGATCAGCTCTCGAATCCGGGTGAAGCGCCCGGGAGGACGGACGATGGGCGAGTATCTCCAGCAGCAGCGCAAGCTCCGGGTGACGACGCCGCTCGGCGAGAACGAGCTCCTCCTGAAGGGCTTCAAGGGGGAGGACGGGATCTCCCGGCTCTTCTCGTACCGACTGGAGATGATCGCGGAGAACAAGACGAAGGTCGCGTTCGACGCGGTGCTCGGGCAGAAGGTGACGGTCCACCTGCAGCTGCCGGACGAGAGCGAGACGCACCTGAACGGGCTATGCGTGAGGCTGGCCCAGGGGGAGCGGGACGAGAAGTTCACGCTCTACGAGGCGGAGCTCGTCCCGGACGTCTGGAGGCTGACGCGGAAGGCGCAGAGCCGGATCTTCCAGCGGATGACGGTGCCTGAGATCCTGAAGAAGGTCTTCACCGGCTTCGACGCCGACTGGCAGCTGACCGGGAAGTACGAGCCGCGCGACTACTGCGCGCAGTACCGGGAGACGGACTTCAGCTTCGGGTCGCGCCTGATGGAGGAGGAGGGGATCTACTACTTCTTCGAGCACTCCGACGGGAGCCACAAGATGATCGTGGCGGACAACCCGCTCGAGCACCCGAAGCTCGCGGGCGAGAACCGGATCCCTTACGAGGAGGTCGAGGGGGGGACGCGCGAGGAGAACCGGATCTGGGGCTGGAAGAAGGAGCAGGAGATCCGCCCCGGCAAGTACGTCCTCTGGGACCACAGCTTCGAGCTCCCGCACAAGCACCTGGAGGCCGAGACGCTCACGCTCGACAGCGTCCCGGTGGGGAAGGAGACGCACAAGCTGAAGGTCGCGGGCGTCGACGAGATGGAGGTCTACGACTACCCGGGCGAGTACGCGCAGCGGTTCGACGGGATCACCGCGGGCGGCGGCGAGCAGGCGTCGGAGCTCCAGAAGATCTTCCGCGACAACCAGCGGACGGTCGAGCTGCGGATGGACGAGGAGACGACTCCGGCCGTGGTCCTCCGGGGCCGGAGCAACGTGAAACACCTCCTCCCGGGCTACGGGTTCACGCTGCAGCGGCACTTCAGCGGGGACGGCGACTACGTCCTGACGAGCGTCCGGCACGAGGCGACGTACGGCGCCGACTACCGCTCGGGGCAGGACGTGACGATGACGTACGAGAACACGTTCACCTGCATCCCTGCGGCGCTGCCGTACCGGCCGGCGCGGAAGACGGCGAAGCCGGTCGTCCAGGGGAGTCAGACGGCGGTGGTCGTCGGGCCGTCGGGCGAGGAGATCTTCACGGACAAGTACGGCCGGGTGAAGGTGCAGTTCCACTGGGACCGGGAGGGGAAGAACGACGAGAACTCGTCGTGCTGGGTCCGCGTGGCGACGAGCTGGGCGGGGCGGAACTGGGGCGCGATCCGGATCCCGAGGATCGGGCAGGAGGTCGTCGTCGGCTTCCTCGAGGGCGACCCCGACCGGCCGATCGTCGTCGGCAGCGTCTACAACGCCGACATGATGCCGCCCTGGGACCTGCCGGCGAACAAGACCCGCAGCGGCGTGAAGTCGCGGAGCTCGAAGGGGGGAGGCCCCGCGAACTTCAACGAGATCATGTTCGAGGACAAGAAGGGGGGCGAGCTCCTCAAGATCCACGCCGAGCGGAACCAGTCGATCTCGGTCGAGGCGGACGAGACCCACACGGTCGGCAACGACCGGACGAAGTCCGTCTCGAACAACGAGACGACGAGCATCGGCAACAACCGGAGCGAGACGGTCACGAACAACGAGATGATCACGATCGGCGTCGCCCGCACGATCATGGTCGGCGGGGCCGAGACCCGGACGATCGGCGGCGCCGAGACGATCGCCGTCGGGGGCGTCTACAGCCTCGCCATCGGCGGGGCCTGCTCCACGACCGTCGGCGGAAGCTCGACGACGAACGTCGGCTCCGACGCGTCGACGCAGGTGGGCGGGAGCGCGGCGACGTCGGCGTCGAAGTCGGTCTCGATCACCGCGGGAAACGCCGTGCAAATCCAGTCCGGTAGCGCGGGGATCACGCTGAAGAAGGACGGCACGATCGTCATCAAGGGGAAGAACATCACGCTCGACGCGAGCGGGAAGATCAACATCAAGGCCGCGTCGTCCGTGACGATCAAGGGCTCCAAGATCCAGGAGAACTGAGCCGGGGGCTCGGAGCGCGAGGAGCGGCGGCACGATGGATCTCGTCAACCGGAGCCCGTTCGCGGCGGAGAGGGCGCTCGTCCTCGACGAGGCCGGCGCGGAGACGCTCGCCGTCCTCCTGAAGGCGTCGTTCGCCTGGGCGCCGCGGACCGGCCTCGCGCCGGCCGCCGAGCAGGTCCCCGTCCGCTTCGCGGACGAGCATCTCGGCGAGCCCGGGCGCTCCTCGATCCTCCGCGCCTCGGACCTGTGTCCCGGCAAGCCGGGGTGCGACCTCGTCCTCCTCGGCAGCGCCGGGCGCTCGCGCCCCGCGCCCCAAGTCGACGTCTCGTTCCGCGTCGGGGCGTGGGGCCGCGAGCTCCGGGTCTTCGGAGAGCGGCGCTGGAGCGGGTCGGCCGGAGTCCCCGACGCCTCGCCCTTCGAGTCGGTCGACCTGACCTGGGAGAACGCGTTCGGCGGGCGAGACGAGGACGTCCCGACCGGCGAGCCCTGGGAGGAGGAGCTGCGGAATCCCGTGGGGCGTGGCTTCCGCGCCCGGAAATCGCGGAGGCCGATGTCGGGCGACCTCCTGCCGAGCATCGAGGACCCGGCCGACCCGGTCCGCTCCCCGCTCGACCGGCCCGTACCGGCCGGCTTCGGCTTCGTGGCGCCGCACTGGGAGCCGCGGCGCTCGCGGGCCGGGACGTACGACGAGGCGTGGCAGCGCGATCGCGCTCCGCTCCTGCCGGAAGACTTCGACCCGCGAAGCCGGCAGCGCGGGGCGCCGGGGCTCGTTGCCCCGGAGGCCCCGGCGGCCGGCGCGCCCGTCGTCGTGACCGGCGTCCGGCCCCACGGCGAGGTCCGCTTCGCGCTCCCGCGGGTCGTCCCCTCGGGGGCGATCTACTTCCGAACGCGGAAGAGCGACCTCTCGTTCGCGCTCCAGACCGTCCTCTTCGACGCGAACGCCTCGCTCCTCGAGCTGACCTTCGGGGCCTACCAGAGCGTCCACGGGCAGACGCGCGACGTCGAGTGCGTCGCGGTCGAGGCGGAGGCGTCGTGAGCGCCGCCGCTCCGCGTCCCGGGTCCGGCGGGATCGCGATCACGGGCCTCGGCGCCGTGACGGCCGTCGGGGCGACGCTCGACCAGACCGCGACGTCGGTGGGCGCGGGCGTGCGCCGGATGACGGAGCGGCCGCTCGCCGGCGAGGGAGGCGAGCCCCCGGACGAGGGTGGCGTCTACATCGCCGCCTCGGCCGAGGCGCTGGCGGCGTCGCTCGGGTCGGCCGCTCCGGTCGACCTGGCCCTCGCCGCGGCCCGGGAGGCGTTCTGGGACGCCGGGCTCTACGAGCCGGGGGACGTCGACTCCGCGTACCGCCGAAACGCGGTGGCCGTCTACCTCGCCCTTCCGTACGCCGACGCGCCGGGGGCTTCCGAAGCCGACGCCGAAGCGTTCGTCGAGGGAGCGGTCGCGGCCGGGCTCCTCGCGGGCGAGCCCGCGGTCGCGATCGTCCCCTGTCGGAACGGGCACGCGGGAGCCCTGCTGGCGCTCGAGGCGGCCTCGGCGCGGCTTCGGTCCGGAGAGATCGACGTGGCCCTCGTCGGAGGCCTCGACGCGACGCTCGACGCCGCGCGGATCGCGGAGCTGAACCGTCTCTCGAAGCTCCGGACCGACCGCGCTCCGGGCGGGGCGATCCCGGGCGAGGGGAGCGCGTTCCTCGTGGTGGAGCGTCTCGCGGACGCGCGGCGGCGAAGCGCCCGATTCACGGCCGCGGTCGAATCGGTCGCCCGGGACACCGAGCCGGTCCCCCTCGACGGGACGCGCCCGGGCCGGGCGGACGGGGCGACGCGCGCGGTCGCGCGCGCTCTCGGCGCGGCGCCCTCGGCGCGTCGGATCGAGGAGATCTGGTGCGACCTGAACGGCGAGCGCGGGCGGGCGCTGGAGTGGGGCTTCCTCGAGACGCGGGCGCTCGCGGCGCTCGGCGGGGCGCGCCGCCGCACTCCGGCGGCTTTCGTCGGCGACCTCGGGTCCGCCTCCGCCGCGCTCCTGCTGGCGCTCGCCGCGTACGCCCTCAGGGCCCCGCGCGGGGCAGGCGGCGCGGCGCTCGTCTGCGGCGCCTCGGAGCGCGGCGAGCGGGCCGCGGCGGTCCTCGCGACGCCGCGGGCCGGCGGGGAGGATTGACGGCGATGCCGACGACGACGGTCAACATGCTGACGGTGGTCCACAAGAAGAGCGGGGGCGTCTCCACCGCCTTCCCGGACATCTGCAAGACGCCGACGCCGGCGGGCGGAACGCCCGTTCCGATCCCTTACCCGAACATCGCGTTCTCGAAGGACACCGCGAACGGGAGCACGACGGTGAAGGTCGACGGGCAGTCGATCATGCTGCTCAAGTCGAACTTCTCGACGAGCACGGGGGACGAGCCCGGCTCCGTCGGCGGAATCATCTCCCAGATCATCAAGGGGAAGGCCCAGCCCATCACCGCCTCGTTCGACGTCATGGTCGACGGCGACTTCGTCTTCCGCCTGTTCGACCTGATGCTCCAGAACGCGAACCCGCCGCCGAACACGCCGCCCGGGGTCCTGATCCAGGCGCCGCTGACCCCGTACATACCCTGGCTGAACCCGCCGAAGTGGCAGGTGAAATGGAGCAAGGGGGAGGCGAAGTGCGGGGACGAGGTCGACATCCTCGTCCAGGCGATGGGCGGGGACCCCGGCTACTACCTCAGCATGACCGTCTCGCGCGCCCCGCACGACCTCCCCGTGACCTACTTCGTCACGGCGATCTCCGGCGGGAGCGCGAAGATCCCCTGGGTCACGCTGACCGGGCCGACGCCGAAGAACAAGGTCCAGCTCGACATCTATGCCTTCGGCGCGGGCGAGTACGCGAAGTCGTCGAGCCCGCTGAAGATCGTCGTCCCCGAAGAGACGCGTCAGGCGGGGTCGAAGAAGAACCGGACCGTCCCCCAGATGACGCCCGTCCTCCAGCCCGACGGCACCTACACCTACACGCAGGGAACCGGTCTCTGGGGCTGGGACTACGGCTACGACCTCGAGATCAAGGACGGCATCCTCAAGGTGACGGGGCGGATCAAGCTCGTCGCGCGCGGCGGCGCCGTCTTCGGCGCCCGGCACAAGCGGGGCTGGAAGGCAGAGATCGAGGCGATCTGGACCCGGAAGTGGCGCGAGCACCGGAAGAAGTGCAAGCGCGGCAAGGACTGCAAGTGCTGGGGCGGCTGCTGCCTCTTCCCGGTCGTCTTCGAGTGCCTCTTCGTCGGCTCGGGCGAGTTCGCGGAGGTGGAGGTCTGGGCGGGCAACCCCGACACCTACGGCACCGACGCCTCGGGAGCCCACAACAAGTGGTGGAACTCGGGGACCTGGTTCATGGAGCGCTGCGGTCACGAAGGGAACCAGGCGGGCGTGAGGGCCCACGAGTTCGGGCACACGATCGGCCTCTACGACGAGTACCGGACCGGGGCGATCTTCGTCCCGACGGACGCGAGCGGGACCGTGACGGGGCCGCCGCCCCGGCCGAACGTCCCGGGAAGCCTCATGGGACCGAACGGCCTCGGGATCAAGCGCAATCACCTCGACGAGTTCCACCAGTGGTTCCTCGGCAAGGCGAACGATGAGTACACGCGCGAGCGTCTCTGACCGAGCCGCGCGGTCCGCGCGCGGCCGGGCGCCCCGGCCGCGGGAGGTTCGAGATGGATGGAGCGCTGGGTCGCGGCGGCTCTCGCGCGGCGAGCGTCCTCTTCGCCGCGGCGCTCGCCTGCTGCGCGGCGCCGCCGGCCCCGGCGGCGGGAAAGGCGGCCTCGCCGATGGCTGAGAGCTGGGTCTTCTACACGCGGAGCGTCGGCTCGGCCGGGACGCTCGGAGGGAGCTTCACCGCGGAGGCGGCGCTCGTCCGGACGGACGCTTCGCTCCCGGGAATCCCCCGCATCGGGTTCTTCCGCCGGCCTGCGGAGGCGGGTGAGTTCAGCCGCCTCGCGACCTCGATCCGGGCGCTCGGTACCCCGCGCCGGTCCGGCACCCACTTTCCGGGGGCGCCCCTCGTCTCGCTCGGCATCATGACGAACGGGAAGGCCGAGGTCGTCCACGGGCAGGTAGAGTCCGCGCTCACCCCGGCCGAACGGCAGGTCTTCTCGAGCCTCGAGGAGACGGTCGAGAAGGTCCTGGACCATCCGCACAAGGCGCTCGAAGCGTCGATCGAATGGGTCCGCGGAACGATCGAGCCGGATGACGAGGTCGCGATCCTCGTCCGTGTCTCGAACCCGGGTCTCGTGCCGGTGCCGTTCGTCCACCCGGCGGGAGACGAGGAAGGGGAGTCGGCCCTCGCCGTCGTCCTCGCGCGCGTCGGCCCCGACGGGGTCGCCGTCGAGGCGCGGGACATCACGTTCGCCGCGAGCGAGGTGACGGAGATGGGGCCCGACGGCAAGCCGGTCGCCGGGCCGTATCCCGCGATCGTCGAGCTCGCACCCGGAAAGGACGTCCGCCTGCGGGCGCGTTCCCGCGTCCGGCTCGTCCCGGCGAGCTACCGCGCGTCCGCGAGGATCGACGTCGAAGCACCCCCGGACTCCGACGAGAAGGCCGTCTCCGGGACGATCTCGGTCGAGCTGCCGCCCCTCGGGGTCGTGCGGCCCGGCGCGAAAAGAGGGAAGGACTGATGCCCGACACGAAGAAGCTCCTCGACGTCGTGACCTCGGCGAAGCCGGGCGTCCTCTTCGGCCGGGTCTCGGCCCTCCTCGACGACGCGGTCCTCGTCACCTGCGGGGAGGGGTCGGAGCTCGTCGCGTGCGACCTCCTGGATCCCGAGGCGGGACGCCCGGACGCGCTCGCCGAAGGCGAGCGCGTCCTCGTCGTCGTGCCCGAGGGCGGCGGCGGTCGGGGCGTCGTCCTCGGCCGGGTCGCCTCTCCCGCCGCGCTCGCGGCGCGCCCGAAGGAGACGCCGGACGAGCTCCTCCTCGAGGCGAAGAAGGGGCTGACGCTCCGCGTGGGCGAAGGCTCCATCACGCTGCGCGAGGACGGCAAGGTCCTCATCCGCGGCCGGGACCTCGTCTCCCACGCCCGAAGGCTCAACCGGATCCGCGGCGGCTCCGTCTCGATCAACTGAGGGCGACTCGGTGATCTCGCCGAAGGTCGTCCTGCTGCGCGACGTCCTCGAGGAGCACCTCGAAGAGCTCCCGTTCCTCTGGCAGCTGCGCCGGGACGCCGTCCGCTCTCCGGAGCGGACCCGCTCCGACGTGGACCGGCTCGACGAGCGCGTACGGGCCCACGCGGACGGCCTCCTCGTCGCCCGCGGAGAGCTCGGGGAGGTCGTCGGCCCGCTCCTGATGTCCGACGACCCGCCCGCGGCGTTCGCCGCCGGCTTCGTCCTCCTCCGCACCGGGGAGGAGGGCGCGCGCGCCGTCCTCGATGCGCTTCGCGCGGCGGGACCCGGCGGACGGGAAGGGCTCGCCGAGGCGCTCGCCTTCGGCGAGGCGCGATTCGCGCGGGAGGAGCTGACCTCGCTCGCGGGCTCGGACGACCCGTCGCTCGCCGTCGCGGCTGCGAGAGCGCTCGCGCTCGGGAGAGGGGCGGCCGCGCCCGACGTGACGCGGCTCCTCGGCGAATCCGACCCCGCCGTCCGCGCGGCGGCGTGGCGGCTCGTGCCGTTCCAGGCCCGCGCACCGCGCCCGGAGCTCCTGCGCAAGGGCCTCGACGATCCGGACCCGGGCGTCGCGCGCGAAGCGGCGGTCGCCGCGGCCTGGTTCCGCTCGCCGCTCGCGCTCGAGGCGAGCCGCGAGCGGTCGGCCGGGACGGGAGAGGGCGCGGGCGAGTGGCTGCGCCTCCTCGCCGTCCTCGCCGAGGAGGGCGACGGCTCGGGCGTCCTCGCCGGCTCTGCGAAGGGCACGGCGGCGGGACGCGGCGCCTCGGGGCCGCGCGCCCTCGGGGCGCTCGGGCATCCCCGCGCCGTCGAGCTCCTCCTCGAGGCGATGGGAGACGAAGACCCGGCGCGCGCCGCGGCGGCCGGAGCCGCGTTCCGGAAGGTGACGGGATTCGACGCCGCGGGCGAGACGCGGGTCGCGCTCCGCCCGGACGGTCCCCCGCCGGACGACTTCGACGAGGAGTTCCTCGACGAGGTGACGCTCCCCGACGCGGCGCAGGCGCGCGCGTTCTGGGCCTCGGCCCGCGGGAAGCTCGCCGGAGGGAAGAGGTGGTGCTACGGGGTCGACGTCGGCGGGGGCGTCCCCGCGGTCCTCCCGGCGGCGTTCGACATGGAGTCGTGCTTCGAGGTTCGCCTCCGGGGCCGCTTCACCGGGACGTTCACGGGAGACGCCGGCGAGCTCCTCCGGATGGCGCCGTAGCGGCGCGGGCGCCCTCTAGCTCCCGATGCCACGGCGGCGGAGGGCGTCCTTCAGGCTGACGAGGACTCCCTGCGGGAGCTCGTCCTCCCCTCCGTCGATGTCGACCGATTCCTTCTTGTACTTCCAGTGGGCGGCGCCGCCCCCTTCCGCGGCCTCGTGCATCGCGACCGTGCGGATCTGAACCTCGTAGACGAGGCCGCCCGGCGCCCGGATGCAGGTATGGAGGCTCTGGTAGCCGTTCTCCTTCGGCTCGGCGATGTAGTCCTTGAAGCGGAGAAGGAGGGGCTCGAAGCGGTGGTGGAGCGCCGAGAGGGCCAGGTAGCACTCTTCCTCGGTCTCGAGGAGGATCCGGAAGGCGAAGATGTCGTGGATCTGCTCGATCGCGAGGCCCTTCGACTTCATCTTTCTCCAGATGCCGGCGAGGTGCTTGACGCGATGCTGGAGCGCGCGGGGCTTCACTCCCGCCTCCGTGAGCGCCGACTTCAGCTCCGCCTCCCGGTCGCGGATCCACTTCCGGCGGGAAGAGGTGAGGCCGGCGGCGCGCCGGCTCACGTCCTCGAACGCGTCGGGCTCGAGGATCCGGAACGCGGCGTCCTCGAGACGCGACTTCAGGGCGCTCTCGCCCATCCGCTGCGCCTCGTGGACATCCCGCTCCCAGACCTCGTGCGCCACGGCTCGGGCCGCCGGGTCGGAGGAGCTGCGCGTCTCCAGGAAGCGGCAGCGGGCCACGAGGTAGCGGCGGAGAATCCTCTTGCGGAAAGCCTCCTCCTGCATCGAGGCGCCCGCCGGGGAGCCCTCTCCGGCCGTGCGGGCCGGAGGCCCGGGGACCGCGGCGCGCAGGCCGACGATCGTCCGCCGCTCGGCTTCGACGAGGCGCCGCACGGTCTCCTCGAGCTGGGTGCCGAGGTTGCGGAAGCGATAAGCGAGCCAGCGCATCTCCCAGGCGCCGCGCGGGATCTCCAGGCCGCTCCAGTAGCCCTGCTCCATCTGCCGGACTCCTTCGAGGAGGCCGCGGAGCGGGCGTTCGATCAGGAAGAAATACGCGAGGTAGAGGGAGACGAGGATGCACCCCGCGCCGACCGCGAGCGTGAGCAGCCAGTGCTGCCAGAGCCGGCGCGCCGTCGAGCGGAACCGGGTCTCGTCCTGCGAGACCTGGAGCGTACCGTTCCCGTCGGGAAGGAGGCGCGAGCGGACCGGGACGCGCGCGGTGGTCGCGTCGGTCGAAGGGAGCGGCGCGGGGCCGGTGAAGGGGGTCGCGAAGACGCGCCCGTCGGAGTCGAAGAGGAGGACGCGGACTTCTCCGAAGCCGCTCGCGGCGTGCGCTTCCTGGAAACGCGTCAGGCGGTCCTGGATCGTGGCGAGGTCGGTGGCGTCGCCGATGTCGGCGGCGAGGGGCGCGAGCGTCATCGTCAGGAAGCGCATCCGCTCCTCACGCCCCCGGTCGATCTCCCTCTTCTGCACGAAGGCCGTGACGACCCCGAGCACGAGGGTCACGATGACCGCCGTCGTCAGTCCCAATCGCCAGCCGAGCGGAACGCCCCTGGCCGGTACGCCGGAAAGGCTCAAATCGACCTCGTCACGGCAAGGACCGTGCCCCTGATTCTCTCGTCACGGGCGGGCCGGGGCAAGCGAGGCCGGCCAGACGGGGGACGGGAGCTCGCGGGCCGGGTCAGCCCGCGAGGATGCCGGCCTCTCCGAGGGTGCGGCGGAGCTCCTCTCGGAAGGGCGCCGGAAGCGGAAGGAGCGGACGCCGGGCGTGGCCCGCGGGCCGGCCGAGCAGCTCCAGCGCCGCCTTGAGGCCGGGTACGCCGAATCGGCTCGTCACGGCGCGGGCCATCGGGAGGAGGCGGAGGTGGAGCGTGCGCGCCTCCTCGAGCCGCCCCGAGAGGAACGCCTGCCGGATCGCGACGCACCCTTCGGGGGCGACGTTCGCGGCAGCGAGGATCGAGCCGGCCGTCCCCACCGTGTAGCCGGGGAGGGCCGATCCGTAGTTCCCGGAGAAGACGTCGAACCGCTTCCCGGTGGGCGCGAGCCGGACGAGCTCGGCGAGCTTTCCGACGTCGCCGGAGCTGTCCTTCACGCCCGCCACGTTCGGGTGGCGCGCGATCCGCGCCACCGTCGCGGCGTCGACGTCGAGGCCGGTGTTCGCGGGGACGTTGTAGAGGAGGACCGGGACCGGGGAGGCGTCGGCGACCGCGTCGAAGTGCGCCGCGAGCGCGTCGGACGACATCGCTCCCCGGAAGAAGTGAGGCGTCACGACGAGGACGGCGTCGGCGCCCGCGCCGGCGGCCCTCTTCGTCGCATCGACCGTCGCGCGCGTCGACAGGCGGCCCGTGCCGGCGAGGAGCCAGCGTCCGGGAGCGGCGCGCCGGACCGTGGCGACGACCTGCTCGGCTTCGTCGTCGTCGACGTGAACGGCCTCTCCGTTCGAGCCGAGGGCGAGGAAGCCCGCGAGGGGAGCCGCGGAGAGGTGCGCGACGAAGTCGGAGAGGAGGCCGAGGTCGAGGCCTCCGTCCTCCCGGAACGGAGTCGGGAGCGGGGGGATGATCCCTTCCATCCGTCGATCTTATCGACCCGCGGCCCGTCCGGCCGGGCGCGGAGGCGGCGGTTGACGCCTCGCCGGGGCGGCGCAGAATCCGGCGCCATGAGGACCGTCGAGACGCCCCACGCCCCGCACCCCGCCGGGCACTACTCGCAGGCCGTCGTCCACGGCGGCCTCGTTTTCGTCTCCGGACAGCTGCCGCACGACGTCGAACGTCCGGGGGGCGCGCCAGGCGACGCGGAGGAGCAGACGGAGCGCGCGCTCCGGAACGTGGAGGCGATCCTCGAGGCCGCGGGAAGCGGCCTCGACCGGCTCCTGTCGGTGACGGTCTACGTCGCCGACGTTTCTCTCTGGCCGCGGGTGAACGCCGCCTACGCGCGCGTCCTCGGAGCGCATCGACCGGCGCGCGCCGTCGTCCCGGTGAAGGAGCTCCACCACGGCTGGCTCGTCGAGGTCCAGGCCGTGGCGGCGGTCCGGGAATAGACACCCGGGTGTCGAAGCCCTCGCCCGTCCTCCCGTGGGTCGCCTACGGCGTCTGCGCCGTCGTCTGGGGGAGCACCTACTTCGGGATCGCGCTCGCCCTCGAGTCGTTTCCCCCGAACGGCATGGTCGCGGTGCGGTTCAGCGTCGCCGCCCTCCTCTGCCTCGGGCTCGGCCGTCTCCGCAAGGAGCCGCTTCCCTCGCGCCGCGAGCTGCCGCACCTGGCCCTCGTCGGGCTCCTCCTCCTCGGGATCTGCAACGCCCTCGTCGTCTGGTCGGAGACGCGCCTCGGCTCGGGCGTCGCGGCCGTCCTCGCCGCGCTGACGCCCGCCTGGTTCGGCGTCTTCACGGCACGGGAGGAGCCGCTCGGCGCGCGCGGCTGGACCGGTACGGCGCTCGGCCTGGCCGGCGTGACGCTCCTCGCGGCACCGTGGTCACAGGAGGGGGTCGACCTCGGCGGCGTCGCGGCGCTCCTCCTGGCGAGCGCGCTCTGGGCCGTCGGGACCCTTCATCACCGGAAGCACGTCACCGGCGGCGGAGCGCTCACGAACTCCGGGCTCGAGATGCTCGCGGCGGCCGTCTTCGGCACGCTCGCGGCGCCGTTCACCGGTGGCTTCACGAGCGGCCCGGTGACGTCGAAGGCCCTCCTCGCGGTCGGCTACCTCGCGCTGTTCGGCTCGTGCATCGCCTACACGGCGCACCTCTACGTCTCGAGGGTCTGGAGCCCGGTGAGGGCCGGCAGCTACGCCTACCTGAATCCGGTCATCGCCGTCGTCCTCGGCACGGCGATCCTCGGGGAGCCGTTCGACGCGCGGATGGCCCTGGGGATGGCGGTGATCCTCGCGGGCGTAGCGCTCGTCCAGTACCGCTCCCGCGCCGCCTGACGGGGCGGGCGTGCTTGCGCGGAGGAAGACGAGTCGCCTCGCGGCCCCTCGGGATTCGGTTTGATTCCGGGATGGGGGCGGTCCATCCTCCCCGCGCGGGAGGCCTCTCCCGGCAGGGGGCGCGATGCTCGTTTCCAGAACCGATTCCGACGGCCGTGCGCGGAATGCGCGGCATGACGCGACGGTCCCCGGCCCTGGGGGGGCGCACGATGCGGCTCGCGCTGCGGGGGAACGCGGCCGGCGTGCCGGCCGGGGACGCGGCCTGCTGCTCGGAGCGAGCCTTCTCCTCGCTCCGTCGCTCCTTGCGACGGGGCCCCGGACCGACCCGAGTCAGTGGATGGTCGAGCTCGAGGGAGAGCCCGCCGTCGAGGCCTGGATCCGGGGTCGCGCCGAGGGCTCGCGGTCGGCGCTCGCCGCGGCCGCCACGGCGACGCGCGTCGCCGAGCTCCGCGTCGAGCAGGCGCGCGTCGAGGAGCTGCTCTCCGCGCCGACGATCGGCGCCCGGGTCCAGTACCGGGTCTCGCGCGCCTTCAACGGGATCGCCGTCTTCGCCGAGCCCTCCCGCGTGGATGCGATCCGGGCCCTCCCGGGCGTGAAGTCGGTGCGGCCGCTCGTCCTCCACGCTCCGGCCAACTCCACGAGCGTCCCCCACCTCGGCGTGCCGCCGGCGGTCTGGCAGGCCCTCGGGAACGCCGGCGACGACGTCAAGGTCGGCATCATCGACAGCGGCCTCGACTACCAGCACGCGATGTTCGGCGGGACCGGCCGGGAAGCCGACTACGAGGCGAACGACCGGACCAGGATCAACGACGGCTTCTTCCCGACCGCGCGCGTCGTCGGCGGGTGGGACTTCGCCGGGGACGCGTACGGCGGAGGAGGGGCGGCGACGCCCGACCCCGACCCGATGGACTGTGGCGGGCACGGCACGCACGTCGCGGGAAGCGTCGGCGGCTCCGGAGTTCGGTCCGACGGCTCGGTCTACACGGGGCCGTACGACGCGAACGTCCCGTTCGCGTCGATGCGGATCGGCCCCGGCGTGGCACCGCGCGCGAAGCTCTTCGCGCTCCGCGTCTTCGGCTGCTCGGGCTCGACCGGGCTGACGACCCAGGCCATCGACTGGGCGATGGACCCGAACGACGACGGCGACTTCTCCGACCGGCTCGACGTCCTGAACCTCTCGCTCGGGAGCGAGTTCGGCTCGAAGGACGACTCCACCGCCATCGCCGCCGAGAACGCCTCGCGCGCCGGGATCGTCGTCGTCTGCTCGGCCGGCAACGCGGGCGACACCTACTTCGTCACCGGGAGCCCGGCCGCGGCCGACTCGGCGGTCTCCGTCGCCGCGTCCGTCGACGCGGGCGTGACGGCTTCCTTCCTCGCGGTCCTCGGCCCGTCCTCACTCGCAGGGCGGATGGCGGCCGGAACGGCGTCCTTCGGGAACGCGCCCGCGGCGGCCGGGACGATCGGGCCGCTCGTCGCGGCGGTCCCGGCGCGGGTCTGCGAGGCCGTTACGAACGGGGCCGCGCTCGCGGGGAAGATCGCCCTCGTCGACCGGGGGGACTGCTCCTTCGACGGGAAGGTGAAGCGGGCTCAGGACGCCGGGGCGATCGGCGTCGTCATCGCGAGCAACGAGGACGCGGTCATCGGGATGGCGGTCGCCGACCCGGCCGTCGCCTCCGCGATCACGATCCCGTCCGTCCTCGTCTCGCTCTCCGACGGGAACCGCCTCAAGGCGTCGCTCGCCGAGGGCGTCACCGTCGCGCTCTTCTCCGGCTCGGACACCCTCGGCTCCTTCTCCTCCCGAGGACCGCGGCTCGAGGCGACGCTCTCCGGCCCGAAGCCGGACGTCGCCGCCCCGGGCGTGTCGATCACGTCCGCCGCGACCGGGATCGTCGCCGGCGTCGGGGGACCCGAGGTGAACGCCGGGAACCTGGCCGCGACGATGTCCGGGACTTCGATGGCGGCCCCGCACCTGACGGGCGTGATGGCGCTCCTCCGGAAGCAGCGCCCCTCCTGGAGCCCGGCCGAGATGAAGGCCGCAGTTATGAACACGGCCGGCATCGACGTGAGCCTCCTGCCGCCGGCGGGCTCCCCGCCGCAGTACGGCCCGGCGCGCGTCGGCGCGGGACGCGTCGACCCGGCGCGGGCGCTCGCGACCGAGGTGATCGTGTTCGACGACGAGCGTCCCTCCGTGGTGAGCCTCTCGGCGTTCCTCCAGGGGACCGCGCCGACGACCGTGACGCGCCGGCTGCGCATCCTGAACAAGGGCTCCGCGCCGGCGACGTTGACGCCGGGATGGGCGACTCCGTCCGCGATCCCCGGCGTGCGCGTGGACGTCCCCGGCGCGCCGATCACGGTTCCGCCGGGGGGCTCGGCGACGTTCGACGTGGCCGTCGTCCTCGCCGACCCGTCGGCGGTGACGAACGCCCCCGACCCGACGCTCGCGCTCCGGCAGCCCAGCTACGTGTCGCTCTCGAATCGCGCCTGGATGACCGAGGCGAGCGGATTCGTAACGATTTCGGGGGCCCCCGCGGGGACGCTCCGCGTCCCGCTGCAGGTCGTCGTCCGCGGCCAGTCCGCGATGCGGGCGGCCTCGAGGGCGATCGGCGCGCCCGCGGAGGGCGGCAGCTTCACGATCCCGCTCACGGGGAGCGGCCTGAAGACCGGCCCGCTTCCGCCCGTGGACGTGCTCTCGACCGTCTCGGCGTTCGAGCTCCATGCGGAAAGCCCGCGGTCGAACCCCGAGGGGAGCGCGCGGGCCGTCGCCGACCTCGCCTTCGTCGGGGCCGCGAGCTCTCTTCCCGCGGGGCGTCTCGACTCCGGCGCGACCGTCTGGTTCGGGATCGCGACCTGGGCCGAGTGGGTGAGCCCGGCCGAGGTGAGGTTCGAGATCGAGGTCGACCGGAACGGCGACGGCATCGTCGACGCGACGGTGGAGACGATGGCGACGAGCGACGTGGCGAACCCGTCGGACCCGTCGCAGTCGGTCGACCCGACCGACGTCTGGGTCGCCCGCACGGAGCAGGCCTTCGGCGCGGGCGCGAAGAGCTACCGCTACCTGAACGTCGATCCCGCCTCCCGCGGCACGCACCTCTTCGCCTCCAACGTCGTCGTCCTGCCCGCCTCTGCCGGCGCGGACGGCCTCGGCCTCACCGCCGGGAACGCCCGGTTCCGCTACCGGGTGAAGGCCTCGACGTCGCGCAGCGGCACCGTCGAGGAGACCTCCTGGCTGACGTTCGACGCGGAGAAGCCGGGCTACTCGATCCTCGCGGCCGACGCGACGCCGTTCCACGACGACCTCCCGGGGTCGGCCCTTCCGGCCCGCTTCGACCCGCCGGCGGCGCAGGCGAACGGCGCCCTCGGCGTCCTTCTGCTTCACCACCACAACGCC
>CAZWRQ010000099.1:0-16296 GCA_964636395.1 uncultured Holophagales bacterium
CCCGACGATCCCGTCGCCCTCTCCCGCGCCGCCGTCCGCGCCGCCCTCGACCACGGCTTCGCCGCCGCGGGCGTGGTCGTGGGGAGCCGGTCCGAGGGCTGGGACGGCTTTCGGGCCTTCCTCGATCGGGGGCACCAGGGAGGGATGGACTGGCTCGTCCGCGACGCCGAGGCGCGCCGGACGGTCGAGTCGATCCTTCCGTACGCGAAGGCTGTCCTCTGCGTGGCCCGGGACGTGCCCGCCGGCGGTCCGGGAAACGTCGCCCGGTACGCGCGCGGCGAGGACTACCACGACGTCGTCCGTCGTGACCTGAAGGCCGTCGTCGCCGCGATCCGGCGCCTCTCCCCCGCCGGCGCCCACTTCCGCATCTGCGTCGACACGGCCCCCGTCCTCGAGAGAGAGTGGGCCGTGCGGGCCGGGCTCGGCTTCGTGGGGAAGAACGGGATGCTCATCGTCCCGGGCGTCGGCTCGCACGTGGTCCTCGGTGAGGTCCTGACCGACGTGGCGCTCGCGCCCACAGCCGCGTCCGTCGACTCGACCTGGGAGCGGTGCGGCGGCTGCGCCGCCTGCCTGAAGGCGTGCCCGACGGCCGCGATCCTCGCCCCTCGCGTCGTCGACGCCCGTCTCTGCCTGTCGTACCTCACGATCGAGAAGAGGGGACCGTTCACGCCGGAGGAGGCGTCGTGGCTCGGCGGACGGCTCTTCGGCTGCGACGACTGCCAGGACGCCTGCCCCTACAACGCCGGGCCGCGCTGGAGCGACCCGGTCCTGGAGCCGCCCGCCTCGCTCGACCCTGCCGCCGCGGCCGCGCTCGACGACGAGGGCTTCGCGCGCTCCTTCGCCGGCTCCGCGATCCGCCGCACGACGGCGGAAGGTCTCCGGCGGAACGCCCGCGCGGCGCTCGGGGTGGCCCGATGAGCGGAACGCTCCTCGTCGTCGCCGGGGCCGCCCTCCGGGCCGGCCGCCTCCTTCTCACGCGCCGGCCGGACGGGGGCGCGCACGCCGGCCTCTGGGAGCTTCCGGGCGGCAAAGTGGAGCCGGGCGAAACGCCAGAGGAAGCGCTCGGGAGGGAGTGGAAGGAGGAGCTCGGCGTCGACGTCGACCTCGCCGGCGTCGAGCCCTGGGCCTTCGCCTCGGGCGCGCCCCACGGCCGGCACGTGACGCTCCTCGTCTTCCGCGTCCCCGCGATGCGGGGCGAGCCGGCGCCGGTCGGCGTCGCGGAGGTCCGATGGACCTCGCCGGACGAGGCGCTCGCCCTCCCGCTGCTCCCGGCCGACCGCGGCCTCGTCGAGCGGCTCGTCATGGGCGCGCGTGACCTCCCGCGGCCCGCGACCGAGGGCGCCGACGCATGAACGACGTCCTCCTCTCGTGTCTCTTCGGTGCATGCATCGTCATCTCCAGCTTCTTCTCGGGCTCGGAGACCGCTCTCACGACACTCTCGGAGGCCGCGGTCTACCGGCTGAGGGAGAAGCGGCACCCCCAGGCGGCCCGCCTCGAGCGGCTCCGCGAGCAGCTCCCCCAGACGATCTCGACCCTCCTGATCGGGAACAACCTCGCCAACATCGCGGCCGGCTCGATCGGGACGGTCCTCGCCATCGAGGCCGTGGGCCCGCGATGGGGAGTCGTCGCCGCGACGGTCGGGACGACGCTCCTCCTCCTCGTCTTCGGCGAGGTGACTCCGAAGACGCTCGCGGCGCGGAACGCCGAACGTGTCGCCTGCTTCGCCGCGCCCGTCATCGAGCTCCTGATGACTGTCTTCGCGCCGCTCGCCGGGCTCCTCTCGGCCATCGCCGCCGTCCTTCTCAGCCCCTTCGGAGGACGGGCGACCGCCGCCTCGGACGTCACGGAGGAGGACGTGAAGAGCCTCATCTCGCTCTCTCACGAGCACGGCCAGCTGGAGCGCGAGGAGAAGGAGATCCTCCACGCGGTCCTCGAGTTCGGCGACCAGCCCGTCGTCGACGCGATGGTGCCGCGCGCGAAGATGGTCCTCCTCCCGGCCGACGCCAGCTTCGAGAAGGTCGAGGCGATCGGCCGCGTCTGGCGCTACAGCCGGCTTCCCGTCTACCGCGACGGCCCCGAGGACATCGTCGGCATCCTCCACCTGAAGGACCTCTTCGACGTCACCGACGCCGAGGAGCGCACGTTCAACCTCTCCCGGTTCCTCCGCCCGGCGATCTTCGTCCCCGAGCAGAAACGGTCCGGCGACCTCTTCCGGGAGATGAGGCGGCGCCGGTTCCACATGGCGATCGTCGTCGACGAGCTCGGCGCGGTCTCGGGCCTCGTGACGCTGGAGGACCTGATCGAGCAGGTCCTCGGCGACATCGACGACGAGCACGACGAGGACGCCGCCCTCCCGGTCCTCGACGGGGCCTCGATCCTGATCGAGGGCTCCTATCCCGTCGCCTCGCTCGAGAAGGACCTCGGCCTGCCGCTCGGGGAGACCGAGATGGAAACGGTGGCGGGCTTCCTGCTGGAGAAGTTCGGCCGGATCCCCCGTACGGGCGCGCGCACCTGGCTCGGCGACGTGGAGTTCGTCGTCGAGCGCGCCTCCCCGCGCGCGATCGAGCGGATCCGGATCACGAGAAAGCCCCGTGCCCCCGAGGGCGCCGGGGAGGAGAAGGACTGAGATGCCGAAGGTCGTCTTCCTCGACCAGGGCGTGCGCGGGGAGCTTCCCGAGGGGACGACGGCCCTCGAGGCCGCGAAGCTCCTCGGAGCGCGCCTCTCCTCGATCTGCGGTGGCGCCGGGACCTGCTCGACGTGCCGCGTCGAGTGCGTCGTGAACCCGCAGAACCTCTCCCCCGTCGAGCCGCTGGAGGACGCCTACGAGATGGGGGCCGGCGTGCGCCTCGGCTGTCAGGCACGGATCCTCGGAGACGTCGGCCTCCGGACCGTCCGCATCCCGAAGGCGGTGCTCGATTGAGCCGCCCCGCCGTCCGCCGTGCGCTCAAGCGCGCCGGCCTGTCGCCCGCGCCGAAGGAGTTCGTCGAGTCTCCGGGCGTCCCGCCGCCGCCCCGTGTGGCCCTCCCCGGCGAGGCCCCGGGAACCGAGAGCCCGATCGACTGGGCGGCTTTCTTCGGCCGCGTCTCGCCGGTCGAGCTCGAGATCGGGAGCGGACGGGGCCGTTTCCTGACCGACGCGGCCGCCGAAAGGCCCGGGACGTCGTTCCTCGGGGCGGAGATCGAGCTCGAGTACACGCGGATCGCGCAGGCGCGGGCAGAGAAGATGGGCCTTTCCAACGTGAGGTTCGCGCGGCTCGACGGGAAGGAGCTCGTCCTGCGACGGGTGCCCGAGGCCTCACTCGAGGCGATCCACGTCTTCTTCCCCGACCCCTGGCCGAAGAAGCGGCACGCGAAGCGGCGGCTCTTCTCGCCCGACTTCGCGCGCGCGGCGGCCGCCACCCTCGTCCCGGGCGGGCACCTCCGCGTGGCGACCGACAACCTCCCCTACTTCGTCGCGATCCGGGAAGTCCTGGACGCGGAGCCGGGGCTCGAGAAGGTGCCCGGGAGCGAGAGCGGGTGGAGCTCCGGGACCGACTACGAGCGGAAGTACGAGAAGGAAGGGCGCCCGATGGGGCGCGGGATCTGGCGCCGGCCGCCCCTTTCCTGAGGCGCCGTCAGCCTCTCGGCGCGGACGGGGCGTCCGCGCCGGGAGCCGCCCCTTCCGCCGCGCCGGCATCCCGCGCGAGCAGGACGGGCAGGTACTTGCGGAAGTAGTCGACGCCCGACACGAGCGCCATGACCGTCATGACGTAGAGCGCCGCGCGCCCCGTCATCCGCCAGAGGCCGATGTCGTCGAGCCGCGCCCCGAGGATCATCAGCGAGATCCCGACGACCTGGGCGGCCATCTTCCACTTCCCGAGGTTCGACGCGGCGATCGTGATCTTCTCGCCCGCGGCGATCGCGCGCATACCCGAGACCGCGAACTCCCGTCCCACGATGATACAGACGGCCCACGCGTCGGCCTCCTGGAGGTCGACGAGCGAGATGAGCGCGGCCGAGACGAGGATCTTGTCGGCGATCGGGTCGAGCAGCATCCCGAGCGTCGTGACCTTCTTGTACTTCCGGGCGATCCAGCCGTCCAGGAAGTCCGTGAGCGCCGCGACGAGGAAGACGCCGAGCGCCACGTACTCCTTCGCCGGCATCCGCGTCAGGAGGATGACGACGAGGAGCGGAACCAGGAAGATGCGGAAGAGCGTGAGCGCGTTCGGGAGGTTCAGCACCGCTCCGCATTCTAGGAGACCGCTCGGGCAAATGCTCTTCCCGCCCCGGGCACGCGGGGGCCGGGCCTTGCTCTCCGATCGGGTCCCGCCGAGAATCGGCGTCCCATGACGTCGCCCATCGTCTTCGGGACGGATGGCTGGCGCGGCCGGATCGGACGCGACCTGACCTTCGACTCCCTCGCCCGCGTCGTCGACGCGGTCGCCTCCTGGAGCGCCTCGCCCGGAAACGTCGATCCCGGCGACGCCTCTACGCTCCCGCTCGTCCACGACACACGCTTCCTCTCCCGCGAGCTCGCCGCCGAGAGCGCGACGCTGCTCGCGCGGCGCGGCTTCCGGGTCCTCCTGACCGACCGCCCCGTCCCCACGCCGTGCGCCTCGTGGCACGTGAAGACCCGCGCGCTCCGGGGAGGTGTGGCGATCACCGCTTCGCACAACCCGCCCGAGTGGAACGGCGTCAAGTACAAGTCGTGGTTCGGAGGAAGCGCGACCGCGGAGACCTACGCGTCCATCGCCGCGTGCGCCGATCGGCCCCTCCCCGACCGCCCCGGCGGCACGGTCGAGAAAGTCGACCTCCTCTCCCCGTACGCGGACGCGATCGCCGCCTGCGTCGACCTCGACGCGATTCGCCGATCGGGCCTCCGGGTCCTCTGGGACTCGATGCACGGCGCCTCGGGCGACCTCCTCGCCCGGATCCTCGGCGACGGGCACGCCGCCCGCGTCACGACGATCCGGTCCGAGGTGAACCCGTCCTTCGGCGGCGTCCACCCCGAACCGATCCCTGAGCACCTCGCCGCCTCCGTCTCCCGCCTCGCCGCGGAGCCGTTCGACGTCGCCCTCGCGAGCGACGGGGACGGCGACCGGCTCGGCGTCCTCACCCCGGACGGAACGTTCGTCACGCCCCACCGCGTCCTCGCCCTCCTCGCGGAAAGCCTCGCGCGGCGGGGCCGGATCGCGGGCGGGATCGCGAAGACGTTCTCCACGTCGCTCCTCGTCGACCGCGTCGCCGCGCGCCTCGGCGTCCCGCTCCACGTCACGCCGATCGGCTTCAAGTGGATCGCCGAGAAGATGCTCTCCGGAGAGGTCGGGATCGGCGGAGAGGAGTCGGGAGGTCTCGGGGTCTCGTTCTTCCTTCCCGAGCGCGACGGCGTCCTCTCCGGGCTCCTCGTCCTCGAGGCGATCGCGCACTCGGGCGGCTCGTTCCGCGACCTCCTCGCGAGGCAGGACCGCGAGCACGGGTCGTTCTCCTACGGGCGGCGCGACGTCCGTCTCCCGATGACCGTCCTCCGCTCGTTCGTCGACGAGCTGACGGCGGCTCCGCCTTCCCGGCGCGCCGGCGCCGCCGTCACCGGCGTCGAGACGATGGACGGCGTCAAGCTCCTCTTCGGCGGGCGCGGATGGCTCCTGCACCGTCTCTCCGGCACCGAGCCGATCCTGCGCGTCTACGCGGAGCACGAGGACGAGGCCGTCGTCGAGAAGCTCCTCTCCGAGACGACCGAGACCCTGGAGCGAGCGGCGCGGGGCGCGCCGTCCGCCCCGCTCCCGGCCCCGTAGGGCCTCAGGCCTCGATCAGGACCCAGCCCGCGCCCGACACGGTCACGACCGGCCCGCCGCCCAGCTCGGCGAGCGGGTCGGAGTCCTCGACGAGGTCGACCGTCAGGTCGCCTCCGTACGCGAGGAGGGAGCGGCACGCGAGGGTCAGGGAGGTCTCAGGCGAAACCTCGAGCCGAGCCGGCTCCGCAGAGACCGAGAAGGCGACGGCCCCGGACCCGAAGAGCTTCAGGAACGGGAGCGCAATCTGGCGGCGGAACTCGAATGCCGGGTCCTCGCGATAGGTCAGCCGGGCGTCGAAGCCGAACAGGCGGGCCGGATCGGCCGAGAGGAACTCCCCACGCAGGAACACGAGATGGAGGCTCCGCCGTGGGTCGACGAGGAGGACCCCTCCCGCTCCCGTCCCGCGGACGAAGAAGCGTGAGAGCGCTCCGGGGAGGCTCCCGTCCGCCTCGAGCTCGGCGACGCCCGTCCGTCCGGCGAGCGCGGTCCTCCGGACGAGGACCCCGTCCCTGATGTCGACCGCGACGACGCCGCCCGGCCTCGGAGAGAAGGTGGGGCGGGGCCCCTGCGCGCCCTCCGGGGCGCCGACGGAGGTTCTCGCCGGGCCCGGCGGGGCGACGGGCGCCACCGCGGGCGGAACGGGCACCGAGCGCGGCGGCTCCGGAGGAGGCTGCGGCGCCTGGATGGGCTGCGTCGACGGCTCCCGGCGGGTCCGGGAGTCGTCGAACGCCTCCGGCTTCACCGACGGGACGAACGCCCCGGGCTCAGACGGGCCCGACGCCGCGCTCCGGGCGGTCCGCGTGATCGTGTCGTCGCCGTCGAACCCTGCCTTGCGCTCGGAGCCTGCGGCCTCGAAATGGCGGTTCGCCTCGGCCAGGCGACCCTCCCTCTGGAGCAGGAGGCCGACCGTGAGGTGCGCCTTCCGGTGCCCCGGGGCGAGCGCGAGGACGCGCTCGAGAGGCTCGCGCGCTTCCGTCCGGCCGGCCTTGAAGAGGATCAGGCCGAGGTTGAAAAGGAGCGGTACGGAATCGGCGTGGGAGACCAGGAGCCCACGCGTGATCCTCTCGGCGTCGTCGAGGTGCCCGAGGTGGAACATCGCGAGCGCCAGGTTCGAGAGGACCTCCGGGTCGGTCGCCCGGAAGCGGCGGGCCTCCTCGAACTCGCGGCGGGCGTCGTCGTAGAGGCCCTTCCGGAGGTCTTCCTTGCCCCTGTTCAGGTGGAGGAGGAAGAGGCCGTGATCGAAGAAGGGAGCGCTTCTGCCGGGCTCGGACGTGCGGCTGCTCATCGCCCCGCCGGCACGCGTCCCAGGATCGGCTCCGAGCGCCCGCTCCGGAGGGGATCCCCCTGATTCGAGAGGACGAGACCCTCCGTTCCCCGGTGGAGCCGGATCGGGGCCGACGAGACGGTCCGGGACGGCGCGATCGGCTTTCCCTTGAAACCGCCCGAGAGGACGGGGAGACCGGCGGCGCCCCCCCCGTAGACGAGCATCGCCCGGCGCACGTACTCCTGCGTCTCCGGATAGGGGGGCACGCCCCGGTAGCGCTGGACCGCGCCCTCTCCCGCGTTGTAGGCGGCGAGGGTCCGGACGAGGTCTCCGTCGAACATGCCGAGCAGGTCGGAGAGGTAGGCGGTCCCGCCCCGGATGTTGTCGTGCGGGTCGAAGGAGTTCCGCACGCCGTACCGCCGGGCGGTCCCCGGCATCAGCTGCATCAGCCCCCGCGCCCCCTTCCGGGAGACCGCGCGGGGATTGAAGTTCGACTCGATGAGCATGACGCTCTTGACGAGGCGCGGGTCCACCCGCTCGCGCTCGGCGTGGGTCCGGATGACGTCGTCGAAGGAGGTCGCGGCGTCTCGCCGGGCCAGGAGATAGGCGTCCGACGGGGCGCGACCTCCGATCTTCCACCCGCTGCCGATGCTGTTGAAGATCACCGTGCGGCCATCCGCGCGGCGGATCATCTTCACGTCCGACAGCGCCTCGCCCGCGAAGACGAAGAGCCCCGCGGCAACACAGAGCACGGCCCGGCGCAGCATCTCCCGCGAAGTATACCGCCCGGCGGCAGGCTCAGGCCGACGCTTCGAGCTTCTCCTTCGCCCGGGCGACCCCGGCCGCGAGCGCCGCCTCGATCTGCTCGGGGTCCTTGCCGCCCGCCTGGGCGAGGTCGGGCTTGCCGCCTCCCCGGCCGCCCACGACGGGCGCCATGGCCCGGGCCAGGTCGTCCGCGGAGACGCGGGTAACGAGGTCCGCCGTGACGGCCGCGAGAAGCGTCACCTTCCCGTCGGCGTCCGTCCCGAGGAGGACGACGCCGCTCTTCAGCTTCCCGCGGAACGTGTCGGCGAGGTTCCGAAGCTCGTTCGCGGGGAGGGACGGGACGCGGCGCGCGAGGACCTTCACCCCCGAGACCTCGACGATCCCGTCCTCCTCGGCGCCGGCGGGGCCGCGGGCCCCGGAGGCGAGCTGGACCTTCAGCTTCGCGATCTCCTTCTCGCTCTCCTTCAGCCGCGCGAGGACCTCTCGCAGCTTCCCCGGGAGCTCCTCGGCCGGCACCTGCGCCGTCTCGGACAGCTCGGAGAGGAGGTGCTCGTCCCTCGTCAGCCGCTCGACGGCGCCGAGCGAGGTGATCGCCTCGATCCGGCGGACGCCGGCCGCGAGGCCGCGGTCGGAGAGGACCTTGAACGCGCCGATCTCGCCCGTCCGGCCGACGTGGCAGCCGCCGCAGAGCTCGGTCGAGAAGCCGGGGACGTCGACGACGCGGACCCGCTCGCCGTACTTCTCCCCGAAGAACATCATCGCGCCCTTCGCCTTCGCCTCGTCCATGGAGGTGACCTCCTTGGTGACGGGCGCGTCGCGCAGGACCTGCTCGTTGACGAGGCGCTCGATCTCGGCGATCTCGGCGGGCGTCGTGGCGCGCGTCGCGGCGTAGTCGAAGCGGAGCCGGTCAGGGGCGACGAGGGAGCCCATCTGCCGGACCGACTCGCCGAGGACCCTCCGGAGCGCGGCGTGGAGGAGGTGCGTCCCGGTATGGTTCGCCTGCGTCCTGCGGCGGGTCCACTCGGAGACCTCGAGCGCGAGCGGCGCGCCCTTCGAGAGCGTCCCTTCCTCGACCTTCACGTGGTGCTGGACGAAGCGGCCGCTGGCCGATTTCCGCGCCGACGTGACCGCCGCGCGGCCGCCGGTCCAGGTGACGACGCCCGTGTCGGTCACCTGCCCGCCTCCCTCGGGGTAGAAGACGGTCCGGTCGGTGACGAGGAGCCCCTCGGCGCCGGCCGGGAGGCTGTCGGCGGCGGACGGGACGGCCCCCTCGAGGCGGAAGAGGCCGAGGGCCCTCGCGCCGGAGAGGCTCGTGAAGTCGTCCTCGTGGTAGCCGCGGAAGGCGGTCTCCCAGGCCGGGTCGGCGAGCTCCTCGGGGAGGAGTGCGTCGTCGGCCTCGAACTTCGAGGCGCCCTTGGAGCGCTCGCGCGCATCCTCGAGCTCCTTCTCGAAGCCCGCCCGGTCGACGGCCAGCCCCTCATCCTGGGCGAGCTCCTCGATCAGCTCGAGCGGGATTCCGTAGGTGTCGTAGAAGCGGAAGACCGTCTTCCCGGAGAGACTCGTCTCGTCCTTCCGGCGCGCCTCGCTGATCGCCTCGCCGACGCGGTCGGCGCCGGCGGACATCGTCTTGGCGAAGCTGCGCTCCTCGGAGCGGATCAGCTCCCAGACGTCGTTCTTCAGCGTCCGGTGCTCCTCGCCGAAGTAGACGCCGTCGAAGACCGCGAAGACCGGCTCGACGAGCCCGCAGAGCTCGGCCCCCTCGATGCCGAGGCGGCGGCCGTAGCGCGCGGCGCGGCGGAGGATCCGCCGGAGGACGTAGCCGCGCCCCGTGTTCCCCGGCATGACGCCGTCGGACATGAGCATCGTGGCCGCCCGGAGGTGGTCTGCGATGACGCGGAACGGCGCGTCCTCGGGGGCCATGCCGCCGCGGTAGGTCTTCCCCGAGATCGCCTCGATCCCCCGGATCAGCGGCGCGAAGAGGTCCGTGTCGAAGTTGTTGTTCTTTCCCGTCAGGAGCGCCGTGATCCGCTCGAGGCCCGCGCCCGTGTCGACGGACGGCTTCGGCAGCGGGGTCATCTTCCCCTCGCCGTCGCGCTCGAACTGCATGAAGACGAGGTTCCAGATCTCCATGACCCGGTCGCCCCTGCCGTTCGGCGTCTCGTCGCCCGGGACGTGCGGCCCCTGGTCGACGTGGAGCTCCGAGCAGGGGCCGCAGGGGCCCGTGTCGCCCATCGACCAGAAGTTGTCCTTCTCGCCGAAGCGAAGGATCCGCGAGGCCGGGAGATAGCGCTGCCAGAGCTTCGCGGCCTCGTCGTCGTCGTTGTAGACCGTGGCCCAGAGGCGCTTCGGCTCGAACCCGTACCGGTCGGTGACGAGCTCCCAGGCGAAGGCGATCGCCTCCTCCTTGAAGTAGTCGCCGAACGAGAAGTTCCCGAGCATCTCGAAGAAGGTGTGGTGCCGCGCGGTGTAGCCGACGTTGTCGAGGTCGTTGTGCTTGCCGCCGGCCCGCACGCACTTCTGCGCCGAGGCGGCCCTCACGTACGGGCGCGTCTCCCGCCCGAGGAAGACGTCCTTGAACTGGTTCATCCCGGCGTTCGTGAAGAGGAGCGTCGGGTCCTCGGCGGGGACGAGGGAGGAGGAGGCGACGCGGCGGTGCCCCTTCTCCTCGAAGTAGGAAAGGAACGTCTCGCGGACCTTCCGGGAGGTCCAGTCAGAGGGGGTCGTCATCCGTGGGATCGCCTTTCTCTCGCAGCGCCTCGCGGACGGCCGCGGGGTCGAAGCCGCGGCGCACGAGATGGTCGAAGAGTTTCCTCGACCTCGAAACGGGCGTCAAACCGCCCGGGAGGCTTCGCGCCTTCTTCTCGAGCGCGGACTTCAGCCGCGCGGCCTCGCTCTCGCCCCCGAGGCCCGCGACGGCCCTCGCCGCGTCTTCCTCGGCGACGCCGCGGGAGCGCAGGGAGGCGGAGACCCGCCGGCTCCCCCGCCCGCGCCCCGCCTCGAACCGGGCGAGCTCGCCCGCCGTGGCGGCCTCGTCGAGGAGGCCCGCCGCGGAGAGGGCGTCGAGAGTCCGCGCCACCTCCGCGGCCTCGTGCCCGCCCCGCAGGAGCTTGCGCTCGAGCTCCCTCCTCGGGTGCGCGCGGCGACCCAGGAACGCGAGCGCCGCCGTCCGGCAGTCGCGGCGCGGCCGGCGGCGCGGCTCGTCGCTCACGACCAGAGCCGCCGCAGGGTCCGCCCTCGGGGCGCGACGCACACTGTGGCCGGCCTTCCCGGAGAGACGCTAGGTCTGGTTCGAGAAGTCGAAGGGGGACTCCTCTCCCAGCGGGTTCATCTTGTCGGGCGCCTCGAGCGACGCGTCCATCTCCTCCTGCGAGAGGTCGGACGTCGACTGGACGCCCTGTATGCGAAGCTTGAACTCGTTCGGGTTCGTCGAGCGCCGGATCGCCTCGTCGAGTGTGATCAGCCCCGACCGGTAGAGCTGGAAGAGAGACTGGTCGAACGTCTGCATCCCGTACTGCGACGTCCCCGCCTTGATGGCGTCGACGATGTACTTGGTCTTCTCCTTGTTCTCGATGCAGTCGCGGATGTAGTTCGTCGCGATCAGCACCTCGACGGCGGGGACGCGGCCGAGTCCGTCGGCGCGCGGGAGGAGGCGCATCGAGACGACGGCCTTGAGGACGGCCGAGAGCTGGAGGCGGATCTGCTTCTGCTGGTGCGGCGGGAAGACCGCGATGATGCGGTTGATCGTCTCCGTCGCGTCCATCGTGTGGAGCGTCGAGAGGACGAGGTGCCCCGTCTCGGCCGCCACGAGCGCCGTCTCGACGGTCTCGAAGTCGCGCATCTCGCCGACGAGGATGACGTCGGGGTCCTGGCGCAGCGAGGCCCGGAGCGCGGAGGAGAACGAGCGCGTGTCGACCTCGAGCTCGCGCTGGTTGACGATCGACTTCTTGTCGCGGTGGAGGAACTCGACGGGGTCCTCGACCGTCATGATGTGCTCGGCCCGCGTCGAGTTGATGAAGTCGATCATCGCCGCGAGGCTCGTCGACTTGCCCGAGCCCGTCGTCCCGGTGACGAGGATGAGGCCGCGCGTCTCCTCGCAGATCTTCTCGATGACGGGAGGCAGGAGGAGGTCGCGCACGGTCAGGATGCGGGCCGGGATGACACGGCATACGAGGCCGACCGTGCCGCGCTGCTGGAAGATGTTGCAGCGGAACCGGCCGAGGCCTGGCACCGAGTAGGCGATGTCGATCTCGAAGTTGTTCTTGAACTTCTCTTTCTGACGGGAGGACATGATCGAGAACGCCATCGCGATCGTGTCTTCCTGCATCAGCCGCTTCATGTCGACGAGGGGGATCAGGTCGCCGTCCACCCGGATGATCGGGTGCGCGCCGACCTTCAGATGGAGGTCCGAGGCCTTGCGCTCGACCGCGATCTTGAGGAGGTCGTTGATGTGCATGCCCCAGGTCTCCTCTCTACCCGTCCGCCGAAAGTGTCTTAGTGTCTCGAGGATAGGCTCGCCGCCCGGCCCGGTCAACGATCGGACGGACGCTCGCGCGGGGTACCATCACCCGATGCCGTTCGGTTCGGACAGGGTCGCCGCCGTCCTCCTCGCCGCGGGCGCGTCCCGGCGGTACGGCAGCCCGAAGATGCTCGCGGAGGTCGAGGGGGAGCCGCTCGTCCGCCGCGTCGCCCGTTCCTTCCTGGAGGCCGGCTTCGGGGAGGTCGCGGTCGTCCTCGCCCCCGGCGCGGACGAGGTCGCCGCGGCCCTCGACGGCCTCGGCGTCCTCGTCGCCGTCAACCCCCGGCCGGAGGACGGGATGCTCTCCTCCGCGCAGGCCGGGCTCTCGGCGCTCTCCTCGGGCTGCGGCCGGATCGCCCTCTCGCCGGCCGACCTTCCGGGGCTGACCGCGCCTGTCCTCCGCCGCGTCCTCGGGAACCTCCCTCCCCCGGCCGCGGGACGGATCGCGGTTCCGGAGTGCGACGGCCGGAGAGGCCACCCGCTCGTCGTTCCGGCGAGCCTCGTGCCGCGCGTCCTCTCCTGGGAGCCGGACCGGCGCCTTTCCGACCTCCTCGGAGAGGAGGACGTCGAGGTCGTCGCCCTCGCCGGCTTCGGGCCGGAGGTCCTCCGGGACGTGGACGTGCCGGCCGACCTCGCCGCGGCCCTCCGATGACGAGGCGCGCCGGCCCCTTTCGGGACCGGCGCGCATCGAGGGGCCGCCGCTCCGGACGGCCCCGGGCAGGAGTCGCGGCTCAGACCGGCGTCAGCCAGCCGAACCGGTCGTCCACCTTCCCCTCGACGAGGTCGAAGAACGCCGCCTGGACCTTCGCCGTCAGCGGCCCCCTCCGCCCCGCCCCGACGACGATCCGGTCGACGGAGCGGATCGGGGTGATCTCGGCCGCCGTCCCCGTGAAGAAGAGCTCGTCGGCCGCGTAGAGCATCTCCCGCGGCAGTGCCCGCTCCTCCACCGGGATCCCCAGCTCCGCGAAGAGCGTCAGGACGGAGGCGCGCGTGATCCCCGGAAGGGCGGAGTTCGCGAACGGGGGCGTGTAGACCTTTCCCTTCCAGACGACGAAGAGGTTCTCGCCCGAGCCTTCGGAGACGCGCCCCGTGTCGTCGAGCGCGATCCCTTCCTCGTAGCCGTTGACGAGCGCCTCCATCTTGATGAGCTGGCTGTTCGCGTAGTTCGCCGTCGACTTGGCCATCGCCGGCATCGTGTTCGCCGCGAGGCGGGTCCAGGAGGAGCAGCAGACGTCGACGCCCTTCTCCATCGCCTCCGGGCCGAGGTATTTCCCCCACGGGTAGCAGCCGATCATCACGTCGACCGGGTTCGGGAACGGGTTCACGCCGAGCATCCCGAAGCCCCGATAGGCGAGCGGGCGGATGTAGCAGGCGTCGAAGCCGTTCGCGCGGATCGTCTCGAGCGTCGCTGCCCGAAGCTGCTCGAGCGTGTACGGGATCTCCATCCGGTACATCTTCCCGGACCAGAAGAGGCGGTCGAGGTGGTCGTCGAGGCGGAAGACGGCCGGGCCGCGGGCCGTCCGGTAGCAGCGGATCCCCTCGAACACCCCCGAGCCGTAGTGGAGAGCGTGCGTGAAGACGTGGACTTTCGCATCCGCGAAGTCGACGAGCTTCCCGTTCATCCAGATCTTCTTGACGTCCTCGAAGGCCATGGCTCCTCCTCGCGGGAATGATATCCGCGCGCGGGAGGCGTCCCGGCTCAGGACGAGGGGATGTCGACCAGGCGGACGAGCGCGGCGACCACGGCCGTCTCGAGGCGAAGGATCCGGCCGCCCAGGCCGATGGGAACGGCCCCGGCGGCGTCGAGGAGCCTCTCCTCGGCGTCGTCGAATCCCCCCTCGGGGCCTATGGCGACCGCGAGGTCGCCCGCCGGAAGCGCGTCCGCTCGAACCGGCGAGGCGCCGGGGCGGGCGACGAGGAGCCGCCCGTGGCGGCCGGCGAGGAGTCCGGCGAGAGCCTCCGGCGCGGCCACATCGGGGACGACGCTCCGGTCGCACTGCTTGACCGCCTCGGCCGCGATCCGGCGAAGCCTCTCGATCCGGGCGGCGGCCGCCGCGACGTGCGCTCGCTGGGAGCGCGCCGCGGCGACGAGGGCGAACGCGGCGGCCCCGCACTCGGTCCCCTTCTCGACCGCCCACTCGACCCGGGCGGGCTCGCCGACTCCGAGAAGGACGGTGACGCGGCGGGCGGGCTCTCCGCGCGGCGGAAGGAGCGCCGTCACGGTGGCCGTGCGGCCGGACGCCGACAGGTGCGCCGCCGCCCGCGCGCCACGGCCGTCGAGCAGGACGAGCTCCTCTCCCGGTCCGACGCGCGAGACGCGGAGATGCCGCGCCTCCTCGTCCGTCAGCGCCACCGCACCGCCCGGCTCCAGCGACGTGCCCGGGACGAGGACCCGGGGCGGCGCGCTCACGACCGCTCCGACAGCGTCCCGAGCCACTCCCCCTCCGAGGAGAGGCGGAGCGGGCGAAGGCCCGCGGCGGCGAGGAGGGCGAGGAACTCCTCCTCCCGGGCGGCGAGCTGGCCGGCGGTCACGAGCATCCCGCCGGACGGGAGGAGCGCCGCGAGGCCGGGAAGGAGCGGAGCGACCTCCTCCTGGAGCATGTTCGCCACGACGAGGTCGAAGCGGGCTTCCGCCGCGAGGCTCGGGAGGAGCCCCGCCCAGAACCCGCAGCCGCTCACCCCGTTCCGGAGGGCGTTCCGGCGCGCCACGAACGGAGCGTCGAGGTCGAGGTCGAAGCCGATCGCCCGGCGGGCCCCCGCGGCGCGCGCGGCGAGGGCGAGCGTCCCGGCGCCGGTCCCGACGTCGAGGACGGACCGGCCCGCCGGCTCCGCCTCGAGGAGGAGCCTCAGGGCGAGCCGTGTCGACTCGTGCGAGCCGGTCCCGAAGGCCCGCTCGGCGGGGAGGCGGAGCCGGAGGCGCGAGCCGACGCCGTCGGGCGCGCGGTCGTGGGGGTCGAGGACGAACCGTCCGACGGCGACGGGGCGCTGAAGCGCGGCCGCCTCGGCCACCCAGTCCCGCTCCGGCTCGACCTCCCGCGCGAGGACCTCGAGCCCGGCCGCGGCGAGGAGCTCCTCCGCCACGCCGGCGTCCTCCTCCGAGACCCAGACGGAGAGGCGTCCGTCGCGGACGCTCCAGGACGCGAGGAGCTCGCCGAGCGACTCCTCGAGCGCCGGCTCGGAAGCGGGGTCCAGGTCGAGACGGATCGCGGCGGACACGGTCGGCTCAGGAGGAGATGAAGTCCCGGAGCTTCTCGAGGAAACCCTTCTCCTCGCGCGTCGGCGAGCCGGGCTCCTCCTTCAGGACGTCCGCGAGCTTCTGGACGGCCTTGCGCTGCTCCGAGCTGAGCTTCTTCGGGACGCGGATCGTGACGACGACGTGCTCGTCCCCGCGGCCCCGGCCGTCGACGCGCGGGATCCCCTTCCCGCGCAGCGTGAACGCCCGGCCGGCCCCGGTTCCCGGCGGGATCTCGAGCTCCTCCTCGCCGTGCGGCGTCGGCACTCGGCAGGTTCCGCCGAGGACCGCAGTCGGGTACGGAACGGCCCACGTCAGGACGACGTCGTACCCATCGCGCCGGAAGAGCTCGTGGGGCTGGGCGGCGAGGACGACGTAGAGGTCGCCGGGGTGCCCCCCCGCGCGGCCGTGGTTCCCTTCGCCGGAGAGCCGCAGACGGGCGCCGGTGTCGACGCCGGCGGGGATCGCGATCGTCAGCGTCCGCTCGCGGAGCGTCCGGCCCTCGCCCCGGCAGTCGGGGCACGGGTCCTTCAGCTTCTCGCCGGCCCCCTGGCACTCGGGGCAGGGGCGCTCCATCGCGAAGAAGCCCTGGCGGTACTGGACGCGGCCCCGGCCCCGGCAGACTCCGCAGGCGACCGCGCCGCTCCCCCCCTTCCCTCCGGTCCCGTGGCAGGTGTCGCAGCGCTCGAACCGCCGCATCGGGAGGCTCTTCTCGACGCCGAACGCCGCCTCCTCGAACGTGAGGGAG
>CAZWRQ010000100.1:0-16201 GCA_964636395.1 uncultured Holophagales bacterium
TCGCCGAGGACGGGAAGGGAGCGCCCGCGGCGAAGGGGCTCGCGGGACTCGCGGCGAGCCCTCTCCGGCAGATCGGGCCGGACCAGGACGCGCGCTCCGGCGCCGCGCCCGCGCGGCAGGGGTCGCCCGGCGGAGGCGGAGACGAGGGAGGCGGCTGGGAGTCGGAAGGGGGCTTCGTCGACTCCGGGCCCCTCTCTTTCGACACGAAGGGGTACGACTGGGGGGCGTACGCCGCGGAGATGATCCGCAAGATCAAGCGGAACTGGGAGATCCCGAAGCTCGCCCACTACGGCATGAAGGGGCGGCTCGTGGTCCGCTTCTACCTGCTGCGGGACGGACGGGTGGAAGGGCTGCGCCTCCTCGTGTCGTCCGGAGTTCCCCCGTTCGACAACGCCTCCATGCAGGCGATCCGGAGCTCGAATCCGTTTCGGCCGCTTCCCGCCGACTTCCCGAATCCCCGGGAAGGCGTCACGATCACGTTCCTGTACAACATCCGCCCGGAAGACGAGGGGAAGCCCGGAGCGCCGGCGGACCCGCCGCGCCCCCTCCTTCCCAGATAGCTCCCGGCGGGCGACAATCTCGCGCATGCCCCCGGCCTGAACGACGCTGCTCCGCCGGGCATGGGTCTTGCTCGACAGGGCATCGATGGAGAAAGAGACCATGCAGACCCGGACCAAGGTCCTCTCGTTCACAGCGCTCGGCCTCGCGGCGGTCGTCTTCGGGATGATCCTCGCGGGGAGCCTCGATTTCACGCGAGCCGCCTCGGCCGACGCTGCGGCTCCGACGGCCGCCCCCGCCGCGGCGAGCGCGCCGGCGCGCGTCGCGGCGGTCGGACTCCCCTCCTTCGCGGACATCGCCGACCGCGCCATGCCCGCCGTCGTCTCGATCCGATCCACCGACATCATCAGGCCGGATCAGAAACGCCGGGGCATGGAGCGTTTCTTCGGCGACACGCCATTCCACCCCTTCCTCCCGGACCGCGGTCAGGGCTCCGGCGAGCCCGAGGAAGAGCAGCAGCAATCGGGAGGGACCGGGTTCCTCGTCGAGGCGGACGGTTTCGTTCTGACGAACAACCACGTCATCGACGGGGCCGAGAAGGTCGAGGTGACGGTCGGGGAGACCGAGGTCTTCAAGGCGAAGATCGTCGGCCGCGACCCCGCCACCGACCTCGCGCTCCTGAAGATCGAAGGGGACCGCCCCTTCCCGACGCTCTCGCTCGGCGACTCCGACCGGATCCGCGTCGGCGAGTGGGTCATGGCGATCGGCGACCCGCTCCAGTTCGAGAAGACGGTGACGGTCGGCGTCGTCTCGGGGAAGGGGCGTGCCCCGCGTCTCTCGGAAGCGACCCGCTCCTTCGAGAACCTGATCCAGACCGACGCGGCGATCAACTTCGGGAATTCCGGCGGCCCCCTCGTGAACGCCGCGGGCGAGGTGATCGGCATCAACACCGCGATCTCCCGCTTCGCCCAGAACATCGGCTTCGCCGTCCCGATCAACGTCGCGCGCCGCCTCATCCCGCAGCTGAAGGAAGGCAAGGTCGTCCGCGGCTACCTCGGGGTTTCGATCGGCCCCATCGACGCCGACCTCCAGGCCGCGATGGGCCTCCCGAGCCGCGACGGCGCGCTCGTCCAGTCCGTCGAGAAGGGGATGCCGGCCGACAAGGCGGGGCTTCGCCACGAGGACGTCATCGTCCGCGTCGACCAGACTCCGGTGCGGAACAACCGCGACCTGATCGACTACGTCTCGGGCAAGCGTCCCGGGACCAAGGTGACCCTGACCTTCCTGCGGGGAGGGAAGGAGATGACCGCCGTCGCCACGCTCGGGACGCGCGCGGAGGAAGGCGAGACGGCCGAGCCGGTGCCGGCCGAGGACGAGCACCGCGAGAAGATCGGCATCACGGTCGAGGAGCTGACGCCGATGTCCCGCAGGAGCTACTCGATCGGCAGCGAGATCGAGGGCGTCGTCCTGACCCACGTGAAGAACGTCTCCGCGGCGGCCGACGCCGGCCTGCGCGAGGGCGACGTCGTCCAGGAGGTGAACGGCCGGCCCGTGGGGACGGTCGCGGCCTTCCGCGCCGAGCTGAAGAAGGTCGGCGATGCCCGGTACGCGCGCTTCTACGTCCACCGCCCCGGGCCGCGCCCGGCCAACTTCGTCGTCGCGGTCCGACTGAAGGACTGACCCAGGGACCCGGCAGGAGGCCGGCCCGAATGCCCCGCGCCGTCCGGCGCGGGGCATTCGCGTCTCCGGCGGAGCGGCCGCCGTCGATTCGAGGCATCATCCGGGGCCGTGGACGCCCTGACGAAGGTTCTCTACGACATTCGGACGGAGCCGGCGCCGGTCGGCGGGACGATCGCGAGCGGCGTCGGGGGGGTCCTCGTCGGAGTCGTCCTCCTCGCCGTCGTCTGGCGGCACAGGGAACGGGCGGCGCGCCTCTTCGCGGTCCTCTGGATCCTGGGCTGGGGCGCGCTCTCGGCCTGGACGGCGTACGGAATCGTCTCCCGACATCGGGACGCACGCGGCTGGCTCGAGAGCCGCTCCGTCGAGGTCGTGGAGGGACGGGTCGACGATCTCTCGCCGGCGACGTCCGACAGGAAGGGGATCGAGACGTTCCGGATCGGCGACAGGCTCTTCCGGATCGAGGACGGGCAGACGAAGACGCCGGGTCTGAACCGGAGCTCGGTACGGGGCGGGCCGATACGGAGCCGGGCGACCGTCCGCCTCACGGTCCACGACGGCACGATCCTCCGCGTCGAGGAGCTGGCGCCTCCGCTGGCCCAGCCCACCGCGCCCTGACGGGCTCCGGGCGCGCTACGACGAGGCGAGAGCCGGGTCGAGCGGTGCGAGCGGATGCGGCCCGGCCGGCGCCGAGACCTCGGGGGAGCTCGGGATGAAGTCGTGCCGATTCGCCCGGACGACGCGACCGCTCTCATCGCGTGCGACCCGCTCGTAGTACGCGTCCCGCTCGAACGGCTCGCGGCCGGCCGAGCGGATGAGGCGCGCCATCTCGAGGCGCGAGAGGCCCGCCTCCGTCGTCGCCCCCGCGGCGTGCGTGATCGTCTCCTCCGTCACGGTCCCGACGAGGTCGTCGGCCCCGAAGTGGAGCGCGACCGGCGCGAACTTCTCGCCGATCTGGACCCAGTAGGCCTTCACGTGGTCGACGTTGTCGAGGAGGAGCCGGGCGGCCGCGATGACGCGCAAGTCGAGGGTCCCGCTCGTCGCCGGGAGGTGAGCGAACGGCGTCCCGTCGGGGTGGAACGCGAGCGGGACGAAGCCGAGGAACCCCTTCGTCTCGTCCTGCAGGTCGCGGATCCGGAGGAGATGGTCGACCCGCTCCTCGTCGGTCTCGATCGACCCGTAGAGCATCGTCACGTTCGTCTTCACGCCCTCGCGGTGGCAGAGGCGGGCGATCTCGAGCCAGCGCTCGCCGTCGATCTTGTTCGTGCAGATCACGTCGCGGACCCGCTTCGCGAAGATCTCCGCGCCGCCGCCGGGGCAGGAGTCCATCCCGGCGTCCCGGAGCTCCCGGATCGTCTCGACGAGGTCCTTCTTCCCGACGCGGGCGAACCAGTCGAGCTCGACCATCGTCCAGGCCTTGATGTGGACGCCCGGGAAGCGGGACCGGAGGGCGCGCAGGAGCCCGGGGTAATAGTCGTAGGGGAGCGAAGGATGGAGCCCGCCGACGACGTGGAGCTCGGTGATGCCGTCGTGCCAGCCCGCGGCCGCCTCGCGGACGGCCTCCTCGATCGCCATCGTGTAGCCGCCGGCGACGCCCGGCTTGCGCGCCCAGGCGCAGAGGCCGCAGTCGACCCAGCAGAGGTTCGTCGGGTTCAGGTAGCGGTTGACGTTGTAGTAGCCGAGGTTCCCGTGGCGCCGCTCTCGCTCGCGGTTCGCGAGGGCGCCGACGCCGAGGAGGTCCGTCGAGCGGAACAGGACGAGGCCGTCCTCGAACGAGAGCCTCTCGCCGGCGAGCGACTTCTCGGCCACCCGGCGGAGGGCGGGGTCCGCCACCCTCGCGAGGAGCCTCTCGGGCGACTCGGGCGGGCGCACCGACTCCATCCCCGAGGTCGCGTCCGCCGCACCGGGGTCCGAGGGACTCACTCCGGAACGTCCTCCACCGAGTCGGGGCGCGAGATCAGCGGCGGGAGCTGCTGCTCGGCCACCGCCTTCGGGTGGAGCTCGTCGTGCCGTCCCTCGTAGCGGTCGTAGCAGGTTCGGCAGAAGCGGTAGTCGGGGCGGAAGGCGTAGTCGACGACCGTCCCGACGGCGAGGAGCTCGTCGGCGCCCTCGCCGCACGAGTCGCAGGGGCCGGTCATCCTGAGGAGCTTCCAGACGGGTCCGGACATGGAGCGGAGTCTACCGGACGGGCGGGCGGGTCCGCTCCGGCACGGCGATCACCAGGAGCCCCGCCGCGAGCAGGGCGACTCCCGCCCCGGAGAGGAACGCCGTCCGGGAGCCGAACAGGGTCCAGAGGAGGCCGAACCCCGCGCTCGCCGGGAGCGCCGCGAGCCCGACGGCCCCGTGGAACCAGCCGAAGGCCCGCCCTCGGCTCTCGGGTGGGACGAGGTCGGCGACGAGCGCCCGCTCGGCCCCTTCAGAGAGCGCGGCGTGGACCGAGTAGACGGCGAGGACGACGAGCAGGGCGGTCGGACTCTTCACGAACGCGAAGAGGGCGTAGCAGGCCGCGTAGAGCGTCCAGGCGGCGAGGAGGACTCCCTTCCTCCCATGCCGGTCCGAGAGGCCCCCGCCCCACGTGCCGAGAGCGGCCCGGATCGCGTTCGAGAAGGCCCAGACGAGAGGGAGTCCGGCCGCGGAGACGCCGACCTCGCGCGCCTTCAGGAGGAGGAACGTGTCCGACGAAGCCGAGAGCGTGAAGAGTGCAACCGCCGCGACGGCGCGGCGGAAGGCGGGCGGAAGCGGTGCGTCGGGCGCTCGGACGGGCGTGGCGGCGGCCGCCGCGGGGCGCGGGGTCTCCCGGACGCCCAGGACGAGGACGAGGAGGGCGAGCGCGGCCGGGACGGCCGAGAGCGCGAGCACCGTCCGGAGAGGGAGCGCGAGGAGGCCGAGGAGCGCCGCGGCGAGGAGCGGTCCGGCGACCGCGCCGGCGTTGTCCATGGCGCGGTGGAGGCCGTAGGCGGCCCCCCTGCGGTCGGGCGGCGTCACCTCCGCGATGAGGGCGTCGCGCGGGGCCGAGCGGACCCCCTTGCCGATCCGGTCGAGGAAACGGACGAGGAGGACGTGCGGCCAGATCGCGGCGAGGGCGACGAGGGGGCGGACGGCCGAGGAGACCGCGTACCCGGCGACGACGAGCGGCTTCCGCCGCGTCGCGCGGTCCGAGAGCCGGCCGGAGACGACCTTCACGGCCGCGGCCGTCGCCTCGGCGACCCCCTCGATCACGCCGAGCGCCGCGGCGGGTGCGCCGGGGAGGGAGGCGAGGAGGAGCGGAAGGAGCGGAAAGATCATCTCGGACGAGGCGTCGGTCAGGAACGAGACCGCGCCGAGGGCGAGGACCGTCCGCGGCAGACGGGAGCGAGAATGAGTGCCGGTGCTGCTCTCCACGACGGCGTTCATTCTGCGTGTCGACGCCCTCTCTGAGAAGGACGTGGCCGCGACGCTCCTGACCCGCGACGCGGGACTCCTCCGCGCCGCGTTCCGGGGGGCGCGCCGGCGCTTTCGCCACGGAGCGCTCCTCGAGCTCCTGACGGAGGTCTCCGTCACGCTCTTCCGGAAGGAGGGGGCCGAGCTCGCCCGCGGAGACGGGCTCGAGCTCGTGAAGAGCGCGTTCGGCCTCGCCTCGAAGCCCGACACGGCGATGCTCCTGCCGTACGTCGCGGAGAGCCTCTCGACGTTCCTCCCGGAGGCGGAGGCGGCGCCGGAGGCGTACCGGCTCGCGCGGCACGTCCTCGACGCGCTCGAGGAGGGCGCCCCGCCCACGCTCGCCGCCCGTTATTTCGAGACCTGGCTCCTTCGCCTCGCCGGTCTCCTGCCGGGAGGGACGGAGTGCGCCTCCTGCGGCCGCAGCCTCGCGAGAGGAGGCGCCCGCTTCGACCCCGAGCTGCCCGGCCTCGTCGGAGACGAATGCGCCCCTCCCGGAGCGGTCCCCGTCTCCGGCGCGGCTCTGCGCCTCCTCGCCGACGTCCGCCGGTCGCGGCTCGACGACCTCGCGCGGCGAGGGGCGGGAGATCGCGAGTCGCTCCGCGCGCTCGACGCCCTCCTGCGGGAGGTTCGCCGCCGGTTCCTCGGCCACGAGCTGAAGAGCCACCGGTTCCTCGACAGCCTCTCGGGCGGCCCGTGACGCGGGCGCCCGGCCCTGCTAACCTCCGCCGCTGCCGCAATTTCGCGCGCCTCAGACCGGAGCGAGCATGGACTTCCAGACGCTGATCCTGAAGCTGTCCGAATACTGGGCCTCCCGCGGCTGCATCCTCGAGCAGCCGTACGACACCGAGGTAGGGGCGGGGACCATGCACCCGGCGACGTTCCTCCGGGTCCTCGGCCCCGAGCCGTGGCGCTGCGCCTACGTGCAGCCGTCCCGGCGGCCGGCCGACGGGCGGTACGGCGAGAACCCGTTCCGCCTCGTGAAGCACTACCAGTTCCAGGTCGTGATCAAGCCGTCGCCCGCCGACATCCAGGACCTCTACGTCGACAGCCTCCGGGCCATCGGCATCGAGCCGGCCGAGCACGACCTGCGTTTCGAGGAGGACAACTGGGAGTCGCCGACGCTCGGCGCCTGGGGCGTCGGCTGGCAGGTCCTCCTGGACGGGATGGAGATCACCCAGTTCACCTACTTCCAGCAGGCCGGCGGCATCGACCTCGCGCCGATCACCGCGGAGATCACGTATGGGCTCGAGCGGCTGACGATGTTCCTCACGCGGACGCGGAACGTCATGGACATCGAATGGGCGCCGGGCGTGCCGTACGGCGAGGTACGGAAGCAGGACGAGTACGAGGTCTCGAAGTACGGGTTCGAGGTGGCCGACACTGAGCTCCTTCGGCAGCTGTTCGAGAGGCTCGAAGCGGAGTCGGGGCGCTGCCTCGCGGCGGGCCTCGTCGTCCCCGCCTACGAGACCGCGCTGAAGTGCTCGCACGCCTTCAACCTCCTCGACGCGCGCGGGGCCGTCTCTGCGACCGAGCGCGTCGGCGTCATCAAGCGCGTCCGGGACCTCGCCGTCGGCTGCGCGAAGGCGTGGGTCGCCGCGCGCGAGAGCCTCGGACATCCGCTCCTCCCGAAGGAGGCGCCGCTGGCCGAAGCGGCCGAAGCCGGGAACGGGGAGGCCTGAGATGTCGGAACCGCCCGGGGGGACGGCTTCGCGTACCCCCCGGACCCCCCAACTCATCGCGGATACGAGGTAGATAGCCGATGTCCGAGCCGCCCGGGGGGACGGCTTCGCGTACCCCCCGGACCCCCCAACTCATCGCGGATGCGAGGTAGATAGCCGATGTCCGAGCCGCCCGGGGGGACGGCTTCGCGTACCCCCCGGACCCCCCAACTCATCGCGGAGACGAGGTAGATAGCCGATGTCCGAGTTCTTGCTCGAGATCCTCGCCGAGGAGATCCCCGCGGGCGTCCTGTCGCAGGCGCGCAACGACCTCCTGCGAGGTCTCGCCGACGCCCTCGCCGCCGAGCGGATCGACGGGACGTTCTTCGCCCACTCCACGTCGCGCCGCCTCGTCCTCTTCTCTCGCGACCTCCCCGAGGTCCAGGAGGACCACGAGGTGGAGGCCATCGGGCCGTCCGTCAAGGTCGCCTTCGACGCGGAGGGGCGTCCGACGCGCGCCGCCGAGGGCTTCGCCCGCGGGCAGGGCGTCGCGGTCGAGGCGCTTCGCGTCGTCGCGACGCCGAAGGGGGAGTACGTCTCGGTCCGCAAGGTCGTCGAGGGGCGCTTCACCTCGGAGGTCCTCGGCGAGGTCGTCCCGACGGTCGTCGCGAAGATGTCGTTCCCCCGGATGATGAGGTGGGGCGACGGCCGCGACGTCTGGATCCGCCCGGTCCACTCCGTCGTCTGCCTCCTCGACGGGCTCGTCGTCCCAATGACGCTCTTCGGGATCGAATCGGGCCGGACGACGTTCGGTCACCGGACGCTCGCGCCGGGCCGGATCGTCGTCGTCGGCGTCGACGACTACCTCGCGAAGCTCCGCGCCGCCCACGTCGAGCCGGACTACGCCGTCCGCCGCCGGACGCTCGTCGAGAAGGCCGAGGCGCTTGCGTCCGAGGCCGGCTGCACGCCGGTGGAGGACGTCACGCTCCTCGACAGCCTCGCCCACCTCGTGGAGTGGCCCGGTCTCGTCCGCGGCTCGTTCGAGGCCGGGTACCTCGAGCTCCCCGAGGAGATCCTCGTCACCGCGATGCGCGAGCACCAGAAGGTCCTGCCGACGCGGGACGCCGCCGGAGCGCTCGCGCCGCATTTCCTCGCCGTCGCCGACCACGTCGGCGACCCGATGGGGCACATCGTCCGAGGCAACGAGTGGGTGCTGAACGCCCGGTTCGCCGACGCCCGCTTCTTCTGGGACGAGGACGGCCGGATGCGCCTCGAGGAGAGGGTCCCCCGCCTCGCGCGCCTCTCCTTCCAGGAGAAGCTCGGCGACACGCTCCGGAAGGTCGAGCGGGTCGAGGCGCTCTCCGCTCGCCTCGCCGCCGACCTCGGCCTCGAGGCTTCGGCGGGCGAGGCCGCCCGGGCGGCCCGCCTGGCGCGGGCCGACCTCGTGACGGACATGGTGCGCGAGTTCCCCGACCTCCAGGGAGTCGTCGGAGGGCTGTACGCCCGGCGGGACGGCGAGAGCGAGACGGTCTGCCGAGCGGTCTACGACCACTACCGTCCGGCCGGCGTCGACGATGCCCTCCCGGCGGAGCCCGTCGGCCGCGTCGTCGCGCTCGCCGACCGGCTCGACACGCTCGCCGGCTTCTTCGCGCTCGGCCTCGTCCCGACCGGCTCGCGCGACCCGTACGCCCTCCGGCGGGCGGCGCTCGCCGTCGTCCGGATCCTCCTCGAAGGCGGGCATCGGCTGGAGCTCCCGGTCGCGATCGCCGCCGCCCGCCGTCTCCACGAGGTGTCGGGCGCCTCGGACGAGGAGGTCGTCTCGACGCTCCACCCCTTCCTCCTCGAACGCCTCCGCTTCCTGCTCGAGCGCCGCGGCCACCGGCACGACGAGATCGAGGCCGTCCTCACGACTCCCTGTCCCGACGTGACCGACGCGGCCGAGCGCGTCGCCGCCGTCTCGCGCGTGAGGCGGCAGCCCGACTTCGGGCCGCTCGCGGCCTCGTTCAAGCGGGTCCAGAACATCCTCGCCCAGGCGGGCGTCGCGTCGGGCGGCGAGATCGACCCGTCGCTCATGAGCGACGACGCGGAGAGGCAGCTCGCGGGCGACTTCTTCCAGGCGCGAGGGATTCTCGACGAGCTGATCGGCGAGCGGCGGTACGACGAGGCGCTCTCGGTCATGGCCTCCCTCGGGCCGGTGCTCGACCGGTTCTTCGTCGACGTCATGGTCCTGGTGGACGACGAGTCCGTGCGGCGCAACCGCCTCTCGCTCCTCGCCGCGATGCGCGACCAGTTCTTCCGCGTCGCGCGCCTCAGCGAGATCCAGGAGTAGGGTCCCGGCGCCCGGCCCCGCCGCGCCCCTCCGGGGAGCGGCTGGGCCGGCGGACGTCGGCCCAGCCGCCGTCCCGCACGATCGCAGTATCCTCGCGGCCCGAAGGAGGACGACCCATGAAGACCACCCGGCGAGCCGTCGCCCTGTCTGCCGTTTTCGCGTTCGTGCTCTCCGTCGCTCCGGCGGAAGCGAAGGAGCTGGCGGGGGCCTCGATGCCCGACACGCTGTCGGTGGCGGGGAAGACGCTGAAGCTGAACGGAATGGGGCTCCGCAAGAAGGCCGTGTTCAAAGTCTACGTCGGCGGGCTCTACCTCGAAACGCCCTCTTCCGACGCTGCCGCGATCCTCGCCGCCGACGCGCCGAAGGCGGTCCGGATGCATTTCCTCCGGAGCGTCGACCGCGGAAAGCTCGTGGAGACGTTCCGGGAGGGCTTCGCGGCGAACTCCGGCGCGAAGGCCCAGGCCCAGAAGGCTGGGATCGAGAAGCTCCTCGCGACCGTGACGGACGTGAAGGACGGATCGGTGACGACGTACGTCTACGCGCCGGGCGCCGGGACCGTCGTCAACCGGGACGGGAAGGACGTCGCGACGATCGAAGGGAGGGAGTTCGCCGAGGTCCTCTTCTCGCTCTGGCTCGGGCCGAAGCCTCCGTCAGAGGATCTCCGGACCGGAATGCTCGGGCGCTGAAGGCCCCGCGGAGTCGAATCGGAGCGGGGCGGGTACACTCCCGCCCCGTCATGAACCTGAACGAGCTCTCGTCGCTCCTCTCGGAAAAGAAGTTCGACGTCGTCGAGAACGCCGTCAAGGACGCCCTCCTCGACGCCGAGGAGAACGCGGAGCTCCTCGCGGCGGCGTTCCGCGGCCTCGCTCGCGCGTCCGGCCAAAAGGGGCGCCTCCAGGGCCTCTCCACGCTCGCCGACGCGACTCTCCGCGGCCCGGGCACGTCTCCCGCGGCCGCCCGCCTGCGGTGGGGCCTCCTGAAGGAGGCCGTCCGGGCCGGCGCCACGCCGTCCTCGCCGGAGGGCTTCCACAAGCTGTTCGAGGAGGCGATCCGTGCGGCGTACCCCGAGTCGGCGTCCCTGACGACGCTGCTCGGGCGATTCCGATTCCTCGAGTCGAAGGAGCCGGCGGACGGTCTCGCGCGCGTCGAACGCGCCGAGAAGTGGCTCCCCTTCGAGGTCGGGCGCTGCTTCTTCATGGCGGTGCGGGGCGCCGGGAAGGTCGTCGAGACGAACTTCGCCCTCGACGCCGTCCGGGTCGACTTCGAGAAGTCGGTCGGAGTCTCCATCCCGATCGGCGTCGCGGCCAAGAGCCTCACGCCGCTCCCCGAGGGGCACTTCCTCCACGAGAAGCTGACCGCCCGCGAGGCGCTGGCCGAGAGCGTACTCGCCCACCCGTCGGACGGGCTTCGAAGGCTCCTCGACTCGTTCGGGACCGCGCTTCCGGTCTCCGAGGTGAAGGAGGCGCTGGCCGGCCTCGTCCCCGAGGAGAAGTGGACCTCGTGGTGGACCGCGGCGCGCAAGAGCCCGCACGTCGTCCTCCACGGCTCGGGCAAGAACGCCTCCGTCGAATGGACGCGGACCTCGCAGGCGGCCGACGCCGCGATCCTCGGGAAGTTCGGGAAAGCGCACACGCCCGAGGCCCGCCTCGACTTCTTCCGGAAGAACGCGAAGCGCGACGCGGCGCTCGCGGCGAAGATGGGGGCGAGGCTCGTCGCGGACGCCCAGGCGCTCCGCGACGCGAACCCGCCCCTCGCGTACGAGATCGCGGTCGCGATCGAGAAAGTCGAGGACGTCGTCCTCGGATTCGCGCCCGAGGACCTCGTGCCCGACGCGCCGCTCCCGATGCTCGGCCGGATCGGGGACCGCCTCGCGCGGGAGCGCTTCCTCGAAGGGCTCCTCGCCTCGAGGCCGGAAGACGGCGCCCGCCTCGTGGCGGACTGGTTCTTCCGGGAGGAGGATGCCCGCACGCTCGACCTGATCGACCGGCGGCTCGCCGAGGTCGACCCCGCGACGCGCGAGGCGACGCTCGAGAAGCTCCTCAAGTCGCCCCGGAGCGGGCCGAAGGCGTTCCTCTGGTTCGGCCTGCGGGCCGCCCAGGACGACGCGTTCCGGGCCCGCCTCACGCCGACGGTGCTCGGACGCCTCCTCGACGCAGTGTCGTGGGAGGATCTCGGGGGCGGGCGCGCGAAGCTCCGCGAGCTCTTCGACCGGACCGGGGTCGCGGCGGCCTGGCTCGTCAAGCAGGCGACGCTCGAGGAGGCCCAGCAGTTCCTCCAGGCGCTCGACCGTCACAACGAGCTCGAGCCGCACCGCCGCGCGGCGCTCTTCGCCGCGGCCGAGATGCGATTCCCGGACCTCCGCAAGGGAGGGGACGACAGCTTCTTCGTCACGGCGGAGGCGCTCGAGGGGAAGAAGCGCGAGCTCGAGAGGCTCGTGGAGGTCGACATCCCGGAGAACACGAAGGGGCTCGCGATCGCCCGGGCCGAAGGGGACCTCTCCGAGAACTTCGAGTACCAGGCTCGCAAGCAGCGACAGCAGGACCTCGGAGTCCGCGTGGCGCGCCTCCAGGAGGAGCTCCGCAAGGCTCGCGTCCTCGACCCGTCGACGGTCGACACGACGGAGGTGAGGCCGGGCACGCGGGTAACGCTCCGGCTCCTCGGCGGGCCCCGCGCGGTGACGCTCCTCGGCCCGTGGGACTCGAAGCCCGAAGCCGACGTCTACTCTTACCTCGCCGACGCCTCCAAGGGGCTCCTCGGCAGGAAGGTCGGGGACCGCGTCTCCTTCCTCGGAGACGAAGGGCTCATCGAGGCGATCGAGGTCTGGAAGTAGGCCTGGCGCGGCCCTCGTCGCCGGCCCCGGGGGGGCCGTCGTGGAGATGCCGCGGCGGACCGTGAAGGGCGTTCGCTACACTCCCCGGGTGGGGTCCCGAATCCTCGCCCGAGCCCGCCGGATCTGGAAGGCGATCCCCCGGTGGGCGCTCTTCGGCGCAGCCGGCATCGTCCTCATCCTCGCCGTCGCCTCGGCGTTCGTCGTCGCCTATTACGCGCGCGTCGTGTCGCGGACGATGGACGGGAGGCGCTGGAACCTCCCGACACGGCTCTATTCCGACGCGTGGGTCCTCCGTCCCGGCGACGCGCTCGGGCCGGACGACGTGGAGAGGCGCCTCGGGCGGCTCCGGTACGCGCCGGTCGCCGAGCTTCCCGTCTCCGGCGGCCGGTACCTCCGCACGCGGAGCCGGATCGTCGTCGGCGTCAACCCGCGCGAGACGGCCTACGGCCGCTCTCCGGGGCTCGCCGCCCGGATCGACTTCTCGGGCCGCCGGATCTCGGCCCTTCGGCGCGAGCCCGACGGGGCGCCCGTCCCCTACGTCGTCTTCGAGCCGGAGGTCGTCGGCTCCGTCTTCGACCGGAAGATGGAGGACCGGACGCTCGTGAGGCTCGAGAGGGTCCCGAAGGTCGTCGTCGACGCGATCCTCACGACGGAGGACCGGGACTTCTTCACGCACGCGGGGCTCGACCCGACGCGGCTCGCCGGCGCCCTCCTGCAGGGGATCGCGCGCGGGCGCAAGGTCCGCGGGACGAGCACGCTCACGCAGCAGCTCGTCAAGAACCTCTTCCTGACGCCCGAGCGGACGCTGCGGCGGAAGGCCGTGGAGGCGCTCCTCGCCGTGATCCTCGACGCGAAGTACGGCAAGGAGGAGATCCTCGAGGCGTACCTCAACGAGATCTACCTCGGGCAGCGGGGCGCGGTTTCGGTGACGGGCGTCGAGGAAGCGGCCCGCTTCTACTTCGGCAAGCCGGTCTCGCAGCTCGACCTCCCCGAGTCCGCGATGCTCGCCGGGCTCATCTCCTCGCCGGGGCGGTACTCCCCGTTCCGGAACCCCGAGCGGGCGAAGGCTCGGCGGGCGCTCGTCCTGAAGTGGATGCTCGAGGAGCGGAAGATCGACAAGGTCGCCCACGATGCCGCCCTCGCCGCGCCTCTGACCCGTGTCTCGAAGCCGATGACCGGTATCGAAGCGCCGCACTTCGTCGACTTCGTCCTGACGCAGGTCTCCGAGTCTCGGAGCGACCTGTCGGGAGCGGGCCTCTCGATCTACACGACGCTCGACCCGGACATGCAGGAAGCGGCGCACGCGGCCGTCCAGGAAGGGCTCGAGGAGCTCGAGAAGCGGTTCAAGCGCCTGCGGACGGCCGAGGGGGACCAGAAGCTGCAGGCGGCGCTCATCGCGCTCGACCCTCAGACCGGCTCCATCCGGGCGCTCGTCGGCGGGCGCGACTACCAGACGAGCCAGTTCAACCGCGTCGTACAGGCGAAGCGGCAGCCGGGCTCTCTCTTCAAGCCGTTCGTCTACCTCGCCGCGTTCGAGAGGCGCGACCTCTCTCCGCCCGTCACTCCGGTGACGATCCTCCAGGACTCCCCGATCGCCCTCGTTTTCGGGAAGACGGAGGAGGAGACCTGGTCCCCGCGGAACTACGACGGGAAGTTCCTCGGCCCCGTCACGGTCCGCACGGCGCTCGAGCAGTCCCGGAACATCCCGACGGTCCGGCTCGCCGTCTGGGAGACGGGGGCGGGGAAGACGCTGTTGCCGGACGTGATCGAGGCCGCACGGAAGGCGGGGATCACGTCGCGGATGAAGGCCTATCCGTCGCTCGCGCTCGGGTCGTTCGAGTGCACCCCGATGGAGATCGCCGCGGCCTATTCCGTCTTCGCGAACGGCGGGATCCTCGTGAAGCCGAACGCCCTCCTCGGCCTCGTGGGCCCCGAGGGGCGCCGGATCGAGCGGAAGGACGCTCCACTTTCCCGCGCCGCCGACCCGGCGGCCGTCGCCGTCCTCGACTCGATCCTCGAGGGGGTCGTGAACCGCGGCACGGGGGCCTCAGCGCGCGGGCGCGGGGCGCAGGGGATCTTCGCCGGCAAGACCGGGACGACGAATGACGGCCGCGACGCCTGGTTCATCGGCTTCTCGCCGCGGCTCCTCGTGGCCGTCTGGGTCGGCTTCGACGACAACCGCGGGCTGAACCTTTCAGGCTCGACCGCGGCGGTCCCGATCTATTCCGGCTTCGTCCGCCGCCTACCCGCCCACTACTTCGAGGAGCCGTTCCCGCAGGTCCCGGGGACCGTGACCGCTTCCGTCGACCCGACGACCGGGATGCTCGTGACCGAGGAGTGCCCCACCTCCGTGAACGAGCTGTTCGTCGCCGGGACCGAGCCGACCGAACGCTGCACGGTGCACGTGTCCGGCGGCTGGCCGTTCGGTGGAGGAGAGACGTCCGAGCCCGCGGACGCCGATCCGCAGTGAGCGGGGCGCGGTTCGACGTCCCGGGGGTCGACCTGGACCTCGTCGCGAGGAGCCACGGCTGGTACGACCTCGCGCCTTTCGAGTGGGACGAGGAGCGGCGGATCCTGTCCTTCGTCTTCCTCGCCGGCGGGGCTCCCGAGCGGGTCGTCCTCTCGGCGAGGAACGGCGGCGTCCGGGTCGCCGCGACCGCGCCGGTCCGCCTCGCGCGGCCCGTCGTCGCGCGGGTCCTCGACCTCGGCTCGAAGCTCGGGCCGTTCCACGAGCTCTGCGCCGAGCGGCGGGACGAGGGGTTCGGGTGGATCGCCGAACGCCGCGCGGGCCGCGTCCTGCGGTCCCCGACGCTCTTCGAGGACGCGGTGAAGGTCCTCTGCACGACGAACTGCTCGTGGGCGCTGACACGGTCGATGGCGGCGCGGATGGTCGCCGCGTTCGACCGCGGCGGGGCGTTTCCGGACGCGGCGTTCCTCTCCGCGCTTCCGGAGCGGGCGCTCCGCGACGAGCTGAAGCTGGGGTACCGGGCGCCGTTCCTCCGGGCGTTCGCGGCGCGCGTCGCGGGCGGCGCGCTCGACCTCTCGGCGTGGGAGGACGCGGCGCTGCCGGACGACGAGCTCGCGGCACGGATCCGCTCCGAGAAGGGCTTCGGCCCCTACGCGGCCGAGACGCTGCTGCGCCTTCTCGGGCGCCACGGCCGCCTCGGCCTCGACTCGTGGTCGCGCAAGCAGGTGGCCCGGATCCGGTTCCGCGGCCGCCTCGTGAAGGACGCGCGCGTCGCCCGCTACTACGCGCCGTTCGGGCGGTACGCCGGGCTCGCGTTCTGGCTCGACGTCACGCGCGACTGGCACGAGGGGCGCGAGCGCCTCTGGCCCTGAGCGGACGCCCTCCCCGGCCTACAATCGCCGTCCGGAGGACGCGATGAAGAAGGCACCCGGTCCGTTCCGCGGATTCGTCGAGGCCTACCCCGAGTGCGGGATGACCTACGAGGCCCTCGCCGCCGCGAGCCGCGAGGCCGCGGGCTTCCCGGAGAAGGACGCCGAGCTCCTCAAGCTCGCGCTCGCGATGGGCTCGCGCCTCGAGGGGGCGGTCCACTCGCATGCGCGCCGCGCGCTCGAGGCGGGCGCGACGGCGGAGGAGGTCCGCGGCGTCGCGCTCCTCGGGCTGACGACGCTCGGCCTTCCGCACTCGATGATGGGGACCTCGTGGATCGAGGACGTCCTGCGCGAGGCGGAGAAGGAAGCGAAGAAGGCCGGGAAGAAGGCGAAGCGCGGGAAGAAGGGGAAGTAGCTCAGCGCCGGGTCAGGCGCCGGCCGCGGCCGGCGCCT
>CAZWRQ010000101.1:0-16150 GCA_964636395.1 uncultured Holophagales bacterium
GTCTACCGCTGGCTCGTCCTCCTCTCGTGCAGCGTCGCGATGTTTGGCAACTACTACGTCTTCGACGCCATCTACCCGGTCACGCCGCTCCTCGAGAAGGCGTTCTCCTTCACGGGAGCGCAGGTCGGGCTTCTCGACACGGCCTACAACGTCGCGGCGCTCCTGACGCTGATCGCCGGCGGGATCCTGATCGACCGGATGGGGGTGGCCGCCTCGGCCGTCCTGTTCAGCGCCATCGGGGCCGCCGGGAGCGTCGCGATCGCCGTCCTGCCCGCGCTCCTCCCCGACTCTCCGTGGGTCGGGATGATGCTCGGCCGGTTCCTCCTCGGTGTCGGCTCGGAGTGCTTCATCGTCGCGGCGACGACGGTCGTCGGCCGCTGGTTCAAGGGGAAGGAGATCTCCTTCGCCCTCGCGGTCCAGCTCCTCGTCGGGCGGCTCGGCTCGTGGGCCGCCGACAAGTCGCCCGACTTCGCGAAGTCCCTCTTCGACGGCTGGCAGCCGCCCCTCCTCCTCGCGGCCGGCCTCGGGGTTCTCTGGCTCCTCTTCGCCGTGATCTACGCCGGCCTCGAGAAGCGGGCCGCCCGCGTCTACGCCGTGAAGAAGGCCGGTGCGACCGACAAGCTCGTCTGGAAGGACCTCGTCCGGTTCGACCTCGGCTACTGGTGGGTCGTCGGCCTCTGCGTCGCGTTCTACTCGACGATCTTCCCGTTCCGGACGTTCGCGAACCTCTACTTCATCGAGGCGAAGGGGCTCGCGCCCGAGGACGCCGGGAACCTGAAGTCGATCCTCCCGCTCCTCTCGATGATCGGGATGCCGCTCTTCGGCCTCCTCGTCGACAAGATCGGGAAGCGGGCGCTCCTGATGGCCGCCGGCTCGGCGCTCCTCGTCCCGCCGTTCTTCCTGCTCGCGTTCTCCTCCGCCCCGCCGACGGTCCTGATGGCGATGCTCGGGCTCGCGTTCGCGCTCGTCCCGGCGGTCCTCTGGCCGGCGGTGACCTACCTCGTCCCCGAGGCGCGTCTCGGCTCGGCCTACGCGCTCATGACGTTCTGCCAGCAGGTCGGCTGGGCGGGGATGAGCTGGGGCCTCGGCCTCCTGAAGGACGCTTCGGGCGCGAGCGCCGCGCACCCCGCCGGCTGGGCTCCCGTCATGGTCGCGCTCGGCGCCCTCGCCTCGATCGGCTTCCTCTTCTCGTTCCTCCTCTGGAAGAGCGAGCGGGGGGCGACGGGGCACGGCCTGGATGCGGTGACGCCGACGGCGGCGGAGGAGGCGAAGCCCGTCGAGCCGGCCTGATCGGCCCGGGAGCGCCGACGCTTCGCCCCGGCCGACGATCGTTCGCGGGCGGGCGGTTCTGCGCTCCGTCGAAACGGTGTCGCCTCGATCCCGCCATGCGAGACATTCCGGGCAGAGGGAGGGAGAATGTCGGCGTGATGAGCAGGGGCGGCGGTTCCGGCCGCGAAGTGCCGGTGGATCTGACCGTATTCAGCCGGCGGGAAGGTCGGTCATGACGGAAAGGCCGGGGGCCGCGCGCCGGGGGACGCCGATCGAGCGGCTCCTTCTCGTCGACGACGAGGAGCCGCTCGTCGAGCTCCTGACGCTCTCCCTCAGCGAGCTGGGATACCAGGTGTCGGGCTTCACGGACGCGCGAGCGGCTCTCGATGCTTTCCTCGACGCGCCGGAGGACTTCGACGCCCTCGTCTCCGACCTCGCGATGCCCTACCTGCCGGGACTCGAGCTCGCCGGTCGGTTCCTTCGCGCGCGGCCCGGAATGCCGGTCGTCCTGACGTCCGGCTGGGTCCGGGAGGAAGACGAGGCGGCCGGCCGGTCTCTGGGCATCCTCGGGTTCGCGGCGAAGGGCTCCTCCGTCGAGGAGATCGTCCACGAGATCGACCGGCTCCTGCACGGCGACGCGGGCCCGGCCGACCCCTCGGGCGCCGAGCCGTCCTGACGCCCAGCGGGGGAGGAATGCGATGACGCCGTCCCACCGCGTCCCGGCCTCACCGGAGCCCGCCGCCGACACCTCCTGCGCGAGCGCCGTCCTCCCCGTCGCGGGAATGACGTGCGCGAGCTGCGCCCGGCTGATCGAGTGGAAGGTAGGAAGGCTCGAGGGGGTACGCCGCGCCCGCGTCAGCGTCGCGACCGACTCGCTGCACGTCGACTTCGACGCTTCCCGCCTCGACGCGGCCAGGATCGCCGCCTGTGTGAGGAGGGCGGGATTCGGCACGCCCGGCTTCGGAGCCGACGACTCCGATGGGGACACGCGGCTCGAGGGCAGCGGCCCCGCGAGGACCCGGCTCGTCCTCGGCCTCGTTCTCACCGGCCCGCTGATCGTCTACAGCATGGGCCGGGACCTCGGCCTGCCGGCCTTCCCCCACGACCAGCTCGTCCTGCTGCTGGCCGCGACGATCGTCCAGCTGGTCGTCGGCGCCCCGTTCTACGCCCGCTCCTGGCGAACGCTCCGGTCCGGGTCCTCGAGCATGGACGTCCTCGTGGCGCTCGGCTCCACGATCGCCTGGGGAGCCAGCGCGGGGGTCACGCTCGGGTTTTTTCCGGGCTCCGGCGTCTACTTCGAGACGGGAGCCGCAATCGTCACTTTCGTCACGCTCGGCCGGTTCCTCGAGGCGCGCGCCCGGGGCCGGGCCTCGCGGGCGCTGCAGGGGCTCCTCGACCTGCGGCCCCTGCAGGCCCGCGTCGTCCGCGACGGCGTCGAGGTCGAGGTGGCGTCGGATGAGGTGGGTGTCGGTGAGACGGTCGTCGTCCGGCCCGGCGAGCGAGTCCCGGTCGACGGCCTGGTGCGCGAGGGGCGATCCTCCTTCGACGAGTCGATGGTCACGGGCGAGTCGATGCCCGTTTCCAAGGGGCCGGGCGACGAGGTGATCGGCGCGACCGTCAACCGCGACGGCCTCGTGCGGGTCGAGGCGACACGGGTCGGGGCCGACTCCACGCTTTCCCGGATCGTCCGCCTCGTGGAGGAAGCCCAGGCGCGGAAAGCGCCGATCGAGAAGGTCGCCGACGCCGTCGGACGCGTCTTCGTCCCCCTGGTCCTCGCCGCCGCGCTCGCCACGCTCCTCCTCTGGCTCTTCGTCGCGCGGATCGACGTGCCCGGGGCGCTGATGAACGCCGTGGCCGTGCTCATCATCGCCTGCCCGTGCGCGATCGGCCTCGCGACGCCGATGGCCGTCCTGGTCGGGACGACGCGAGGCGCCTCGCGCGGAATCCTCTTCCGGACCGGCGAGGCTCTCGAGCGAGTCGGCGCGGCGACGGTCGTCGTCTTCGACAAGACGGGCACGCTCACCCGCGGCGAGCCGGGCCTGACCGACGTCGTCGCCTCGAGACCGGGGGAGGAGCCCGAGGTGCTGCGCCTTGCGGCGAGCGCCGAGCTGGGCTCGGAGCACCCCGTCGGCCGGGCGCTGGCGAGGGCCGGGGCGGCCCGCGGGCTCGCCCTGTCGTCGCCTGGGGAGCTGCGGGCGGTGGCCGGCGCGGGGATCCGCGCGCGCGTCGAAGGGCGAGAGGTCCTCGTCGGGACGGTCTGGCTCATGCGCGAGGCGGGGGTGTCCTTCGAGGCGCTCGAGCCCGAGATCGACCGGCTCCAGGCGGAAGGCAAGACCGCGATGGTCGTGGCCGCCGCGCCGCCGGACGGCGGAACGCCGCGGGCCGTGGGTGTCCTGGCCGTTGCGGACGCCGTGAAGCCGGAGGCCCGGCAGGCCGTCGCGGACCTCTCGCGCCTGGGGCTCGACGTCGTCATGCTGACGGGGGACAACCTGCGGACCGCCGAGGCGATCGCCCGCGAGGTCGGGATCGAGAGGGTGCGCGCGGAGGTCCGCCCGGAGGAGAAGGCGGAGGCGATCCGCAGCCTGAGGGAGGCACCGCGTCCGCCCGGCACGCCGCCGCCCGTCGTCGTGATGGTGGGCGACGGGATCAACGACGCGCCGGCCCTGGCCGGGGCCGACGTCGGCATCGCCCTCGGCACCGGGACGGACGTCGCGATGGAAGCGGCCGCCGCCACCCTGATGAGCGGCGACCTCCGGGGCGTCGGCCGGGCGATCGCCCTCTCGCGGGCGTCCCTCCAGACCGTCCACCAGAACCTCGTCTGGGCGCTCTTCTACAACGTCGCGCTCGTCCCCGTCGCCGCCTACGGCCTCCTCAGCCCGATGGTGGCCGCCGGCGCGATGGTCTTCAGCTCGCTCTTCGTCGTGACGAACAGCCTGCGACTCCGGCGTGCGCCGCTCGAGGCGTTCGTTCCGCAGAAGAGGGCCTGGCGGCGAGGCCTCGCCCTCGCTCCCCGCGTCCTGGCCCCGGCGGCGGCGCTCGCGGCGCTGATCGTCGTCCCGATGCTCGCGATGGCGGACGGGGCGGAGATCCGGGGGGCCCTCCCCGGGACGATGTCGCCGGCGCTGATGATGCTCATGGCGATCGCCAACGGCGTGATCGCCGTCTCGTACGCCTCGATCCCGATCTTCCTCGTCGTCTTCAAGGTCCGCCGGAAGGACCTGCCGTTCTCTTGGGTCCTCGTCCTCTTCGGGCTCTTCATCCTCGCGTGCGGGACGACGCACTTCGTCCACGTCCTGGGCCTCTGGTGGCCCGTGGACTGGTGGCAGGCGACCGTGGACTCGATCTGCGCCGCCGCGTCGCTCGCGACCGCGGTCGTCCTCTGGCCGCTCCTCCCGAAGATCCTCGCGCTGCCGAGCCCCGCGCAGCTGCGCGTCGTGAACCGGGCGCTCGAGGACGAGAAGGTCTCCCTCGAGAGGACGCGGGACGAGCTTCGTCGGGCGTACGCCGAGGTGGAGCGCCGCGTCGAGGAACGGACGGCCGAGCTGGCCGCCGCGAACGCGGCTCTCGTCGCCGAGGCGGCCGTCCGGGAGGCGGCGGAGGAGGAGCTGCGCCGGAGCCGAAACATGCTCGCGCACGTGATGGACGCGATCCCGCAGTCGGTCTTCTGGAAAGACAGGGAGAGCGTCTACCTCGGCTGCAACCGGCAGATGGCTCTGCGGGCCGGCCTGCGGTCCCCTTCGGAGATCGTCGGCCGGACGGACTTCGACCTCCCCTGGACGCGGAGCGAGGCCGAGGCCTACCGCGCCGACGACCGCGACGTGATCGCCTCCCGGCGGCCGAAGCTCCACATCCTCGAGACCCAGCGGCTGCCGGACGGGTCGACCACGTGGCTCGACACGTCGAAGGTCCCTCTCACGAACGGAGGCGGTGAGGTGTACGGGGTCCTCGGGATCTTCGAGGACGTGACGGACCGGCGGGAGGCGGAGGCGCGGCTCCACGAGTACCGGAAGGTGATCGAGAGCTCGACGGACCTGATCTGCGTCCTCGACGGCTCCCGCCGGTTCGTCCTCGTCAACGGCGCCCTCCTCTCGTTCCGCGGCGCTCCGGGCGAGCCCGTCGCGGGACGGGGCGTCGGAGACGTGCTCGGGGAGGAGGCCGTCGCGTCTCTCGGTCCGGCGCTGGACGAGTGCTTCGCCGGGCGGGAGCGCGAGCTCGAGCTGATCGTGGAGTCTCCCGGGAGGGGCCGGCGCGATCTCTCGGCCCTCCTGACGCCGGTCTTCGAGGGCGACGCCGTGACGCGCGTGGCCTGCGTCCTCCGGGACGTCACCGAGCAGCGGAAGCTCGAAGCGCAGCTCCTGCAGGCGCAGAAGATGGAGGCGATCGGCCAGCTCGCCGGAGGCGTCGCCCACGACTTCAACAACATCCTCTCCGTGATCCTCGGCTACTGCCATCTGCTCGGCCGCGGGCTCTCGGACGACGCGAAGCAGGCCGAGCGCCTCGGCCAGGTCGTCGCGGCCGCGGAGAGGGCCTCCCAGCTGACGCGGGCACTCCTCGCGTTCAGCCGCAAGCAGGCGATGTCGCCGAAGGCCCTGAACCTGAACGAGGTGGTCCTCCGGGTCCAGAAGCTCCTCCTTCGGATCATCGGCGAGGACGTGCGGCTCCGCACGGTGACGAACGACGCGGTGCTCACGGTCTACGCGGATGGCGGCCAGCTCGAGCAGGTGCTGATCAACCTCGCGACCAACGCGCGGGATGCAATGCCGACGGGGGGGCTGCTGACGATCGAGACGGGGCTGCAGGTCCTCGACGAGAGGTTCGTGGCACTCCACGGCTGGGGCGCTCCGGGACGCTACGCGGTCCTCTCCGTGGCCGACACGGGCTGCGGCATGGACGAGGAGACGCGGAAGAGGGTCTTCGAGCCGTTCTTCACGACGAAGGAGACGGGGAAGGGGACCGGGCTCGGGATGTCGATCGTCTACGGGATCGTGAAGCAGCACCGAGGCTTCCTGAGCGTCTACAGCGAGCCCGGCGCCGGAAGCGTGATCCGGATCTACCTCCCGGTCCACGAGGCCGGCCCGGCGGCGGACGAGGAGCCCGCGGAGACGCAGGCCGTCCGCGGCGGGAGCGAGACGATCCTGGTCGCGGAGGACGAAGCGAGCGTGCGTCGCCTCCTCGCGACCGTCCTGACCGATGCGGGCTACGACGTCGTCCTCGCGGAGGACGGCCAGGACGCGGTCGAGAAGCTTTCGGCCCGCCGCGACCGCGTGCACCTCGTCCTCCTGGACATGATCATGCCGAGGAAGGGAGGCCGGGAAGCGGCCGCCGAGATTCGCGAGCTCCGTCCCGACGTGAAGGTGCTCTTCTCGAGCGGCTACTCTCCGGAGCTCGTCGGGAGCCGGGAGCCGGCCCTCGAGGGCTTCGAGCTCCTGATGAAGCCCGTCACCCCGCTGGACCTGCTGCGAAAGGTCCGGGAGGTCCTCGATCGGGAGACGCCCGGCGGCGTCAGCCTTCCCCGGCGCCCAGCGTGAAGTAGAACGTCGCGCCGGCGTCGAGGGTCGACTCGGGCCAGATCCGGCCGCCGTGGCGCGCCACGATCCTGTGGACGGTCGCCAGGCCGATTCCGGTCCCCGGGAACTCGCTTGCGCTGTGGAGGCGCTGGAAGGGCATGAAGAGCTTCGACGCGTACGTCATGTCGAAGCCGACGCCGTTATCCTTCACGAAGTAGACCGTCTCGCCGTTGCGCTCCTCGCGCCCCAGCTCGATCGTCGCCTCCGGACGCGAGGACGTGAACTTCAGGGCGTTCCCGATCAGGTTCTCGAGGAGGACGTGCAGGAGGCGGGGGTCCCCCTCGACGGTCAGCCCGTCCGGAACGAACAGCCGGATGACGCGCTCGGGCTCGAGCGCCGACAGCTCCGTCCCGATCCTCCGCGCGAGGGCCGAAAGGTCGACGAGCGTGACGGCGAGCTCCCGGCGGTTGAGGCTTGCGAGGCTGAGGAGACCGTCGACGAGGAGCGCCATGGTCCGGGCCGCGGCGCGGATCCGGTCGAGGTAGCCGCGCCCTCGCTCGTCGAGGCGGTCCGGGTACTCCTGCACGAGGATCGCGCTGAAGCCGTCGAGCGCCCGGAGCGGCGCGCGGAGGTCGTGGGAGACGCTGTACGAGAAGCTCTCCAGCTCGCGGTTCGCGGCCTCGAGCTCGCCGGTCCTCTCCCGGACGAGCTCCTCGAGGTGCGTCCGGTAGGCCCAAACCTCCTCCTCTGCGTGCCGGCGATCCGTGACGTCCATCGCCATCGTCGTCACCAGGCGGCGCCCGTCGGGGAGGCGTCCGACGGGGCTCGAGCTGAAGTCCCAGTACCGCCTCTCGCCGCTCTTCGTCCGGATCGCGTACTCCCCCTCGTGGATCGCGTCGGAGAGCGAGAAGCGGGACTCGATGTCGGCTCTGGCGATCTCCCTCCGGTCGCCGTAGGCGCGTGCCGCCCAGTCGCCGATCGTCCGGAGCTCCTCGGGAGCGTATCCGGTGATCCGCCGCCAGGCGTTGTTCACGAGGAGGATCTCGCCGTCCTCGGCGTAGAGCCCGATCGGGAACGGCGCCTCGGAGACGATGCGCCGGATGCGCTCCTCGCTTTCCCGGAGCGCCTCCTCGGCCTCGCGGACGCTCGTGATGTCGTGGCAGGTCCCGAACATCCCGGTCAGCTGACCGTCCGCGTCGACGGAGACGACGCCGCGGTCATTGACGAAACGGAGTCGGCCGTCCGGGAGGAGGACGCGGTAGGACTGCTCGAAGAGTGTGCCGTCGCCGCGGTTCCGGGCCTTCTCGATCGCGAGCCGCAGGCTCTCCCGGTCGTCCGGGTGGACGAGGTCCACGAGCTGTCCGATGCGCGCGAGCCCTTCCGGAGGGACGCCGAAGAGCCGGTAGAGCTCCTCCGACCCCCGGATCTCGTCGTTGCGCGCGTCCCACTCCCAGCTTCCGAGGTGGGCGACGCCCTGCGCCTCGACGAGGCGGGCGTTGGCCTTCTCCACCTCGGCCGTCCTCTCGGCGACGAGCTCCTCGAGCCGGGTCCGGTAGCGCGCCAGGTCCTCCTCGGTCCTCCTCCGGGCGTCGATGTCCTGGAGGACGCCGATGACCCGGACGACCTCGCCGTCCTCGACCGTGGGGTGGCCGATCGCGCGGACCCAGAGGCGATTCCCCGTCGCCGTGACGAGCTGGAGCTCGAGGTCGAAGGGCTCTCCCGACGCGACCGCGCGGCGGAAGGCCGGCTCGATGACGGGTCGCGACTCCGGGGCGTAGAAGCCGAGCCCGGCGGCGACCGTGAGGTCGAACCCGGGAGCGACCTCGTGGATCTCACGGACCATATCGGTCCAGGTGAGCCTCTCGGTCCGGACGTCGTACTCCCACCCGCCGACCCGCGCGAGACGCGAGGTGGCGTCGAGGAGCTCCCGGCTCTTCTCGAGCTCGACGGTCCTTTCGGTGACGAGCTCCTCGAGCCGCTCGCGATGGCAGCGGAGCTGCTCTTCGGCCCGCTTCCTCTCGGTGATGTCCGAGAGGAGCGCGATCAGGTGGTCGACGGTCCCGTCCGGGAACCGCACGCAGCTCACCGCGAGGTCGACCGGGACGGCGCTTCCGTCCTTCCGAAGGTATCGTTTCTCGAGCGAGTAGCCGTCGATCTCCCCCCGGATCACGCGGTCGAACTGCTCGATGTCCGCCGCGAGGTCGTCGGGATGGGTGAGCTCGGACCAGGTGAGCTTCATCAGCTCCTCCCGGGTATATCCGAGCATGCGGCAAAGGCTGTCGTTGACCTCGAGCCAGTCCTTCGTCGGGGAGGTGATGCACGCGCCGAAGAGGGGGACCTCGAAGAAGCTCCGGAGGAGCGCCTCCGACTCCCGCAGGCTCGCCACCACCTGCCTCTGCTCCGTGACGTCCTCGAGCGTCCCGGTCCAGACGGCGCCGCCCGCCTCGAGCGCCCTCGGGACGGACTCGAACCGGAACCAGCGGACCGCCCCTCGAACCGTGAGGCGGCCTTCCCAGTGGAGCGGGAGCTGCCCGGTGAGCGCCCGCTCGTTCGCCTCGGTGAACGACCTCCGGTCGTCCGGATGGATCAGGTCGTCGATGGCGCCGTGGCGAGCGTGGAAATCCTCCGGGTCCATGCCGAGGAGCTGGATGAAGCGGCTCGAGACGAACTCCACGACGTACCGTGCCCGGCCGGACTCGAGGCTCCCCTCCGGGACCTCGGCCCCCGGGCAAACCGAGCGGATCCGGTAGATGCCTCGAGGCTGGGCTTCGACGAGGTCCCGGTAGAGGGCCCGTTCCTCGCGGAGGACCCTTTCGGTCCCTTCCCGGGGAGCGCTTCCGGTCGATTGTTCGCGATCGGTCATGGATATCGTCCGAGGCGTTCGTCCACGATCCGGTTGGATTCTCTCACCCGCCCCGGCGGCGCGCTCCCGGCGGCGTCAGGCGGCGCCTTCCGGCACCGCCTGCGGCGCTCCCTTCCAGCGGTCGTGCATCCAGAGCCAGTTGTGGGGGCGGCGGCGGATCGCGTCCTCGATGAGCCGTGTGAACGACGCCGTGTCTTCCTCGAGGCGTCCCGTCACGGGGACGGGGCTCGAGAAGCGGGCGCCGTGGCAGCCCGTCCCTTCCCTCCAGTACTCCAGGAAGTGAACGGTCGCGCCGGACTTCGCGGCGGCGACCGCGAGGGAAGGAGCGGTGAGAGCGGGACGGTCGAAGAAGGGGACCGGAATGCCGCGGGCGAGCCTCTGGTCGAGGACGAAGACGACGAGGTGCCCCGCTGCGAGAGCCTCGTAGACACCAGGCATCACGCCGCGGCGGTTGGGGAGAAGCCCCATCCCGAAGCCGGTCCGGACCTTCTCCATCAGCGTCGCCACCGAGACCGAGCGGGGGACCTTGACGACGACGGTCGCCGGGAATCCCGTGCGCCGGACGATGAGCGGCCCGACGAGGTCCCACGAGCCGAAGTGCCCCGCGAGGACGAGCGTCCCGGCGCCCGCGTTCACGCGCGCGGCGATCGCCTCCGTCCCCTCGATGTCGAGGCGGACGCTCCCCGGCCGGCGCAGCTCGCGGAAGAGCTCGAAGTAGCCGAGGACGAGCCCTCGCATCATTCGGCGCAGGGCCGGCCCCGGCGGGACTCCGGGCAGCGCCCGACGGAAGTTCGCCGAGGAAAGGTGCCGACGGACGGGGAGGACGGTCCACCAGAGCCAGGCGAGGAACGCGGCCGCCGAAGCCGCGATCGGGAGGGGAGTCCGAGAGAGGAGTCCGGCGAGGGCCTTCAAAGAACGTGGAGTCTACCCGGGACGTCGGGGCGCACCGCGTCCGGGTCCCGTGGTGGGCGGCTCTCCGCGCGTTCCCGAAGGCTCCTCGTCTACGGTGCTCCGGCTTCGACGAGCCGTCCTCCTCCGGCTCCCCCCTCCGGACCGAGCTCGAGGATCCGGTCCGCCGCGGCGAGGACGGCCGGGTGGTGCTCGACGAGGACCACGAGGTGCCCCTCGTCGGCGAGGAGGCCGAGGGCGGAGAGGAGGCGGTCGACGTCGTCGAGACCGAGGCCGCGCGTCGGCTCGTCGAGGAGGAGGGCGACGCGATCGCGGCGCGGCGCGGCGAGAAGGCACGCGAGGCGAAGGCGCTGCCGCTCGCCCGAGGAGAGCGTCGCCCCTTCCTGGCCGACACGAAGGTAGCCGAGGCCGAGGTCGAGGAGCGCGGCGAGGGGAGCGGCGAGCGCGGCCTTCGACGCGAGCCACGACGCGGCGTCGGAGACGGGCGCGTCGAGGAGGTCGGTGATCGACCGGCCGCCGAGCCGGCAGGCGAGGACGTCGTCCGAGAAGCGCCTGCCGCTGCACGCCTCGCAGCCGACGGTCACGTCGGGGAGGAGGTCCATCGGCACGCGGACGACGCCTCGCCCGGCGCACGCCTCGCAGCGCCCGCCCGGGACGTTCGTGGAGAAGGCCGCGGGCCCGAGCCTCCGCCACTTCGCCTCGGGGGTCGCGGCGAAGAGGCGTCGCAGCTCGTCGGCGATCCCGGAGAGGGTCGAGACGGTGCTTCCCCCGCCGACGGCGAGGCCGTCCTGGTCGGAGGCGAAGATCTCGGCGAGCTCCGCGTGCCGTTCGAGCGCGCGGCAGCCGACGGGGCCTTCGCCGCGGAGCGCGGCGCGGAGCGACGGGGCGAGGACGTCGAGGACGAGCGTCGACTTGCCGCTCCCGGAGACGCCCGCGACGACGACGAGGCCGCCCGCGGGGAAGTCGGCATCGATCCCCTTGAGGTTGTGGCGGTCGGCGCCGCGGACGGTGACGCCGGGCACGAGGGCGCGCCGAGCGTGGGGCGCCGGAACGTCGGCGGGGGAGAGGAGTCGCGCCGTGTAGGAGGAGCCGTCCGCCAGGAGCGCGGCGGGCGACCCTTCCGCCACGACGAGGCCACCCTCGGGGCCGGCCAGAGGCCCGAGCTCGACGACGTGGTCCGCGGCGGCGACGAGCGTCGCGTCGTGCTCGACGACGACGACGGCGTTCCCCGCGTCGGCGAGGGAGCGGAGCACGCCGACGAGCCGTTCCGTGTCGCGCGAGTGGAGGCCCTGCGTCGGCTCGTCGAGGACGTACGTCACCCCGACGAGGCCGCCGCCGAGCGCGGCGGCGAGCCTCACGCGCTGGGCCTCGCCGCCCGAGAGCGAGGCCATCGCGCGCGCGGGGGCGAGATAGCCGAGGCCGGCGTCGCAGAGGGAGCGCAGGCGAGGCGCGAGCGCCTCGCGGACTAGTGCCGTCGCGGCGGGGAGAGCGGGCGCGAGGCCGGCGTGCCCGGCCGCGATCCCGTCGAGCCAGGCGACGAGGGAGTCGACCTCGGCGGCGGCGCTGTCGGGTACGCGCATCCCGGCGAACGTCACGGCGCGGGCGAGCGGCGCGAGCCGCTCGCCGCCGCAGGCCGCGCAGGTGCGGTCGACGAGGAGCGGCTCGAGCTCCTCGCCACGGTCGTCGGCGTGGACCCTCTCGTACTCGGCCTCGACGAGCCGCGCGAAGCCGGCCCACCTCGCCTCGAGCCGATGGACGCCGCTCCGCTTCCCGCGCTTCCAGCTCCAGTCCACCTCGAACGTCCGCTCGGCGGCGCCGTCCATCGCCAGGGCGCGCGCCTCGGGGGAGAGGGCGCTCCACGGCCCCGAGACGTCGAGCCCGAGCGCGGCGGCCGCGGCACGAAGCGTCGCGATGTGCTGGCCGTCGGCCTCCCCGAGGTAGGCGCCGAATCGGGTGCCGTCGAGCGCGCCGCCGTCGAGAGGGAGGTCGGGCCGGCTCACGAGGCGCGCCGGGTCGCACGCCGGCGCGAAGCCGAGGCCGCGGCAGGAGGGGCACGCGCCCCGCTCGGAATGGGGCGACAGATCGGAGGCGAGGAGCGGCGCGAGCCTCTCGCCGCAGGCGCAGGCCGCGCCGGTCGCCTCGCGGCCGCAGCCGGGGCAGGGGCGCGCGCCGCCGCGCGCGAAGAGGAGGCGGAGGAGCTCGTCGATCCCCGTCGTCGTCCCGACGGTCGAGCGCGGGTTTCGGCGGGCGTCTTCGGCGGGGACCGCGACGGCCGCGCGGAGTCCCGAGGCCGACTCCAGCTCGGCGCCCCCCTTCATCGGGAGGAAGCGGCGCGCCCACGGGGAGAGGAGATCGGCGAAGCGCGCCTGCGATTCGGCGAGGAGGGTGTCGAAGACGAGCGACGACTTCCCCGAGCCGGACGGCCCGGTGACGACCGTGAGGCCCGGGCAGGGGAAGCGCGCCTCGACGCCGCGGAGGTTGTGCGTCGTCACGCCGGAGAGCGCGAGCGCTTCGTCCCCGCGCGATCCGGCCTGCGCCTCGAACGGCAGCGCGGCGTCGATCTCGCCGCGGAGCGCGGCACCCGTCGGCGATTCCGGGCACGCCGTGAGGTCGGCGCTCGTTCCCTCCGTCACGACACGCCCGCCCTCCGATCCGCTCCCCGGGCCGACCTCGGTGACACGGTCGGCGGCGCGGAGGAGGTCGAGGTCGTGGTCCGCGACGAGGAGCGTGTGCCCCGCCGAACAGAGGTGCCGGAGGGCCGCGGCGAGCACCGCGACGTCGGCAGGGTGAAGGCCGGTCGTCGGTTCGTCGAGGACGAAGAGGGCCGGGCCCGTCGCCTTCGCCAGCTCCGTCGCGAGCTTCACCCGCTGCGCCTCGCCGCCCGAAAGCGTCGTCGCGGGCTGGCCGAGAGGGAGGTAGCCGAGGCCGAGGTCGACGAGCGCAGACAGGACCCGGGCGAGCTTCTTCACTTTGCGGAAGCGCTCCACGGCCTCGGCGACGGTCAGGTCGAGGACGTCGGCCACGGAGAGGCCGTCGAGCTTCACGGCGAGGACGTCGGCGTGGAATCGCCGCCCGCCGCACGCGCCGCAGACGAGCTCGACGGAACCGAGCCAGCGCATGCCGACCTCGTGGACGCCCGCCCCTTCGCACGCCTCGCAGCGCCCGCCCGCGGTGTTGAACGTGAAGTGCCCCTTGCCGAAGCCGCGCGCCTTCGCCTCGGCCGTGGCGGCGAAGAGGTCACGGATCGCCTCGAAAGCGCCCGTGTAGGTCGCGGCGTTCGAGCGGGGCGTCCGGCCGATCGGCTCGGCGTCGACGGCGACGATGCGCGCGAACGGCCCGCTCTCGCGGAGTCGCGCGACGACCGCGTCGAGGAGCGAGGACTTGCCTGCCCCCGCGACGCCCGTGACGACGTTGAGGGCGCCTGGGCGGATGCGGAGCGTCGCGCCGGAGACGTTGTGGCGGGAGAGCCCCTCCAGGACGACGTCGTGGCGCTCGTCCGCCGTGAGCGCCGGCCCGCGCGGAGCGGCCTCTTCGCCGCGAAGCGCGCGGCGCGTCGGCGTGTCGGGGCCATCGGTCCCGAGGAGGCTCGCCGGCGGTCCGGCGAAGAGGAGGCGGCCGCCCTCCTTCGCCGGGCCGGGCCCGAGGTCGACGAGGAAGTCCGCATTCCGGGCGAGGAGCGGCTCGTGGTCGACGACGACGACCGTCTGCCCGCGCGCGGTCAGGCGTCGGAGGACGCCGAGGAGGCGTGCGGTGTCGTGCGGGTGGAGGCCCGCGCTCGGCTCGTCGAGGACGACGACGAGGCCGCGCAGCTCGCCGAGCGCGAGCGAGAGGAGCCGCAGGCGGCGCGCCTCGCCGGGGGAGAGCGTGGGTGCGGCGCGAGCGAAGGAGAGGTAGCCGAGGCCGAGGTCTTCCATCAGCGCGCAGCGCGCGACGACCTGCTCCCGTATCGGCCCGAGGACCTCCCCGCCGCCGGCCTGTTCGAAGCAGCGCCGAAGATCGCGCGCCGTCCGTGCGGAGAGCTCCGCGATCGTCCTCCCGCTCCACGTGACGGAAAGCGACTCCCTCGAGAGGCGCGTCCCGCCGCAGGCGGCGCACGGCGTCGAGCGGACGAAGCGGAGGATCGAGTCGTTCCGCTTGCCGCGGAGGATCTCCTCCATCACCGGCAGGAGGCCTCTGTAGTACCCCTCCTGGCGCGGCCTCGCCGTGATCCCCTTCCACTTCAGCCGGTTCTCGAGCGGGTGCTTGCCGAACGGGACGAGGACGCGGTCCGAGCCGCGGAGGACAACCCCGCGGACCTCGTCGCCGAGGTCGCGCCAGGGCACGTCGACGGAGCCGCCGTGCGCGCGGAGGACGTCGTCGAGAACGGCGAGCGTCACCTGCGAGTACATCAGGTAGCCGTTCGGCGTCGAGACGCGGAGAGCCCCCTCGCGGATCGTCTTCCCCCTGTCCGCGACGAGGAGCTCCGGGTCGAGGCGGTCCTCGAGGCCGAGGCCGCGGCAGGCGGGGCAGGCCCCTGGGCCATTCCACGAGAAGAGGCCGCGGGTCGGCTTCAGCCCCGCCGGAGCCTCGCCGAGACGCGCGTAGAGGAGGCGGAGGAGGTCGTGGACCTCGGTGAGCGTCCCGACCGTCGAGCGGGGGTTCGAGGAGGAGACGTCCTGCGCGACGGCGACCGCCGGGCCGAGCCCATCGGCGCCGAGGAGGTCGGGCCTGCGGAACCCGCCCGCGAACTGCCGCGCGTACGACGGCATCAGCTCGAGGAAGCGGCGCTGCCCCTCGCGGAGGAGCGTGTCGAACGCCAGCGACGACTTGCCCGATCCCGAGACGCCGGTGAAGACGGTCAGCTTCCCGCGCGGGATCTCGAGGTCGAACCCGGCGAGGTTGTGCTCGCGCGCGCCGCGGAGGCGTATGAAGGCGTCGGTCAGTAGTGAATCCCCCGAGGCGGACCCGGCTCGCGCGGGCCGCGGCGGCAGGATAGCGGAGGGGAGGTCCCGCGATCGGACGGCGGGATACTCTGCGCGGCGAAGCTCGATCTCGACCGATGACGATGAACCCGCACTCCCGGTCCGGCCACTTGCGCGGTCTCGGCCGCCTCGCGGCGGAGGCGACGCTCGGCGTGACCGAGCTCGTCGAAGCGGCGCACGCGACGATCGCGGCGGCGCCGGCGCCGCTCGACCCGCCGCCCGCAGGGAAGGCGCGCGGGATCAGCCGGGTCGTCTACGGGAGCGTCCGCGGCGTGACGCGGCTCGTCGGGGGCGGGCTCGACGCCGCCCTCGCGGGTCTCGCACCCGTGCTCGGGGAGCTGCCGCCGTCGCCGCGGCGGGAAACGCTCGTCGCGGCGCTGAACGGCGTCCTCGGAGACCACCTGGAAGCGACCGGGAACCCGCTCGCGATCCGGATGCGGCTGCGGCGGCATGGCGAGGACCTCTCCTTCGGCCGGCCGGCGGACGCCGACGGTCCCTCCGCGTCGCCCCGTCGGGTCGTCCTCCTCGTACACGGCCTGTGCATGAACGACGCCGGGTGGACCCGCGAGGGCCACGACCACGGCGCCGCGCTCGAGCGCGACCTCGGCCTCGAGGCGGTCCACGTCGTCTACAACTCGGGC
>CAZWRQ010000102.1:0-16001 GCA_964636395.1 uncultured Holophagales bacterium
CTCGGCGAGCGCCGGCAGGACGGCTCCGACGTCGGTCCGGATGAAGACGATGCCTCGGCCGGCGGGAGCCGGGCGGAGCGTCGCGCAAACCAGATGCCCGGAGTGGAGTCCCACGCCCGAAACGGTCACCGTGCGGGCGAGGGTCGTCTGCAGCCTCATGTCGCTCCCCTCTACGCACGCGGGATGCCATCTCGATTTCGCGGAAGCGGCTGATTTCAGGCCGCTTGCCTCCGAAAGCGGACGCCCGTGTGTGGAGGCGGCGCCGCAGGGTGTGGCGTGGGCGCTACACTGGGATGCCCTTCCCGTGGCCCCTCGGGAGAAGCCCTTCCGGTGCGGATCCCGTCCGTCCCCTCCAGCACGGGCATACTCCGCGCCGTGACCGCCCGCCCCGCTTCGCCCAACCCGAAAAGGGAGAAGGACCTCGCGATCCGCCCCGTCGCGAAGAACCGCAAGGCTTTCCACGAGTACTTCATCGAGGAAAGGGCGGAGGCAGGCCTCGAGCTCACCGGCACCGAGGTCAAGTCGCTCCGCGAGGGGCGCGCGAACCTGACGGACGGCTGGGTCGAGCTCACTGGCGGGCAGGCCTTCCTCCACGGTGTCCACGTTTCCCCCTACCTCGCCGGCTCCTGGAACAACCCCGACCCCGTCCGCAAGCGGCGCCTCCTCCTCCACAAGCGCGAGATCCTGAAGTGGGCCGTGAAGCTCCAGCGGACCGGCGCCACGTGCATTCCCCTCTCCCTCTATTTCAAGGGCCCGCGCGCCAAGGTCGAGATCGCCCTCGTCACCGGCAAGAAGCTCCACGACAAGCGCGAGACGATCAAGCGGCGCGAGGCCGACCGCGAAAGCCGCGCCGCGATCAAGGCGGGGCGGACGCGGTAGCGCGTCGCGCGCGCGTCGCGCGCAAGCTCCAGAGTCCGACGGCGACAAGCGCGCCCCAGCTCAGGAGCGGCAGCGTCGGGTAGCCCGCGGGGCGATAGGTGAACCGCAGCGCCTGCGCACCCGGCCCGACGGGGACGGCTCGAAAGAGGAAATTCCCTCCCCAGAGAGGGACGGTGCGTCCGTTCACCGAGGCGGTCCAGCCGCGAGCCCAGCGATCCGTGAGAAGGACCCAGCCGCGACCGGGAGCGTCCACCGTTAGGGTGACCTCGTCAGACAGGTAGCGGAGTCCGTGGGCCTCGAGGCTCGTCAGGACGCTCGCGCTCCCCGTCGGCCCCGTCCGTGCATCCGGAAGCGCGACGGGTGGCGCGGGAAGCTCGCTCTTGCCGGTCATCGAGGCCGGAGGGTGGACGAAGAGCACGGCGGAGCCCGACGCCCGGCTGGCATTCACCAGGTCGTGCCAGGCGGCCTCCGACGGTGGCACTGCCCGCGCGGACGGAGCGAAGAAGACCCGGTTCTTTCCGACGGCCGTCCGCGCAAGGAGCGGCTCTTCGCTGGTCCGGTTGCGAAACACGTTCGTGAGCGCCGTGTAGCTTGCGAAGACGGGGATCTTGAGCGGCTCGTTCTGCCGGTTCGGGCGCGGGAAGGTCCACGCGGGCGGCTCGGCCTCTCGCAAGAGCCCGACCGCAGACAGGTCCAGGCTCGAGCTGCGCTCCTCCGCGATCCGGTCCCAGGTCTCCCGGCCCTTCCCGGACTCCACCATCAGCACCCGGGAGAGCCGGAGCGTCCCGGCCGCGTCCACGACGGCCGCGACGACCAGTACGGACGCCGCGAGCCTCGGGCCGGAAGGACGCGGGGACCGCCAGAGCCACGCCGCCGCGAGAAGCCCGCCCCAGGCGAGCAGGAAGTGGACGACGGCGAACGCGGGACGGGGTCCGAGAGCTCCGAGATACGTCCAGCCGCTGACGGCAGCGACGAGACCGAGGACCGCGAGCGCGAAAGCCCTCGTGGCAAAGCGGCGGCCCTCCGAGCGCGTCTCGCGCTCGGCGTCCTCCGAGTGAGGACGAGCCCGGACGCGAAAGCCGTGGAGCGCGAGGACCGCGAGGAGGAAGAGCGCGAAATCCTTTCGCTGAGCACCGTGCCGCGCGTAGCGCTCCCACGGCAGGAGGTCCACGAGAAGCCCCCGCAGAGGGAGGGTGTCGGTGGCGGACGCCACGAAGAACGCGGCCAGCCCCAGCACCCACCACTCGAAGCGGCGTCGGCGCCCGAGCGCGAAGAGTGCCAGCGCAGGAATGGCCGCACCGACGTAGCACCCGAGGCTGGAGCCGTCTGAAGGAGCCCATCGGTCTGTCGCCTGGAGCGCCGCCACCGAGTGGAGGTACGGACTCGAGAACGTCGCGAGAGCCCCCGGGTGCAGCGCGTTCTCGTGGACCGTGATATCCCGCGGAAGCGGCCCGGAACGGCTCGTGTAGCCCTTCGACTCACGGAGGAAGAGGACCCACGCCGGGGAGACGACGACCACGGCCACCGCGGCGACGACGGCGAGGGTCGCGATCGCCGAAAGGCCCGCCCTCGCCCGGCCCGCTCGCGCGACGGTCGCGTCGCCCGCGTCGGGAAGGAAGACTCGCCCGACGGTCCAGAGGACCGTGAGGACGCCGGTCTGCATCACGATCGCCGGGTAGCCCGCGAGTCCCGAGAAACCCAGGAGCGCCCCCGCCTGAACGGCCGGAAGGACGATACGTCCGCGCAGGGCCGCGTCCAGGCGCCAGATGACCCAGGGGATGAACGCGAAGGCGTGCAGCCAGGAGGTGTGCTGGAAGTGGCCTGTGAACGTCCCTGAGAAGACGTAGCCGCACGCGACGACGAAGCCGGCCCAGGGTGGAGCCCCGAGGTGCCGGGACAGGAGGAGCATCCCCATCCCGGCCAGGAGCCAGAGAACCACGACGTAGAAGACGAAAGCCGTCTCCGTCCCGCCGAGCAGAGCCCCGACGGCCAGAGTCAGGGGCGAGAAAGCCCCGAGCTCGGGCTGGGCCCCGTCCGGGGAGCCCCCCTCGACGAAGGGGTTCCAGAGGAGGAGCCTTCCGGCGCGGGCGTGATCGGCCACCAGCATCCACGCGGGTGCAAAGTGGCTGGATGCGTCCCAGTTGGGCGCGTCCCGACCCACGAGCAGCGGGAGGTTCGCGAGGGTCAGGAGCAACGCGAGCGCACCGCCGGCCCGCTTCCAGCTGGACACGGGAGGACGATACGCAGGATGAAATCGCCCGTCCACGAGGGCGACGGTGTCATCATCTCTCGATGCGCCCTCCTCTGTTGCTCCTCCTCCTCCTTGCGCACAGTCTTCCGGCGGCCGAGCTCGCGACGGCGCCCGTTGCCGCTCGGCGTCCGGCGGCCCTGCCCGCCGGGATCTCCGAGACGAGCCCGGGGCAGTGGACGTGGGCTGGAGGTCCCGACCTCGTCTCCGAGTCCGAGCGCCTCGGGGTCTACGGAACGAAGGGCGTCCCGGCGCCGGAGAACGTCCCGGGGGCCAGGTACGGCGCGGCGGCCTGGGTTGACGGCTCGGGGAGCTTCTGGCTCTTCGGCGGCCGGGGCCTCGTCCGGAACTCGGGAGCGGGCGTCCTCAACGATCTCTGGAAGTGGGACGGAGCGGCCTGGACGTGGGTCGGCGGCTCGGACACCTACGGGCAGCCCGGCGTTTATGGCGAGCAAGGAGTTCCCGCCCCGGGCAACGTCCCCGGTGCCCGGTACGGCGCGGCGACCTGGATCGATGCCACGGGGAATCTCTGGCTCTTCGGCGGCGAGGGGCGCGGCTCGGTCTCCTCGTTCGATGTACGCCTGAGCGACCTGTGGAAGTGGGACGGGACGGACTGGACCTGGGTCGCGGGACCCGATGTTGGCGGTCAGCCGGGGATCTACGGCTCGCTGGGCGTGGCCGCGCCCGAGAACCGGCCGGGAGCGCGCTCCGCGGCATCGGCATGGGCCGACGCTGCGGGCAACCTTTGGCTCTTTGGAGGAAGCGGCTTCGGGGCGACCTCCTCCCGGGGAGATCTCAACGACCTCTGGCGATGGGACGGTGCCTCCTGGACCTGGATGGGAGGAGCGAACGCCCACGGCGCGCCGGGCGTTTACGGGACGAAGGGGCTTCCGGCCGCGTCGAACGTGCCGGGCGGCCGTTACGGCGCGGCAGCGACCGTTGGCCCGGACGGGAATACCTGGCTGTTCGGCGGCTACGGAAAGGCCTCGAGCGGCACCGGTTGGCTCAACGATCTCTGGCGCTGGGATGGCGCCGCCTGGACCTGGATGAGCGGGGCTAGCTCCCCGGACCAGGCGGGCGTCTACGGCACGAAGGGGATCGCCGATCCCTCCAACGTGCCTGGTGCGAGGAGCGGCGCCGTCGCCTGGTTCGACGCGGATGGACGACTCCTCCTCCTCGGCGGCTTGGACGATCCCGGTGAGAACGACTGGGAGGCGTGGAACGATCTCTGGAGGTGGGACGGAGCCACGTGGACCTGGGTCGGCGGAGCGAGCACGGCCGACCAAGCCGGGACCTACGGCATCCGAAACCTGCCCGCACCGGGAAACGAGCCCGGCGCGCGATACCTCCCGGCGATCGGCCGCGGGACCTCGGGGAGCGTGATCGTCTTCGGTGGCTTCGGCTCGTCGGCCACGGGGAAGGTGGGTGAGCTGAACGACCTGTGGCGATGGGACGGTGACCAGTGGGCCTGGCTCGCCGGCTCGACGGGCACGACGGAGGCGGGCGTCTACGGCACCAGGGGCGTCGCCAGCACCGGGAACCTCCCCGGCGCGCGTACGGGCGCCGTCACGTGGCGCGGTTCGGGCGGAGACGTCTGGCTCTTCGGAGGCTATGGGTACTCCGCGAGAGGGCAGGGATACCTGAACGATCTCTGGCGCTGGGACGGCTCGACCTGGACGTGGATGAGCGGGGCAGATACGGAAGGTCAAGCAGGTGTTTATGGCACGAAGGGAGTCTCGGCCCCGACGAACGTCCCTGGCGCAAGGGCCGATGCTGCCGGATGGACCGACGCGGCGGGGAATCTCTGGCTCTTCGGAGGCGTCGACGACCCGTGGGAACAGAGCATCCGAAACGACCTCTGGAAGTGGGACGGCGTGAGCTGGACCTGGGTCAGCGGGAGCAAGGAGCCTGGACATCCTGGCGTCTATGGAACGAGAGGAGTACCGGCGCCGGCGAACGTCCCTCCCTGTCGGCGAGGCGCCGCGTCGTGGACCGACGCGGGCGGCAAACTCTGGCTCTTCGGTGGAAGCGGCTGGCCCGTGAGTCCCGGTGCGGACCTGAACGATCTCTGGCGCTGGGACGGGACGAACTGGACCTGGATGCACGGAGCGAACGACGGGGACGTTTCCGGTTATGCGGTGGCCCTCGGTGTCCCCGCGCCCGAGAACACGCCGGGCGGACGGATGAACGCCGCGACCTGGCGGGATCAGGAGGGACGCTTCTGGCTGTTCGGCGGGACGAACTACTCCTACTGGTACCAGACCGGCGATCTTTGGCGCTGGGACGGAGCGAACTGGACCTGGATGAGCGGTTCGCTATGGGAGGAGGCCGGCGTCTACGGGACCCTCGGAGTCGCAGCGCCTGACAACGTTCCGGGATCGCGATACGGATCGAGCGCCTGGACCGATGCCAACGGGCTTCTCTGGCTGTTCGGCGGACGCGACGTGTACCGGTCGTTCAACGACCTCTGGCGGTGGGACGGAGCGAGCTGGACCTGGATGAGCGGGCAGGGCCCGACGCAACCGGCGGTCGCCATCTACGGCGACCTCGGGGTGCCGGCGCCGACGAACACGCCTGGATGGCATGCCTTCGGCGCGTTCTGGCCGGACGCTCAGCACCGATTCTGGCTTTGGGGCGGCGACGGCGGCGATGCGACGGGCGCTCGCGGCACACTGCGGGACCTCTGGGTCTACGAGCCCGTTGGCTGCGCGCCGCCGTCAGCGACGATCACCGCCCCCGATTCGATCCTTGACGGGAGCGGCGCGCACGGGGCCTCCGTGCCTGATGCCGGTATCGGGGCAGAGTACGAGTGGACGGCGACAGGCGGAACGATCGAAGCCGGTCAGGGAACCCCGACGATCTCGTTCTCGGCCTCGCCGGGCGAGGCGAGCGTCATCCTCGCGGTCGTCGTCCGAAGGAGCGGCTGCGCCGCCTCGTCCACGAAGTCGGTCCCCGTTGGCCTCTATCACCGGCTCGACGTCATTCGAATCGGAACGGGGTCCGATCTGGTTGTCTCTTACGGGTCTGAGCGGCAGATCTCGTGCGGACTTGCGTGCGCAGCGGTCTACGCTCACGGAGCCACGGTCACGCTCTACGCGTATCCGGGCTCCGTCTCCCGGTTCGTCGGCTGGCTGGGCGGGGGGTGCACGGGGACAGGCTCCTGCACCGTGACGATGGACGAGGCGAAGACCGTTTCCGCGACGTTCTTCCCGCTGTCGGCGACCGGCTTCTACACCGTCACCCCCTGTCGCGTCGTCGATACGCGCAACGCGCCGGGGCCGTGGAACGACGGGCCGGGGCCGTGGAGCGCTCCTGCGCTCACGGCGGGCACATCGCGGGCTTTCACCATCGGTGGCGAGTGCGGCGTGCCGGCGGACGCGGCGGCGGTGGCGCTGAACGTCACGGTCACGGCGCCGACTGATGGCGGATCGCTCACGCTTTACCCGGGGACGGGGCCCGCGCCGGAGACGACGACGATCCACTTCCCGGCCGGCCGGACCCGCGCGAACAACGTGACGATGGGCCTCGCGGGCGGCGTCCTGTCGGTCCTCGACCGCCAGGAGACCGGCACGGTGGAGCTGATCATCGACGTGAGCGGCTACTACCGCTGACGGGAGGCGCGCCGGCGGGGTGTCCGGGACGCCGCCGCGCTTCGGCGCGGCGGCGCTCCCGTCGGCGGTCGCGCTCTACCGGAAGTAGCCCGACACGTCGACGATGACGTGCGCGGAGCCCGATTCCTGAAGGTTCCTCATCGAGAGGACGCCGGCTGCGATGCCGAGGACGGCGTTGTTGGCGCGAGTCTTCCCGGCCGCGAAGGAGATCGTCGTCGTGATCGGCGCGACGCCGCTGCCGGGATAGAGCGTCAGCGCACCGGCGGAGGTCGGCTGCGTCACCGTTACGTTGAGCGCGAGGGCCTTCGCGTCGGCGGGGACGCCGCACGCGCCGTTAGTCATGGAGAAGGCCCTCGCCTCGCCGGCGGCGAGCGCCGGACCCCCGAACGGCCCCGACGCGTTCCGCGTGTCGACGAGCCGGCAGGGCGTCAGCGTGTGGAACGAGGACGGGCTCGGAGCCACGCTCTCGGGGGCGACCTCGAGGAGGCGCGCCGAGCGGGGCGGGAGGTCGAGCGCGAGCGAGCCGCCGGCGAAGGCTGCGTTCCCGAGCGAGGCGAGACGCGTCGCGCCGTCGAAGCCGAAGACGCGGACGCTCCGCGTTCCGCCGCCGGCGAGCGTGACCGTCGCCGGCCGCTGCACGGTGTCCCGGTTGAAGAGGAAGACCCGGAGCGGCCCGTCAACGGCCTCGACCGCGTAGGCGCTGACGGCGTCGGTCTCGCTCGAGACGGCCCTCACGCTCGACCCGCTCACCCTCGCGCCCGCGCCGTCGTAGTCGAGCCAGAGCCGGAACGCGTCCTCGACGAGCGATCCCGCGGCCGGCGCGACCCACCGGGTCGCCACGTCGACGCCCTCCCTCGCGAAGATCCCGAGGACCTCCGCCTGCGCGAGCGCGCTCGAGAGGCCGTTGTCGTTCCCCCAGCTGTACTCGGTGATCGCGAGCTTCGCGCCCGGGAGCTCCGCGGCGATCCACTCCTTCATCCGCGGGATGAGCCGCACGGCGTCGGGGATCCACGACTCGTCGACGTAGGTCGGGTCCCAGAGACTCCGGAGGGACCGGAGCCGCAGGGCCGACGTCGCGGGCGACTCGTCGTCCGAGAGCGCGACGCCGTTCGCCTGCGGGTAGTAGTGGACGTCGAGGACGTCGACGAGGCGAACGCCGGGGTGAGCGTCCTGGTATTGCTTCACCTGGCGCAGGTACCACTGCGTCAGCGGCACGCTCCCGTGGCCGATGAAGTCCGCGCCGTTCGGCGAGCAGTTGTCGGCCGCCGAGTAGAAGTACTCGCACCACCCCCACGAGACGGGCCCGAAGACGACGGCCGCCGGGTCCTTGGCCTTGATCGCGGCGGCGGTGTCGCGCGTCCTCGTCCAGAGCTCGTCGAACGTGAGCGGGTCGGGGTGGACGTCGCGGTGCGTGGAGTTCCAGAGGGCCGGCTCGTTGTCGAGGGCGTACCAGCGGATCCCCCCGTTCCCCGCCGTCCCGAACTGCGCGGCGAGGTGGTCCATCCAGGCCGTGACGAACGACGGACCGATCGCGATCGACGTGTCGAGAGGGTCGTTCCCCGTCACGTTTCCGCCGGCGGCTCTCACGCCGTTCCCAGCGTCGGCGATGCACCAGTCGGGCCAGCCGGACGCGGTGCATTCGTTCTCCGTCTGCGCGCCGTGCTTCGCGACGGAGAAGCCCCAGTCCTTCTGCCGCGCCTTCGGCGTCCAGCCGATGAGGGGCACGGTCAGGATCGGCTCGCCGCCAGATGCGCGCGTCTCGGTGAGGAAGCGGTCGGCCGAGGAGCCGAACGGCAGCGAGCCGGGGTCGGGGTTGTCGTCGGGCACGTTCATGAAGAACCAGTCGGAGCCCTTGTTCGACGTGTCGTTCTGCCAGTTGTAGCGGGTCACCGAGTTGCCGCCCCAACGTCGCGCCGGCCACTTCATCGCCGCGGCCTGCGACGCCGTCCCGAAGTTCACGCCGAAGATGTGCGGGCTCACTGCGCGCCGGTCGAGCGTCGCGTCGACGGCGACCGTCACGGCGCCGCCGACGGGAGGGGGCGGCGGCGGAGACGTGCGCGGCAGGAGCCGGACGTCGTCGACGTAGAGCGTCGGCTGGTTCCCGCCGTCGGCGTCCTGGAGCCAGATGCCGTCCCAGCTGCCGGTCGAGAGGCCGAGCGCGGAGAACGGCACCGTCGCCTTCGCCCAGCTCCCCGCGGGGATCGCCCCCCCGTCGACGAACGGCGCGAGGTCGGCCGAGCCGGCGGGACTGCCGCCCGAGAGGATCGCCACGGTGAGCTGCTGTCCTGCGGCGCCTCCACCGCGGACCCAGAGCTCGATCGCCTCGTACTCGGAGCCCGTGAACCCCGCGTCGCGATGAAAGAAGAGTCCCGCCCAGCCGTCCGGCTCGAACGAGATCGCGGCGGTCCCGGTGCGGACGACGGCGGTCTGCGTGAGGCTGTGCGTCCCCCACGACCAGTCGGCGAAGCCGTTCCGCAGGGCGTCGTCGTAGACGGCGAGCTGTGCACGGGCGGTCGGGGCGGCGAGAAGCGCGAGCACGACGAGCACGAAAAGCGTGAAGTGCGCCGCGTTGCATCGGAAGCCGGAGGCGGAGGGGCCGGATCGGCGTCCGTTCCACATGGTTCCGGCACGCTACGCCGCACGTCTCGGTCCGTCGACTGGACCGCGGACGAGCCAGGCTCCCCGTAGTCGCATCCCGGCCCTCGCTCGGGCTCCGCGCGTGAGCCTCCGACACTACGAGAGGGGGATCCCCGCTGGGCGTCGCATCCGCTGGATGCCGCAACGCGAAAGGGCTAGATTGGAGGTCGCGAGCGATCGCGTCCGGCTCGAGGGCGAGCCGGGAGGGGGTTCGATGAGGAAAGCGGGCGTATCGTTCTTCGCGGTCCTGGCCCTGGCGGCCTTCCCGCATCGCGTCGCGGCGCTCCCGGCCGACGTCGTCGACCTCAGCGCCGCGCCGCCCGGACCGATCGTCGACGCCCCCGACGGCCGGAGCGACATGGAGCTCGTCCGATTCGACGATCGGGTCGTCGCGGCCCTCCGGTCTCTCGCGCCGGAGGAGTCGATCCGCCTGGACGGCTGGCCCGTCGCCCCGGGCGTGCGACGCCAGGTCGTGCTCCACCGCTTCGACGTCTACGCCCCGGACGCGCGGATCGTCCGGATCGTCGACGGTCGCGAGGTCGAGCTCCCGCGTACGCAGCTCGCATTCTTCCGCGGGCGGACCGTGGATCCCGGCGAGGAGGTCCGCCTCGTGGCCTGGGCGGACCCCGTCACGGGGATCCGGGGGAGCCTCTGCCTCGGTCCGGAGGGCGTGGTCGAGCTCGAGCCCGACGACGCCGAGGACTCTACGGGCCGCCTGCGGGTCCTCGCCGCACGGTCTCGATACGGGATCGACGAAGGGCCGACCTGGACGTGCGGTCAGGACGAAGACGGACCGGAGGCCGCTCGCTTCGAAGACCTCGCCGTCCCTGATGCGCCGCCGCCGGCGGAGCTCTCGGCGCTGGCGAGCCCCACGCGGACGGCCGTCCTTGCGTTCGACACGGACGCCGAGTACATCACCCTGCGGCACGGAGGGAGCACGGCGGCCACGACGACCTACATCGCCACCCTCGTGGCTTCGATGACCCTGATCTACGAGCGCGACGCGAGCGCGACGATGGACCAGGGCGTCCGGATCCTTCAGGGCTACACGATCCTTCGCCCGACCGAGGCCGAGGACCCGTACACCGACACGACGGGCGCAGCCGACAGCGCGAAGCTGAACGAGTTCACGAACTACTGGGAGACGAACTACCCCAGGACCGTCGTTCGGCGCGCGCTCGCAGCGCTCCTTTCGGGGAAGTCCGGCTCGTCGAGCTCGGCTTCGGGGATTGCCTGGATCAGCGGACTCTGTAACGGAGTCGGCTACAGCATCGACCAGATCTTCACGGGGAACTGGGGCGTCTCGAACGACCTGGGGATCCTCGCCCACGAGGTGGGCCACAACTTCGGAGCCCGGCACACGCACAACTGCATCTACGGCGATCCCCCGATCGACACCTGCCTGGCAGCCGAAGGGGGCTGTGAGCCGCAGGGGTCCTGCCCGGCGCCGCAGACGATCTTCGGCGTCCCGAACGTGACCGGGACGCTGATGAGCTACTGTCACCTGCGAAGCGGCTGTACGTCCTCGCTCGTCTTCCATCGGCTCTCCGTCACCGGGACGAACTCCACCAACGGGATCCTCGACGACATCACCGGGGCGTCCTGCCTCGCCACGGTCTCCGGAGGCACCGTGCCGCCCGGTCCGAGCGGCGTCGCCATCTCCCCCTCGAGCGGCCCCCTCGCGGGCGCTCAGGCCGTCACCATCACGGGGAGCGGCTTCACGTCGGGCGCGGCGGTCTCATTCGTCGAGCTCCCGTCGAACAACGTCTTCGGCGGCTCGCCGAACGCGAAATCCCTGACGAGCGTCGTCGTCGTCAACTCGACCACGATCACCGCCGTCACGCCCTCGGCGACGAACACCGGCCTCGTCGACGTCGTCGTCATGAACGCCGACCAGCAGACGGCGACTCTCCGGAGCGGCTACACCTACTCGACCGCGCCTCCGGCGCCTGCCGTGACGGCGGTCTCGCCGAATACCGGTCCGACCTCGGGCGGGACCTCCGTGACGATCACCGGCTCGGGCTTCGTCGCGACGCCGACGGTGACGTTCGGCGGCACGTCGGCGACGGGTGTGACCTTCGTGAACGCGACGACGCTCACCGCGACCGCGCCCGCCCGCGCCGCGGGGATCGTGAACGTCGTCGTGAGGAACCCCGACGCTCAGACGGGGACGCTGACGAACGGCTACGCGTATCTCCCTGCTCCCGGGGCCGCTCGCTACTACGCGCTCACCCCGTGCCGGCTCTTCGACACGAGGAACGCATCGGGGGCCGCCGCGGCCGCGCCCATCCTCGCCGCGGGCGAGACACGGACCTTCGACCTCTCGGGACGCTGCGGCGTGCCGGAGACGGCCGTCGCCCTCGCTCTGAACGTCACGATCACCGGCCCGGGCGCCGCCGGAGAGCTCCGCCTCTTCCCGTCGAACGGCCTCAGCCCCAACCCGCCCACCAGCGCGATCTCCTACGCCGCGGGGAAGACCCGCGCGAACAACGGCACCTACCGCCTCTCGACCGACGGCACGCTCGCCTACAAGGTCCAGAACGTCTCGGCGGCGAGCGTCCACTTCATCCTCGATGTGTCGGGCTACTTCCTTCCCTAGTCGAGACGCGCGCCTCGCGGCGCTCGTCGTCGGGCTCCTCCTCGCGCCTCCGGCCGCGGGCCAGGTCGTTCGTGGCGGAGCCCTGCCGACGCTCTTCCCGCCCGACAACTGGTGGAACGTCGACGTGAGCGCGGCTCCGGTCGACGCGAGCAGCACGTCGTTCATCCAGTTCATCGGCCCGACGCGTGGGATGCACCCCGACTTCGGCGGAGACGACGAGGAGAACCCGCCCGCGATCTACGGCATGGTCTACGTGACCGTCCCGGGCGACCAGCCGCTCGAGCCGATCGCGTTCGACTACGACGACGAGAGCGACCCCGGCGCGCCGGGGCGCCCGCCGGGCTACCCGATCCCGCCGGCGGCGAAGACCCAGACGAAGTGGATCGAAGGGGGCTACGCCGGCAACTCGGGCGCCGGGGGCGACAAGCACATGCTCCTCGTCGACCGGGACAACAGGGTCCTCTACGAGACGTGGAACACGCGCTGCCTCCCTGCCGGATCGCCGTCCTGCACCTGGCGGGCCGGCTCCGGCGCCGTATTCCTTCTCGACTCCAACCAGCGGCGCCCGGAGACCTGGACGAGCGCCGACGCCGCGGGCCTCGCGGTCCTGCCGGGCCTAATCCGGTACGACGAGGCCTTCGGTACGGAGCCGATCCGGCACGCGTTCCGAGTCACGGTGCGCGCGACGAACGGCTACGTCTGGCCCGCCTCGCACGAGGCCGGGGACACCGTCGGCGCGCTCCCGATGGGGGCCCGGCTCCGCCTGAAGGCGTCGAAGGACATCAGCGGGTACCCGGCCTACGTCCAGCGGATCTTCCAGGCGATGAAGACCTACGGCCTCATCGTGGCCGACAACGGGTCCGACATGTACGTCCAGGGGACCTACGACACCCGCTGGGACAACGGCGTCCTGAACCCCGCGTTCGACGACCTCGTCGCGGGCGACTTCGAGGTGATCCAGCTCGGGTGGAAGCCTCCCGTCGCGTCCTCGTCCGGCCCGGGCGGCTTTCATCCCCTCCCGCCGTGCCGCATCCTCGACACCCGGAACGCCTCGGGGCCGTACGGCGGTCCCGCGCTCCCGCCCGAAGCGGAGCGCGTCTTCGTTCTCGCGGGGCAGTGCGGCGTACCGACCTCGGCTCGCGCCGTCTCCGTGAACCTCACCGTCACCCAGCCCGGGGCCGACGGAGTCCTTCGCGCGTTCCCCGGCAACGCCGTCCCGTCCGCGGCCTCCGTCCTCGCGTTCCGCGCGGGACGGACGCGGGCCAACAACGCTCTCCTGATGCTCAGCTCGTCCGGGACCGGCGCGGTGACTCTCCGGAACGACTCGAACGGTACCGCCCACGTCCTGATTGACGTCAACGGCTTTCTGCAATGAGAATCCTCTGTCCGGCCATTTAAGGAGACCGCCATGAAGAACCTCACGACGCTCGTTCGGACCCTCGGACTCCTCGCCGCGGCGGCGGCCCTGTTCGCCCCCGGGATCGCCGAGGCGCAGCTCGGACCGTATCAGTACTACGCCATCACCCCCTGCCGTGCCTACGACACGCGAACGGGTCTCCCGTCCGCTGGTGGGACGAATGGCGGCGTGATGATCACGGCCACTCCGAGGGCCTTCCGAATGAGGAACCTCTGCGGCGTCCCTGCTACCGCCGCGGCCGTTTCCGTGAACCTTACCGTCACGAATCCCCAGGCGGTCCAGGGCGACCTTCGGGTCGCGCCCTATCCGGGTACCTTCCCTGCGCAGTCCACCTCGAACTACTACGCGGGCGAAACGGTTGCGAACGGCGCCATCGTCCCGCTGGGGACCGTGAACCCGGGGACGGGGCCGGACATCCAAATCGACGGGGCCGGGGCGCCCTTCACGCAGCCCTGGACGTATCACCTGCTGATCGACGTCACCGGCTACTTCCAGTAGCGGCCCGGCGGCTTCGACGGAGATCCCGGGGGAGCGGCCGTTAGGCCGGTCCCCCCGAAGCCGTTTCCGTCGGCCCGGGCGGGAGCGGCGGAAAGGACTCGCGTGGTCCCATGAAGCGACTCCTCGCCGGCGCGCTCGCGATGACGGCCCTGCTCTCGACAGCTCCTCTCGCGGCCCAGCAGTCCGTCTCCTACAAGACCGGATGGCCCCAGAGCGTGGGTGTCCTCGTCGACCGGTCGTCCCCCGCTGTCGGAAACCTGGATGATGACCCGGACCTCGAGGTCGTCGTCGGCACCGTCGGGAAGAAGGTCTATGCCTTCAACCCGAACGGCACGCTCGTCCCGGGCTGGCCAGTGACCGTGACGGGCGAGGTGAACTCGAGCCCGGCCATCGGCGACATCGACGGCGACGGATACAACGAGGTCATCGTCGGGGTCGGCTGGCAGGACCTCACGAACGACGGTGCGATCTACGCCTTCCGCCGGAACGGTCAGCTCATGCCCGGTTGGCCTGTCGTGACGCAAGACCTGAACTTGGGACCGAATGGGCACCCGGACGGCGTTTTCGCGACCCCTGCTCTCGCCGATCTCGACCTGGATGGGAAGCTCGACGTCGTCGTCGGCGGTTTCGACCAGTACCTCTACGCCCTTCGCTATACGGGTCAGGCCGTCGCCGGCTCGTGGCCGTTCTTCCTCTACGACAGCACATGGTCGTCTGCGGCGGTCGGCGACCTCGACCGGGACGGCGAGGTCGAGATCGTCATCGGTGCCTACACCCATGCCGGCTTTCCGCCCGGAGTCACGACGATCGACGGTGGCGGCATCATGTGGGTCCTCTCTCGCACGGGAGCCGTCAAACCGGGCTGGCCCCGGGCCTTCGATCTGCACATCGACTCCTCCCCTGCTCTCGGAGACCTCGACGGCGACGGCGATCTCGAGATCGTCGTGGGCACGGGCCACGAGCCGGGCGCGACGGCGGGACGCAAGGTCTACGCGATGCACCACAACGGGGCGGACGTCGCGGGCTGGCCCGTCTCGACCGGTGCCTACGTCTGGCCGTCGCCGGCCCTCGCGGACTTGGACGGGAACGGCCTCCCCGAGGTGATCGTCTCCTGCGACGACGGGAAGCTCTACGCCTGGAAGTCCAACGGAGCGCTCCTCTCGGGCTGGCCGGTCCAGCCCCTCAACGAGAGCGGCCTGAACGGCGGCATGAGCGGTTCGCCCGTCGCGATCGATCTGAACGGCAACGGATCCCCCGAGGTCCTCGTCCCGATCGGGTGGGACATCGTCGGATTCAACGGCAACGGAAGCCTCTTCAAGTACGGGGCGGAGACTCAGCTCCGAATGCACACGTACTTCTCCGTCGGAGGCACTCCCACCGTCGCGGACCTCGATGGCAACGGCCGGCTGGACGTGATCGTCGGCTCGGCCAACGGCGCCTTCGACCAGGGACGACTCTACGTCTGGGAGCTTCCGGCAGCGGCCATCCCGGGGGTCTCTCCGTGGCCGATGTTCCGCCGAGGACCGGAGCGGACGGGCCTTCTTTCTCCGTCGGCGCCGGTCGGGAGCGCGCTCTACACGCTCGCGCCGTGCCGCGTCTTCGACACCCGCGAATCGTCCGGCGTGACGGCCGCCGCGCCCGCGCTCTCCGCGGGCGAACGCCGCGTCTTTCAGATGACGGGAAAGTGCGGCATCCCGGCCGACGCGAAGGCGTTGTCGATCAACGTCACCGTGACCCAGGCGGGCGCTGCGGGGGACATCAAGGTAGCCCCGGGCGACCAGCTGACGACCCTCTCGTCGACGCTCAGCTTCGCTGCGGGGCGAACGCGCGCGTGCGTGACCGTGATGCGGCTCTCTACGGATGGGCTCGGGCGGATCGCCGCGACGAATACCGCGACGGCGGCGGTGCACCTCATCGTCGACGTCAACGGGTACTTCCGTTGATGAGGGCCGCCGAGCCTGCTGTTCCGCAGGGCTCCGCCCTCCCTTCCGCGTAGACGACGACTCGGGCCGATAGAGGAGGCTTCCATGAAGATTGCGCATCTCGGCCTGACGGCGATCCTCCTCGCATCGCCCTCCGCGCCCGCCCAGCTCCGCCAGCAGGGGCCGAAGC
>CAZWRQ010000103.1:0-15996 GCA_964636395.1 uncultured Holophagales bacterium
GAGCACCGCGTCGCGCCCGGCGCGACGGCGAGCTCCCTCCCGAAAAGAGAAGCGCCCCGGCGACCCGGGGCGCTTCGACGCGGCGGTTTTCCGCGAATGCGTCAGTTCTTCTCGGCCAGGGACCGGACGAGGCGGAGCGCCTTCTCTGCGGAGAGGTCGTCGCGGAGGGCGATGCGGCGTGTGGCCACGCCCTCGGCGTCGTCGCTGCGGACGAAGTTCATCGCGCCGCCCTCGACCCAGTGGAACGTCGTGATGCCGGAGGACGAGATCGTCGCCCCGACCTGCGCGCCCGTGTCCATTATGTCGGGAATGCGCCCCGTTCCTCCGGACCGGCCGATCGGAACGTGACCGCGCGCCCAGACGTCGTCAGGGACCCGCGTCGCGCCGGGAGGGCTGAGCTTGACGAAGTCGTCGACAAACTCGATCCGGAGGACCTGCTGCTTGCGGGTCGCCAGGTTCGCGAACGAGACGATGACGCCGCCGTTCGTCGAGGGGTCCGCCTGGACGGACGGGTACGTGTACGAGGAGAGCGGGAGGCCGGTCGAGTCCGTCGGTCCGGCGGCGCCGGCGAGCTCGTTGAGGTTCCAGGGCTGAACGGCGTCGACACGAAGCTCGCCGTCCTCGACGAAGATCGGCGCGTAGCGGGCCTGCGTCGGGCCGCTCTCCTCCCACCAGACGAGGGAGAAGATCGAGCGGCTCTTCGTGACGGGCAGCCCCTCCTCGTCGAAGTCGACGTACGACTGACGCGTCACGACGACTTTCGGGTTGTAGGAGAGGTAGAAGCCGCGGTTCGAGAGGATGTCCTGCCCGGACCAGTCGCCGTCACGTCGGACGGCGACGTGCATGTCGGCCATGAGGCCGTTCGCTTTCGTGTACGCGACGAAGAGGGTCCGGGTCGTCTCCTCGAGCTCGATCGAGACCGAGCCCTCGGCGTTCGGGTCGACCGTTCCGTCGACGAGCTCGACGTGGCCCGTCTGACCGGACGGTGTCACTCGCAGGGCCAGGACCTGGAGGTTGGCGTCCGGCGAGCCTTCCGGGACGACGACGACGTCGCCGTAGCGGGCGGGGAAGACCTCATAGAGCGTCCCGTCGGGGGAGACCACCGCGGCGGAGTCGGCCCGTGCCGGAGTGGGCGCGAGGAGCGCCGTTCCGAGGAGGGCCGAGGCGGCGAGCACGAGAGGGGCGAAGCGCTTCTGTTTCATGGCGCTCACCTCACGATCGGAGGTTGATGACGTTCCGGAAGTCGAAGACCTCGAGGTAGGCCCTCAGGTTCCGGAAGTCGGGATAGAGGGATGCGAGCCGATCGAAGTAATCGCGGGCGGAATCCTCGTCGCCGCTGAGGTGGCTCGCCTCTCCCAGGAGGTAGAGGACGTTTCTCTCGACCGTCTCGTCGTCGCGCAGCGGGGCGCGCTCGAGGCAGGCCTCACCGAAGTAGCGGGACTCCTCGTACCGGTCGCATCTCAGATAGCCGAAGCAGAGGTCCATGAGGGGGTAGACGGTGTGCGCCGCGGCGCCGGCCCTCTCGAGGGTGTCGAGCGCCTCGTGGACGAGCGCGAGGCCCTCCGACGTCCTGTCGAGCGCGAGGAGGCAGTAGCCGAGGTTGTCCTGCCAGACGGCGCGATGGATCGCCGAGACGCGTGCCGGCGCTTCCGAGGTCGCGAGCGCGTTCCGATAGCACGTCGCCGCCTCCTCGAAGCGGCTGTCGACGGCGTGAATCGTACCGAGCGTGCTCTGGGCGCCGGCGAGGAGGAGCGGATCGCCGACCGCGGCCGCGTGGTCGCCGGCAAGGCGGGCGTAGAAGGCCGCCTTGCGGTAGTCGCGCCGAAGCTCGTAGATGCGGGCCGCGGTGTAGGCCGCGCGGAAAGAAGTCTGCGCGTCACGCCCGCGAAGGAGGATCCGCTTCAGCTCCAGCAGCTCGTTCTCCGCGGGACCGGCTTCGGCCGCGGCGGCCGCGCGACAGGCGAAGATCCAGTCGACGAACGTCTCGTCGCCCGTCCGCCGTGCCGAGTCGAGGGCTTCGTCGTAGCGGCCCAGCGAGGCCGCGAACTCGCCCTTCTCGAGGAGGGCGACCGCGTCCGACCGCAGCGCCTCGGAGCGGCTGCGGAGCGCTGCGGCATCCGTTGTCGATCTCGTCATCTCGCTTCTCGACCTCACTCGGCGCGACCGGGGCCGCCGGGGCGCCCGAACGGGAGAAGGGGACCCGCGACGGCCGGCCCGGGCTCCTGCGGAGCCTCCTCGGGCCGCCACCGGGGCTGGCGGTTCTGCTGCTGGATCTTCTTGAACGCGATGAAGTCGAGGACCTCGCGGCGCGAGTCCTCGTCGAGCTCCTCGAAGTCCGCCACGAGCTGCTGGGACTCCGTGGCCGGGTCCGGCGTCGGGGCCTCTTCGGCTTCCGCCGTCTCGAGCGTCGGCTCCTCGAAGAAGCGGCTCATCGAGAGCTCGAAGACCTGGAGGATACGGAAGAGCGTGTCGAGACCGACCTTGTACTCGCCGTTCTCCATGCGCGAGAGGTCGGACTGGGTGACGCCGATGCGGCTCGCGAGGTCGGCCTGGGTCAGGCGGCGGCTCTTCCGTATTTGACGGATTTTCTGCCCCACCACGATAATCTGCGACCGGCGCGCGCTGGTACTCATCGACACGAACCCAAACCTAAGGTTAGTCCCTCCCGGGTCCCTGTCAAGCAGTTCGTCCCGTGTCGGGCGCCCGCCGGACCAGATTTGAGACGAAACGCCTTCCTCCTCTCCGAGCTCGTCCGGCGAGATCTGGCCGCCCGCTACGCCGGAAGCTTCGGCGGCGCGGCCTGGGCGGTCCTGAACCCGCTCATCCTCTGCGGCCTCTACACGCTCGTCTTCTCGGTCATCGTCCGGGTGCCGCCCCCGGCCGACTTCCGCGGAACTTACGCCGAATTTCTGCTGGCGGGACTCCTGCCCTGGCTCGGGTTCCAGGATGCTCTTGTCCGGGGTTCCGGCTCCGTCACGGAGCAGGCGAACCTCGTGAAGAAGATCCCGTTCCCCGTCGAGATCCTCGTCCTTTCGAGCCTCGGATCGGCGCTGATCCTCCAAATGGCGAGCCTGGTCGTCTTCGCGGCTGTCTCGGTTCCGTTCGGCTCCGGCGAGCTGCACCTCGTGCCGCTGGCCGGGGCGCTCCTCTTCCAGCTTCTGCTGCTCGCTGGCCCCGTGTTTGCTTTGGCGGCGGGCAGTGTGCTGTTTCGAGACCTCGCCCAGCTCCTCGGTCCTCTCCTGACCGTGGCCTTCTATCTGACGCCGATCCTCTATCCGGAGGACCTCGTACCGGCGTCGCTGGCGCCGGCGATGGCGCTCAACCCGCTCCGCGACCTCGCGGGGCTCTTCCGGGCCGGCCTTCTCGGCACGACGGCGCCGCCCCTCGGGCGGCTCTTCGTCTGGGGCGTCGGTCTCGCCGTGCTAGGATTTCTCGGCCACCGTTTCTTCGCGCGGAGCCGCCGGGCTTTCGCCGATGTCCTCTGATTCTCGGAATCCCGATTCCATCGGGCCGCGAGCCGAAGGTTCGCGGCTCTCGTGCGCCCCAGGAGACGCCTTGAAGAGACTCGCCCTCGTACTCCCTCTCGCCTTGCTCGCATGGACGGGCTGCTCCTCCACCCCCCGCACCGACGCACCCGCGAAGGCGCAGGAGGCGTCGGCCGATGCGGCGAAAGAGGCCGCTGCTCGTGAGGCGCTCGCCGAGCGGGAGCGTAAGACCGTCGAGGCGGCGCGCATGCTCGCAGGCCTCCCTCCGGTGGCCGAGGAAGACGATGCGGATCGCCAGGAATGGATCATCGTCACCGACCCGGCGACGGGGAAGAAGCTGCAGCGGATCCCGAAGAACCCGTCGCTGCGCGTCGTCGACGGCAAGCTCCGCCACACGCTGCTGAACCCCCGGATGTTCACGCTCGACCTCGTGAAGGAGGACGAAGGGTTCTACTACGTCGCAGCGCCGGAGGAGCTCATCGAGAGGCCCGCGGTCGACGGGGAGGCGGCGGCCGAAGGGCTCCGCCCCGTCGTCGAGGTGGACCCGCTCGAGTACGAGGCCGTCGCGCCGGCCGCCTCGAAGCTTCGTCTCCGCTTCGAGGAGAAGTCGGAAGGCCTTCCGACGAGCGGCTTCTGGCGATCCAACATGGCCGTCGCCGACCTCGACGGCGACAAGCGACCGGAGATCGTGACCACCCCGCCCCGTCTCGGAATGGGGACGCTCCAGATCTTCCGATACGACGGGGCGCGCTGGAGCACCGTCGAGCCGGTCATCGAGGGAGACGAGTCGCTGAACTACGCGTACGGCGGAATCGCCGTCGCGGACATGGACGGTGACCGCCGGCCCGACGTCGTCTCGATCGGCCACGGATCCGGTCCGTTCGTCTCATACAATCTCGGCGGCTTCCGGTTCCGGCGCGAGGCCCGGGGCCTCCCGCGCCGGATGAGCGGGCGAGCGGTCTCGGCCGGAGACCTCGACGGCGACGGGCGCGCCGACCTCGTCGCGATCTCGGATGAATCGGAGGGCTCGAACCTGAAGCGGCTCCAGGCGAAGGCGGATGCCGGCGGGCGTCCGGCTCCGGGGGCTTCGGACGACGGCTACAAGCTCGGGATCGACACGCGCGCCTTCTTCGGCAGCGCCGCCGGGACCTTCGCCGAGAGGTCGACCGGCCTCGAGGTCGCCTGCTTCGGCTACACGATCGAGCTGTACGCCGCCCCGCGCGATGGGGGGGCGCCCTTCTTCGCGTCCGGCTGCCGTTACCAGGGAGGCCGAGCGGTCCTCTTCGAGTATGACCGGCGATCCGGCGCCTTCGACAGCAAGGGGCGCGGTCTCGCCGAGGACTACGCCTTCCACTCCGGCACGGCGCTCGGCACGTATCAGGGCCGGCCGGCGGCCTTCGTCACCTACGTCAAGGGAAACGCCCGCGGTGCGACCATGGGGTCCTTCCGTGGTCACGGCGTCTCGATCTACTACCGCGACGGTCAGGAGTGGAAAAGGAAGAGGCTGCTCAAGGTCCTGGCCAAGGTCGGAACGGAGAGCCAGGGGATCGGCGTGGGAGACCTGAACGGAGACGGCCTGGATGACGTAGCCCTCGGCGACGACTCCGTCGGGCGCGTTCGGGTCTTCTTCCAGACGCCGGCCGGCGAGTTCGAGGAGCTCGACCCCGAGCTCCAGCCCAAGCACGTGAATCGCTCGATGAGCGTGAAGATCGTCGACGTAGACGGCGACGGGAAGAACGACATCGTCCTCATGTACGAATACCGGACCGCTGCGAAGACGCGCGCCGGGGGCCTTCGGTTCTTCCGGAACGCCGGGTGACGACCGCCTCGAACCGGCCGACCTGCGGCTCGTATGGGATGGCAGCATATTTTTCGCTCTCAGCGCTTGACATTTCCGAATAGCGCCCCTAGGCTTCCCTCCAGCACCATGAGTGTGACCTACCTTTTCCGCGTTCCGGGATGCCCCGACGGGCCGGTCGGACGCGGAGTAGCATTCGGGGTTCCCATTGAATTCACGGGAGGTGATTCGGTATCGGGGGAGTTCGTAGCTCTCAGTCGTCAGGTTTCAACCCCATCGATCACACTGAATCAGCAGGAGTAAAGATGAAGAAGTTCACTGTCTTGGTTGCCCTGGCGCTGCTCGCGGCGACGGGGACGAGCTACGCCGTGACCTGCGCGTATGACAACGTGCCGGCCGCGACGCTCCTCGTGCCGTACTTCAAGGTGTCGCGCAACGGCTCCACCGGCGCCGACATCCCCGAGGGCGGCGTCGACACGATGGTCGCCATCACCAACGTTTCCTTCTGGGGCGTCGTCGCCCACGTCACCGTCTGGAACAAGCAGTCGGCGGCGGTCCTCGACTTCAACGTCCCGATGACGGGCTATGACGTCGCCACCTTCCGGATGAGGGACATCCTCAACGGCAAGCTGAACGTCAACCCGAACGTGATGAAGCCGGGCGCCGTTTATCCCGATCCGTGCGACAACCCCGCCACGATCGGCTTCACGCAGACCACGTTCCAGCGCTTCCAGAACCCGTCCGCGGCGGACGAGGCCGACACGCTCGGCTTCTACTCCACCCCGGCCTTCAGCGGCTCCTTCCGCAGCCGTGTCTGGACGTCCCTCGACGAGGGCGCCGACTACGCGGGTCTCGTCGATCCTCAGCCGACCGACGTCTACAACCCGGCCTGCGCGGACACGACGGGCTCCACGAGCCTCTCCGGCGACTTCACCGGCTACCTCACGATCGACGTGACGAACTACTGCACGAACTTCTTCCCGGATGAAGCGCAGTTCTACGTCAACGACGCGATCGCGACGCTCGGCTGGGACGACAACGACGGCCCGAACGTCCTCATGGGCGACGTCTTCTTCGTTGACCCGGCCGCCAACGCCGGCAACATCTCCGGCGAGGTCGCCGTTCCGCTCGAGTTCGACAACCGCCTCGACTGGACGACGGACCGCACCTTCTACAACCGCTACACGGTCGACAGCCGCTCCGGCGCGATCACGGATCCCGGCACGGCGATCGCCGGCGTCCCGGCTGCCTTCGCCTTCGTCGGCGACGGCCGCGAGCCGCTCGGCGTGGCCTACGGCTACCGCTACATGAACGCCTCCGAGTTCGAGGCCGCCAGCTTCCTCACGGTGTGGCGCTCCGACCTGTGGCGCGTTGGCGCGATGGACAACGACGGGGCTTCCACGCTCTGCGCGAACCTCACGGCGCGGAACTACGAGCCGGTCGGCATCTTCACGTGGGACGAGGACGAGAACTACAACACGGTTCAGGGTGGCGGGCCTTCGGGCGACGTCGCTCCGTCCGTCGACCCGTACATCTGGTGGGAGTCCCAGCGCATCATCCTGGCCGACAACGCCGACGTGAACCCGGGCGGCTTCAAGTTCGGCTGGACGCGCGTCGACTTCCCCTACAACGAGGGTGACCGCTTCCACCAGGCCTATGTCGGCATCCAGCACTCCGCGGCTGGTCAGTTCGTCAGCGTCGGCCACGCGGCCACGATGCTCGACAACGACTTCACCTGCGGCACGGACGCCATCACCGAGCCCGGCAACATCGACTTCGGTGCTGTCGTCACCGCTCAGTAAGGCTTTCCGGATCTCGTGATCCACGGGCGGGCGGCTTCGGCCGCCCGCTCTCTTTCTTTGTGCGCCGGGCATGGCGCGAAGCGCCGCGACCGTCGCCTTCCTGCGAGCGGTACGTCGACGGGGCGGCGCGACGGGGGCAAGACGTACGCCTACGCCCTCCTGGACGACGCCACGCGGATGGTCCCCTTCGCAGGCTTCTACGGGGCCGAGAACGCCACCTGCTTCCAGGAGGCCTTCAAGCAGGGATCGCTGCGGCGCGAAAGATTCGGCCCGCCTCCGACACTACCCCCGGATGCCTGCCGCGCCCCTTCGGACAACCCGTGAGCCTTCCGGAGGCGACCTTCGCCGCGCTTGTCCTATAATCCGACTTGCTTTTTTCGCCTGCCGCGGCCGGTGAGCCCGGTGAGGTATCTATTTTCTTGGGGTGCCGACCACAGGGGGACTCGATGAACGTAGCTCGCGAAGGTTCGAACGGACGTCTTCTTCCGGCTCTGATCGCTCTCGTCACCGCCGTCGGGAGCCTCGCTCCCGCCCGCGCCGAGGCGCAGTGCCAGGTCGTGAGCCCTCCCACACAGTTCGAAACGAAGGGCGCAGGTGAGACGTTCACGACCCTGCCGGACAGGCTCTCTGTCGCCGGCCCGGCCGGAGCGAGACGGCTGCTCGTCCGATACAACTACGGGTTCGTCACCTACGACCTCGGCTCTCCGGCGGCGCCGCAGAAGCTTCAAGCGAAGGACCTCCGGTTCAACGAAACGTATCCCGTCGTCGGAGATGGTCAGACCCGGGCCGGTATGATCTCGGCCTCGTCCGACGGGGCGCGTGCTCTCGTCCCCTGGGGGGTCGCGGACTACGGAACGATCGTCCTGAGCCCGACGCCGTACTCCGGCGGCGGCGAGTACCTGCCGACCGGCGGGAAGACGAAGGCGACGGCCGCCCTGAAGACGGGCAATCGATACCTTGCCTTCTCGTCTAACTCGGCAGGGGCTCTCTGGGTGGCCGACGTGACGACCGTCGCGCGCGACGTCAAGGCAGACCCGAACAACCAGAACCAGATCGGATCCTGGCCGTACTCGGGTCCCTCTTTCGGCGGTGACGTCCTGATCCTGAAGCCCGTCGAGAGTGCCTCCGGCACGTACCTCGTCGCCGCCTCGGAATCGAAAGTCACCGTCATCGACGTCTCCGCGCCCGGCCCGGCCGGCCCGGGAATCACGAGCGGCTTCTCGTACCGGACGTACACGCTCTCCGAGCTCGGGATCTCCGGGAAGGTGAAGGCCATTTCCGCCGCTCTCCACCCGACCGACGGGGGGCTCTATCTCCTCGCCGAGGGGTCGACTCTCACCGTCGGCGTCCTCCTGTCGAACGGCGTGTCGCTGACGCGCATTCAGCCGCCGGCGAATCCCGGCGGCCAGTTCGGCTCCGCAGAGCCCAAGGGCTTCTACCTGCCGGAGTCGGGTTTCCGCCGGGCGATGCCCGGCAGCCTCCTGCTCTCGTTCGACACCGAGCTCGTGGCCGTCTTCGTCGAAGGCGAGGGGGACGGGACGGGTGGCCCGCTCCACCTTCAGGTTCGGTCGTCGAGCGACTTCAGCAACCAGAACCGAGCTGCGGGCCTCAAGTTCACATCGCCCTCCCAGTTCGAGGCGTTGGAAGGCTTCCGCTCCACCGGAGGATCGTTTCATCTCTACATGGGGCTCCTTGGCGAAGGGGTCTTCGCGGCGTCGATCTCATGTACGCTGGCCCCGACGCCCGCCGAAGGGGCGCTGTCGGTCGAGAAGGTCCCGGCTACTGGAGCGACCGTCGCCGTTCCCGACAACGGCACCGTCTTCGTCGGCGACGAGCTTCGGATCCGCCCCACGTTCGCCCCAGCCGACAACGTGCAGCCCATCACCGACTGGCGTTTCGACTACGCGTTCCACGAGGGGGACCAGACCGACGCCAGCCCGACCAGTCCGTTTCTCGTCAACCCGGACATTCCCTTCACGCAGGGGAGCTATCCCTCCCAGCTGACGCTGATCGGCCCCTGCGACCCCTCACAGGATGGGGGGCCGAGCCCGACGACCGGCGTCGGGTGCTGGGACTCCGTCCTCGCGAGCGGCGACTTCGATGCGGGCGACCCCGCCGCCGGCACCAGCAAGCAGATCCCGCTCGCCTACGCGGTCCAGAACGCTCTGAACCAGGGCGTTTCCGACCTCACGAAGCACCGAATCAACTGGAAGGTGCCGAGGCCGCTCCTGAAGAGCGCCTCGATCCTCTCGGGCGAATCGGTCGAGGACGGCTCTGAAGGCACGCCGCACCGGACGAGCAACGGCTATCGCTGGTACTTCGCCTCGGCTCCCGTAGGGGACACGGGGGGCGACGTCCTGACGTTGAAGGCCGAATGCACAGGCCCGGTCTGCAACCCGGGGCTGAGCCAGCGGGGCACGTACCGCTACTGGGTTTCCGTTCCCTACCGGAACGGCTTCCGAACCCCCGACTGTCCGGGACTCGAGGGGGCCAGCTGCACGGTCCCGACGGCGCCGACCGTTGCCGTGACGGACGTCGTCCTCGGCTTCTCGGTCCCCGAGAGCGGGAACGTCTCCGCCCAGGCGCTCACGATCAGCAGCACCTCGAAGAAGGGTGTCACCGCGACGCCATGCGGCGGGACGAGCGGCTTCACCTATGACCTCTGCACCGTGAGCGGAGGCAGCTGCCCGGAGGGGACCTATGCCGGGGTCGGATTCGTCGCGACGAATCCGTTCCCGGCCACGGGGACCGGTACCGTCACCATCCCGATGCCGCAGGAAGGGTCCTGGGGCGTTCGCATCCGGTACCAGTACACGACGACCGGCGATTGCGGGAACGGGAACGCGGACGCCCTGACCGCGACGTGGCCCGACCAGGGGCAGTGGGCGCCGCTCACGGTCATCCGGTCCGTTCCGACCGTCAAGCTCTTCAACTCGACGGGGACGACCGAGCTCCAGAAGTGGGCCGGAGCCTACTCGCTGACGACGGGCCAGACCGCGCGCGCATACGCCTACGTCAACGACGTTCGCGAGACGGCCCTTCCCCAGGGTGCTTCGTTCATCCACACGAACATGGAAACCGGACAGGTCACCAGCATCGGTACGACGCAGGGCGCGAGCTTCTCGATCGCGACCCGCGGCGACTACGTCGTCACGCTCCGCGGCTACGGCGTCGACGCCACGGTGGGAATCGCCGTGGAGGCGCCGCTCGGGGGCGGAGGTGGCGGCGGGGGGACGACCCCTCCGGCCCTTTCCATCTCCTCGATCTGGGCGAACCCGACGACCGTCGCCGTAGCGCAGGCGGTCACGGTCTCGTGCAGCGCGACGGGGGGCACGAGCCCTTATACGTACAGGTTCGTCTTCGGGGACGGGACTCCGGACGTGACGAACACTTCGGGCATGACGTCCCACGCGTTTTCCTCGGAGGGGACGAAGACGGTCCGCTGCACCGCGACGGACAGCGCGAACGCGAGCCGTACGGCGAGCGTCTACGTCAACGTCGGGACGTCCGCAGGCAGCTGCGACTTCATCATCAACGACAGCACCGGGGCGAAGCTCTCCTTCGACCCGTCGTCCCGGTCCTACGACGCGATCAGCGGCCAGCCGCTCACGTTCGTGGCCTCGAACGTGACGGGAACGCCGAGCTGGACGTTCCGACCCGGCGCGACGGCGACCGGGAACCCGGTCAACTACACCTACACGATCACCGGCCTCGAGATGCAGTCCTTCACCGCCGCGTTGACGGCGACGGGGTGCTCGAAGAGCTACACGGTTTACGTCTCCCCTTCGGGCGGCCAGAGCTTCCTCGACTTCGCCGTCGCGGACGCCGATACGGGCACCGCACTGGCGCGCTCGGGGACGGTCTTCGGGCCGGCGACGGCGGGGCAGCGCCTCAAGTTCACGGCGAGCGGCGCCACGGGCGACGTCGCCTGGGTCTTCGGCGACGGGACCTCCTCCGCGGAGGCGAGCCCGGTCAAGGTCTACACCCCGGCCGTCGACGCGAGCTACACGGTCACGCTCACGAACGGGGCGAACCAGAAGCAGTACACCGTCAGCGTGAAGGGGTCGACCGGCGCCCCGCTGACAGGCAACTACACCTACCAGTACGCCGACGGGACGACCGTGAACCGCTCCGCCGTCGAGCCGAACAAGCCGATCCGCTTCACCGGCGCAGACCAGGCGACGACCTACACGTGGGACTTCGGCGACGGCACGCCGCTCGCCCAGGGCTCCCCGAAGGACTACTCGTTCACCCGCGGCGGGACTTTCCCCGTCAAGCTCACCGTGGCGCGCAACGGCGTGCCCGGAACGGTCACGACCGCCTCCCCGACCGTCTTCACCGTGAAGCCGCCCCCCGACCCGCTCCTCTGGGTCGCGGGCGGCATGGCCTATACCGACAACGGCGCGGGCGTGAAGTGGCAGTCCGACCTCTCGATTCACAACCCCGGGGCAACGACGGCCACGGTGTCGCTCGCGTACGTCGCGGGAGCGACCTGGGACGGCGCGACGAAGGTCACATGGATCCCGCAGGCGCTCGTCGCCGGCGAGACGAAGTCGTACACGAACGTCCTGAAGAGCCTCTTCCTGCTCGACCAGGGAGCCTGGGGCGTCGTTCTCGTCCGCGGCGACGACATCCCGGTGCCGCCGGTCATCGTGAGCCGGACCTACAACGCCGCGAACGCCGAAGAGGTCGGCACGTTCGGCCTCTCCGTTCCGGCGCTCTCGGTCGCCGGGGGGGTCCAGCCCCAGTCCGCCGGGGGAGGGAACGTCCTCGCGGGCCTGCGGCACGACGGCGTCTTCCGGACGAACCTCGCGGTCGCGAACCTGAAGGGCGAGACCGCGGAAGTCGAGGTCGTCTTCCGAGACGTCAACGGGAATGTGCTCGGCGTGCCGGCCCTGATCACCGTCGAGGCGCGGGGCGTCAAGCAGATCGGCTCCATCCTGTCGGCCCCGCCGGCCGCCGGCGGCGCGGCGATGGGCGGCGCGGGATACGCCACCCCGACGTCGGACTTCTCGGCCGAGGTGAAGCTCCGCAAGGGCTCCGGCATCTACCCGTACGCCACCGTCATCGACAACGGCACCGGCGACTCGATCGTCGTCACCCCGGCGCCGCGCCCCTCTCCACGCTTCAGGCTCCCGGGCGTCGTCCGGGTCCAGGGGAAGAACGGGCCGTTCTGGATGAGCGACGTGGCGGTCCTGAACCCGAGCGCGAAGGAGCGCCGCGTTCGCATCACCTACTCCTACAGGAAGGTCGGCGCCGCCGGGCGGGCCACTATGGAGAACACGCTGACCTTCAAGCCGTGGGAGATGAAGGTCGCCGTCGACTTCGTGAAGACCTGGCTCGGCCTCGAAGAGGGCGACCTGGCCGGGTACGCCGATTCGTTCGTCGACATCGCGCCGGCCGCGGACGACGCCGCTCCGACGGAGAACCTCGTCGTCGTCGGCAAGACCTACATGGCGACGGCGAACGGGACGATCGGCCTGCAGCTCGACGGCTTCGCCTACGAGGACGGGCTCAGCGCGCAGGGCTCCCGCCAGCGCGTCGTCCTCTCCGGCCTCGAGGCGAACAGGGACTATCGGACGAACCTGGCGCTCTTCCTGACGCCCGGCTCGACCGGGAGCGCACAGGTGGACGTCAGGGTCCTCGACTCATTCGGCCGCGAGTCGAGGAAGATCTCCTCCGTCGGCCTGAACCCCGACGCGCCCTTCGTGCAGATCGGCAACGACAGCCTCTTCGCGGGCCTGACGACTGGCGAAATGTCGCGAGCCACGATCGTGATCGACAACCCGCGCGGCACGGCCGTCGTCGGAGCCTACGCGACCGTGATCGACAACAGGTCCGAGGACGCGACGTTCGTCGCGGGCCAGCCGGCGCCCTGAGGCCGGCCTGAGATAAGACCCCCAAGCCCGAGACCGTCGGGCTCACCCCTCACATCGGCCCGGGCTCCCGCCCGGGCCAATTTTTTTCTCGTCCGTGCCCGGTGTCAGCGCCCGAGGTGCTGGAGCGCGTCCGTCGGGCTGAAGGAATCGGTGAGGATCGGGACTCCTTCGGTCCGCAGCTCGCCCTCGTGGTATTCGCGGGCCCACTCGGCGATGGGAGGATGGTGCAGGGTCGCGGCGAGGCGATCCCCCTCGGCGATGACGCGCTCCTTCGAAAGGCGGTCGCGGGAGGAGGAGGCGACGAGGATCGCGTTGCTCTGGAATACCCGCTTGCCGGAGGAGAGCTCCGAGGAGAGGATCGCGACCGTCGGGAAGACCTCCCGGGCAGTCCGGACGAACGACCAGAAGAGACGCTGGTCCCGGCCCATCAGCGCGCCGACGAAGTTCGCGGAGAAGACGCCGTCCGGCGAGAGGCGCTCCCGGCAAAGCTCGAGGAACTCCCGCGTCATCAGGTGGAACGGGACGCTGTCGGAGAAGTATGCGTCGAGGACGATCGCGTCCCAGGGTCCCTTCTCCCTTTCGAGTACCGCACGGCCGTCGCCGACGAGGACGCGGTCGTTGGCGTCGGGGCGGAAGCCGAAGTACTCCCCGGCGACGCGGACGACCTCGGGGTCGATCTCGACCGAGGTCGTGGCGATCCCGGGAGCCTTCTCGGAGAAGAGGCGGGGGAGCATCCCGGTCCCGAGGCCGATGACGAGGGCGTTTTCGGCCGGCGCGCTCCGGAAGAGGAGCGAGGCGGCGAGGCCGTCCGAGTAGATCCGACCGGTCGCCATCCCGGAGCTCCTGTTCACGAACCCCTGGGCGAGGTTGTTGAAGAAGAGGACGCGGCGGGGCCCCTGGTCGACCACGAGGAGCCGGTGGTAGGCGGTCTCCTTGCGCAGGACGACGGTGCCGTCCGGTACGGGCGGCGGGAGGCGCTCCGGGCGGAAGAGGAAGACCGCGGCCGCAGCGACGAGGCCGGCGGCGGCGACGCCGAGCCGCGCGGGGAGTCCGTCCCGGGAGACGAAGGTGCCGCAGAGGACGAGCGTCACCCCGACGCCGAAGAGGATTGGCTCGATCGGGAACGCGGGAATCAGGAGGAACGTCATCGAGAAGGTGCCGACGATCGACCCGGCCGTCGACAGGGCGGCCAGGGAACCGGCCGTCCGGCCGATGGAGCCGACCTCGCGCGCGGCCAGGCGCGTCGCGAACGGGGAGACGGCCCCCATCAGGACGCTCGGAAGCGAGAAGAGGAGGAGCGCGGCGAGGAGCGCCTGGAAACGGTCGGGAAACGGCGCGGACGCGCAGAAAGCCAGGAGAGGCGCCGGGCGGGCAAGGAGGAGCCAGACGAGAAGCCCGGCTCCGACGAGGATCCCGCCGAGGAACGACGCGCGAGGGCGGCGGTCGGCGAGGTGACCCCCGAGCGCATACCCGGCGGCAAGTGACGCGAGGAACGTCGTGATGAGCGAGCCCCAGACGAAGATCGAGGTGCCGAAGACGGGCGCCATCACGCGGCTGCCGGCGATCTCGAGGCCCATCAAGGCGGCGCCGGAGAGAAAGACGACGGTGTAGAGGCGGATCACCCCCGGATTTTAGGGCGGGGGAAGCATTTGACCGGTCGTCTCGCCCGCCGCTATCCTTTCGAGGAGGAGACAGCGCTATCCAATACGGACCGATCCCCCTGAACCTGCCCGAATCCGGGCTGAGCGCGCTCTTCGGTGTCCACGACGAAAACCTGAGGCTTCTGGAAGACGCCTTCGGCGTCGAGATCTCGGCGCGGGGTGGCGTCGTCTCCCTGAGCGGGGGCCCGGAAGGCACCGAGCGGGCCGCGCACCTCCTTTCCGAGTTCTCGAAGCTGATCGGCCGGGGCTACGTGCCGAAGAAGTCCGACGTGCCGAGCGCGATCCGGATCGTCAAGGACGACCCGACGGCTTCGCTCGTCGACTTTTTCGAGAACCGTTCCGTCGGCGCCGCCCTCCGGCAGGTCGTCGCTCCTCGCAACGTCCGCCAGCAGGAGTACCTGCAGGCGATCGGCGAGCGGGACGTCGTCTTCGCGATCGGGCCCGCCGGCACCGGAAAGACCTACCTCGCCGTCGCGATGGCCGCCGCGGCGCTCCTCGAGAAGCGGGTCAAGCGGATCGTCCTCTGCCGGCCGGCGGTCGAGGCCGGCGAGAAGCTCGGCTTCCTCCCGGGCGACCTCGCCGAGAAGGTGAATCCCTACCTTCGCCCGCTCTACGACGCCCTCTACGACATCCTCGGCTACGAGAAGGTCGGACGGCTCCTGGAGAGACAGGTCATCGAAATCGCACCGCTCGCCTTCATGCGCGGCCGGACGCTGAACGACGCGTTCATCATTCTCGACGAGGCGCAGAACACGACCTCGGAGCAGATGAAGATGTTCCTGACGCGCATCGGCTTCGGCGCGAAGGCGGTCATCACGGGGGACATCACCCAGATCGACCTCCCCGCGGGTCGGGTCTCCGGACTCAAGGAGGCGCAGCGGATCCTCTCCGGCGTCGAGGAGATCCGCTTCATCCGCTTCGACCACCGCGACGTCGTCCGGCACCCGATCGTCCAGGCCATCGTGAACGCCTACGACACCTTCGAGGGCGGGAAGCCGGCTCCCGACGTCCTCGGCCGGGTTCGCGCCGCCTCCGAGGAGGCGTAGACGGCCGTGGGCAAAGAGCCTCCAGCGCGGCGCGCCGACCGCGTCCCCCGAGCCACGCCCCTCGTCGAGGTGACCTCCACGGTCCGCGCGGGACCGTCCGTCCGGCGGGTCGCCGCGTGGACGCATGCCGTGCTCGCGGCTGCCGCGCCGCGTCGGGCGGCGACCGTCTCCGTCCTGCTCTGTGGCGACGGGCGGATGCGCCGGATGAACCGCGAGTTCCGGCGGATCGACCGACCCACCGACGTCCTCTCGTTCCCGGCGGACGGCCCCGGCTTCCTCGGAGACTTGGCGATCGACGTCCCGTACGCCGGCCGGCAGGCGCGCA
>CAZWRQ010000104.1:0-15718 GCA_964636395.1 uncultured Holophagales bacterium
AGACGGAGACCTACAGCCTCACCTGCCAGATCCTCGCCGCCCTCTACCTCGGCGGTGACTTCGCTCTCAAGGAGGCGATACGGCGGCGCGTCCGCGTCATCGACTGGTCACGCGAAGCCGTCTCCCCCGTCACGCCCTTCGACAACACAGACGGCATCGTCTCGAACGCCTACCTCGCCCACCTCCGGGCCGACGCCACGGTCCAAACTTATTTCCCTGCCTTTTCTGGTCCGAAGGATGGGGAGCACCCCACTTTCCGTGGGTACCTAGGGACAGCTTGGAACAACGAAAATAGATACCCTCCCGAGCGATTGCCGAGGAGAGTATCGGGGGTTCCGTCGACTCCCGCTTTCCGGAAACTCGAGCCGCCGTGTGCTATCTTCCGCGCCGGTGTTGAGAAGGCTCTTCCTTCTGGTCTTCGCCGTCTTCCTGATCCAGGAGACGAACCTCGGCTCTCTCTTCCTCGGAGCCGAGTGCGCGGAGACCTGCCCCGACGACACCAGCCCCGGCCATTGCCCGCCGACGTGCGCCACGTGCAGTTGCGGCACCCGCGTCAGCCCGGTCTCGCCGGGGATTCCCGCCCTCGCTAGCCCCGCCTCGCGCCCGTGCCGCTCCTCGTTCGAGGCGTCCGCGCCTCCGACCACGCTGCACGTCGGCGATATCCTGCACGTCCCGAAACCGGCCCTCGCGTAGCAGCGGCTGAGAGAGGCTCCTTCCGGATAGCGTCGCGAGAAAGCGACGCACCCCGGAGACGGCACTCCCCTCGGACCTCTTCGCTGACGGGTCGGCCATACCGGCCGGCACGCCGCCACCGCGACGGGACGACGCACGCGGTCTGGATCTGATTCAGTCGGTTCCGGACCAGGCCCTCGGTCACGACCAGGGAGCGCGCCTCTCTCCCGCCGCCTCCAGGAGGACGGAATGGGAATTCGATCGTATTGCCGCCAAGTGGTCGCGTTAGCAGCGCTTGTCGGCACCCTCGAAACACACGCGGACGACGGGCTCCGGATGGACGACTACGTCCGGCTCGTCCTGCAGTCGCACCCGTCCGCGCGGTCGGCGCAGGCGCTCGACGCGAGCGCCTCGGCGGAGTCGAGGTCGGCACGCCTCCTCCCCGATCCGACGCTCGAGCTGAGCCTCGGGGAGGGTCGGGCGGCAGATGGCACGGGGTCGCCGAAAACCGAGAAGGGTTTCTCGGTCTCGCAGTCGATCCCCTGGCTTCCTGCCCGGTCGGCATCGATCGAGGCCGCCGACCACGAGGCCCGCGCGCTGCGGGCCGAGGGCCTCGCGACCCGTTGGGGCCTCGAGCTCGACGCGCAGGTCACGTACGCCCGTCTCCTCTTCGCCCGGGCGCAGGTCGAGGTGAGCCGGGCCTCCACGGAGGACGCCGCGTCCCTCCTCGATCTGATGACCCGCCGTGCCTCGCTCGGCGAGGCGCGTGAGGTTGATCGGATCAAGGCGCGCGTCGAGTGGCTCCGACAGGATCGTGAGCTGAGCGCCGCCTACAGGGAGGAGGTCGCCGCGGAGGGCATTCTGAGGACACTCGCGGGAGAGCCTCTCCCCACCCCGCTTCGCCTCGCGGGCGAGCTTCCACGGCACCCCGACGGCATGCGCGCCCTCCTCGACGCGCACCCCGACGCCCTCGAGCGAAGCCCGGCGCTGATCCGCGCCCGCGCCGAGGCCGCCCGCGCCTCGTCGCTCCTCTCGAGCGCCCGCAGAGGCCGCGTCCCGGACCTCGGCTTCTCCTTCTTCCGGCAGAACGAGCTCGATCGCGAGGCATGGGGCGGCGCGCTCGGCCTGTCCCTGCCCCTCTGGAACGCTCGGCGCGGAGACGTCGCCCGGGCCGAGGCCGAGAGCCGCCTCCGAGCCGCGGACGCCGAGCGCGTGCGGCTCGCTCTCCTCTCCGACCTCGCGACACGCCGCCGAGACGTCGAGACGCTCGCCGTCCAGGTCGCCTCGCTCGAAGGAGACTTCCTCCCCTCCGCCGCCGAGAGCGTCCGCCTCGCCCGTCTGCTTTTCGAAGAGGGCGAAACCTCCCTCCTCGACCTCCTCGACGCCCAGCGCACGGCCCGCGAGGCCCGCCGCGAGGAGATCCGCGCCCGCTTCGAGCTCGCGACCGCGATCGCGGAGCTTCGGCGGCTCCTCGGCCCGAACGACGACACCACGGGAGATAGCAAGTGAACAGGAAACCCACCATCCTCCTTTCCGGCCTCGCCCTTTCCGCCGCCGTCGCTCTCGCCGGCTGCGGCAAGGGCCGCGATGCCGCTCCCGCGCCTGAAGCCCCCGCGAAAACCGCCGAGAAGGTCGAAGAGCCTGCGACCCCGCAGCGCGTCCATCTCACCGCCGCCGCGATCGCCGAAGCCGGCATCACGACGTGGAAGGTCCAGATCGTCGACCTCTCACACATTCTGTCTCTCACCGGCAGCGTGGGATTCGACGAGAACCGCCTCCTCCTGGTCGCCGCGAACGTCAAGGGCCGGGTGACGTCGATTCCGGTCGACCTGGGCGCTCGCGTAAAGCCCGGCGATCCGCTCCTCGTAATCGAGAGCGTCGACCTCGGTCGGACGCGCGAGGAGTTCGTGACGGAGCTGTCGAGCTTCAACGTATCGGCCAGCGCCTACGAGAGAGCCCGGAAGCTCGTCGAGGCGAATGCCATCAGCGCCGGGGAGTTCCAGGCTCGCGAAGGCGACTACCTGGCTAAGAAGACCGCCGTCGCTTCCGCCGAGAGGACGCTCCACCTCTACGGTGACAGCGAAGAGACGATCGCGCGTTTGCGAGCCAACGCTGTCGACCACAGGCTCTCCGCGGCTGACGGCGCCACGCTCACGCTCCGGGCTCCCTTCGCCGGCCGCGTCATCGACCGAAAGGTGACCTCCGGCGCCCTCTTCGAGGCGCTGCAGCCGCTCATGACGATTGCCGACCTGGGGTCCGTCTGGGTGTTTCTCAATGCCTACGAGAAAGACCTCGCCCTCCTTCACGAAGGGCTGTCCGTAACGCTGAGAACCGACGCGTATCCCCAGGAGACCTTCCGTGGCCGCGTTGATTTCCTCGGAAGCGTCGTCGATCCGCAGACGAGGAGCGTCCGGGTCCGCGCGACGGTGGAGAACCGTTCGGAGAAGCTCCGCCCGGGTCTCTTCGTCACTGCCCAGGTCGATGTCCCGAAGCCGCAGAGCGAGGCGCACCCGATCGTGGCCGTTCCCCAGTCGGCCATCCAGACGCTGGAGGGGCGCTCGACTGTGTTCGTTCAGGTCGAGCCCGGCGTCTTCCAACGGCACCACGTCGAGGTCGGACACAGCTTCGAGGGCTTCACCGAGATTCTCGCCGGCATCAAGGCTGGCGACGTCGTCGCCACCGAAGGGAGCTTCGTCCTGAAGTCGGAGTTCGCCAAAGCCTCGCTCGTTGAGGAGGACTGAGGTGCTGCGGCGGCTCGTCGACCTCAGCCTCGAAAACCGGGCGATCGTCCTACTGGCCGCGGTCCTCCTCATCGCCGGCGGCGCCTACTCCCTGACGCAGCTCCCGATCGACGCCCAGCCCGACATCACGAACGTCCAGGTACAGGTCCTCACGAAGGCTCCCGCCCTCGGACCCGTGGAGATGGAGCAGTTCGTGACGTACCCGGTGGAGGCCGCGATGAACGGCCTTCCGAAACTCCAGGAGATCCGCTCCATCTCCCGCTATGGCCTCTCTGCAGTGACGATCGTCTTCCAGGACGGGGTCGACATCTACTTCGCCCGCCAGCTCGTCTCCGAGCGCCTCGTTCAGGCACGCGAAGCGATTCCGGAGGGTCTGGGCACTCCCGAGCTGGGTCCGGTCTCGACCGGGCTCGGCGACGTCTTCCAGTTCACTGTCGAGGGGGACGGCGTCTCCGCGATGGAGCGCCGGACGATCCTCGATTGGATGATCGCGCCCCGGCTGCGCGCCGTTCCCGGCGTCACGGAAGTCAACACCTGGGGCGGCCTTCCGAAGCAGTACCAGGTCGTCGTCGATCCCGCGAGACTGCGGGCCCACGGTCTCTCCCTGAAGGAGGTCTTCGAGGCCGTCGAGCGAGGCAACGCGAACGCCGGCGGCGGCTACATCGAACACAACCGCGAGCAGTACATCGTCCGCGGGGAGGGCCTCGTCAGCTCGCTCTCCGACATCGAGAAGATCGTGCTGAAGGCCGCGCCCGAGGGAACGCCCGTCACCGTCGGCGCCATCGCCCAGGTGCGGGAAGGGTCGATGCTGCGAATCGGCGTCGCCACGGCAGACGGCCACGGCGAGACTGTGATCGGCCTCGTCCAGATGCTCGCCGGTGAGAACGCGCTGCAGGTGGCCACGCGTGCCCGCGAGGCTGTGGAAGAGCTCCAGCCGACGCTCCCGAAGGGAATCAGAATCGTTCCCTACTACGATCGGGCCGCCCTCGTCCGAAGGGTAATCCGCACCGTGGAGACGAACCTCCTCGAGGGGAGCATCCTCGTCATCGCCGTGCTCTTCGCGTTCCTCGGGAACGTGCGCGCGGCCCTCATCGTGGCCTCCGCGATCCCGCTCTCGATGCTCCTGGCCTTCACGGGGATGGTCGAGTCGCGGATTTCGGCGAACCTCATGAGCCTCGGGGCCATCGACTTCGGGCTGATCGTGGACGGGGCCGTCGTCCTCATCGAGAACGTCGTCCGGCGGCTCTCTGAGCCAGAAGGGCGCGACAAGACGGTGCGCCAGCTCACTGCCGAGGCCGCTCACGAGGTCATCCGGCCGATCACCTTCGGCATCGGCATCATCATCCTCGTCTACCTTCCCATCCTGAGCCTCCAGGGCGTCGAGGGAAAGATGTTCAAGCCGATGGCCTGGACCGTCGTCTTCGCCCTGGCCGGCTCCCTTCTGCTCACGTTGATCCTCACCCCGGTCCTCGCGTCGCTTTTCCTGAAGAAGACGGGGCACGACCACGAGCCTCGCTTCGTCGGAAGGCTGCGGGTTCTGTACCTTCGCGGCCTCGACGTCTGTCTCTCCCGGCGGGCCCCCGTGGTCATCGCCGCGGTCGTCCTCGTCGCCGTGGGCGCCGCCGTCGCCTCGACGCTCGGGGGCGAGTTCCTGCCTCGTCTCGACGAGGGCGACCTTTCGATCAGCGCCGTCCGGCCCCCCTCCGTCGGCATCTCCGAAGTCGCGGCCAGCACGGGGCGGATCGAGCGGGTCCTGAAGCGGTTCCCGGAGGTGATTACCGTCGTGAGCCGGTCCGGAAGCCCGGAGCTCGCCACTGACGTCATGGGGATCGAGCTGGGGGACGTCTTCGTGATGCTGAAGCCGAAGGACGAGTGGACGTCGGCCAAAACCAAGGGGGAGCTCGTCGAGAAGATGGCGGAGGCCCTCGGCGAGACCGTTCCCGGCGTCGGCTTCTCCTTCCAGCAGCCGATCGAGATGCGCTTCAACGAGCTCATCGCGGGCGTGAGATCGGACGTCGGCATCAAGCTCTTCGGCGACGACCTCGAGCTCCTCCGGCAGAAGGGCGAGGAGATCGCGCGGGTCGTTGCCACCGTGCCCGGCGCGGCCGACGTCAAGGCGGAGCAGACAGCCGGTCTCCCGGTGCTCCGTGTGAAGGTCGATCGCGATCGCTGCGCCCGTTACGGCATCTCAGTAGGCGACGTACTCGACACGGTCGAGGCGGCGCGGGCCGGGAAGATCGTCGGGACCGTGTTCGAAGGTCAGCGCCGCTTCTCACTTGCGGTGCGGTTCGACGACTCGGCGGCCCAGACGATCGAAGGGCTGCAGAACGTACCCGTCGCCGCCCCCGGCGGCGCCCTCGTCCCGCTCGGCCAGCTCGCCGACATCGTCCTGGACACCGGGCCGTCCCAGATCTCGCGCGAGGCCGTGAAGCGCCGCATCGTCGTCGAGGTGAACGTCCGGGGCCGCGACGTGGCGTCCTTCGTGGCCGAGACGAAGGCGAAGCTCCAAAGCGCCGTCAAGCTCCCAGACGGCTACTACATCCGCTGGGGAGGCCAGTTCGAGAACCTCGAGAGGGCGTCCCGGAGGCTGATGGTCGTCGTGCCGCTCGCCCTCGCCCTGATCTTCGCGATGCTCTACTTCACCTTCGGGGCGCTGAAGCCTGCCGTTCTCATCTACCTCAACGTCCCACTGGCCGCCACGGGCGGCGTCATCGCTCTGGCCCTCCGAGGGCTTCCCTTCTCGATTGCCGCGGCCGTCGGGTTCATCGCGCTTTTCGGCGTCGCCGTCCTGAACGGCGTCGTCCTGATGACACAGATCCGCGACCTCGAGGCACGATCACACCTGGACATCGCCGACGTCCTTCGAAAGGCGTGCGGCCTTCGCCTCCGGCCGGTTTTGATGACCGCCCTCGTCGCATCCCTCGGCTTCGTGCCGATGGCGCTCGCGACGGGGTCGGGCGCCGAGGTCCAGCGGCCGCTGGCCACGGTCGTGATCGGCGGCCTCGTGACCTCGACTATCCTGACCCTCTTCATCCTCCCCACGATCTACAGCTTCTTTGGCCGGGCCGGCCGTGCTGCGAAGACGGAGGTATCCCATGGACAGTGAGTCGATGCACGGTGTCGTCGCCGTCATTCAGCCCTTCATGCTTGACCAGGTCGTCGATGCCCTACGTCTCGTCCCGAACTTCCCTGGAATGAGCGTGAGTGAGCTTCGCGGCTTCGGCCGTCGGTGCGCGCACGCGCCGCACCGGGGCGAGCGAACGGAGGTGGAGCCTTTCGAGGAGAAGGTCCGAATCGAGATCTTCTGCCGCGACGTCGAGCTGAAGTCGATCCTTGACACGATCTGGCGGGCGGCACATACAGGGAATCCGGGAGACGGAAAGATCTTCGTCAGCCCCCTCGCCCGGGTCGTCGGCATTCGGACGGGCGAGGAGGGACGCGAGGTCCTCCTCTGCGGCTATCCAGACGACACCCTTCATGGCTGATTCCGCCTCCCTCGCGCCGCTCTCATTCTGGAGGTCCCCTGCCGTCCGGCGAGTCCTCGCCGGCGGCGTCCTCCTCGCCGGCGGCCTCGTCCTGGAGAGGGTCGGATTCGGCCATGCCTGGGTCGTTCCGCTCTACCTCGCCTCGATCCTCCTCGCGGGTGCGGACTGGCTTCGCCACGGCTGGGCGGAGCTCGTCCATTGCCGCGAGGTCGGGATCGAGGCGCTCATGGCTGCGGCGGCCATCGGCGCCGCAGCTCTCGGCCTCTGGGATGAGGCCGCCGCGCTTGTCTTCCTCTACGGACTAGCCGAATCCGTCGAGCACCTCACGTATGACCGGGCGAGGCGCGCGATCGAGCGCCTCCTCGACCTCGTCCCCGCCGAGGCATCCGTCCTCCGTGACGGAGGCGAGGTTGTCATCCGGGCGTCGCTCATCGAACGTGGGGACCGGATCCGGGTTCGGCCGGGAGAGTCGATCCCGACGGACGGCCTTGTCGAGGAGGGCGAGTCGGCTGTCGACGAATCGAACCTGACCGGCGAGTCGCTTCCGGTCGAGAAGAAGCCCGGCGAGCGGCTCTTCGCCGGCACCCTTAATCGGACGGGGAGCCTCGTCTTCCGGGCCACGGCTACGACGAGCGAGAACTCCGTGAGCCGTCTCGTGAAGCTCGTCGAGGCGGCGCAGAAGTCGAAGGGGCGGAGCCAGCAGCTCGTCGAGCGTTTCACGAATGTCTACTCCCCTGTCGTCCTGGGCGCGGCCGTCCTTCTCCTCCTCGTGCCTCTCGTCTCCGGCGGCGCCTTCTCCACGTGGGCGCGGTACGCCGTCGTCCTTCTCGTCGCGGCGGCTCCGTGCGCCCTCGCAATGTCCACCCCGGTCGCCTTCGCGGCCGGCATCTCGGCGGCCGGCCGGCACGGCATTCTGATCAAGGGTGGCCGGTACCTCGAGGTCCTCGCGCGCGTCCGGACAGTGGCGTTCGACAAGACGGGGACCCTGACGCGCGGGCGGCCCGAGGTCGTCGTCGTTGAGCCGGCACGCGGCACCACCGAATGGGAGCTCCTGTGGAAGGCGGCTTCTCTCGAGGTGCACTCCGAGCACCCGCTCGCCGCTACGGTCGTCCGGCACGCGCACTCGAAGGGAGTGGCCTCTTTTCAGGAAGTGACCCGTTTCCGTGCGCTCCCGGGCTCGGGCGTCCAGGGCTACATCGACGGCGAGTGCATTCAGGTCGTTCAGCCCGAGGCTGGCGGCGTTCCCTTCGGTGAGGTCGCCGCCCGGCTGGCGGAGCTCGCCGGGGCCGGCGTGACTCCGGCGATCGTCCTCTCTGGCGGGCGTTTCCTCGGCCTTCTCGGGTTCCGCGACGAGCCCCGGCCGGAGGCTTCGACAGCGATCCGGCACATCCGAAAGGCGGGCGTCTCCCGTCTCGTCGTCCTCTCCGGCGACCGGCCCCTCGTGGCGGAGAACGTCGCGCGTTCGCTCGGAGTCGACGAGGCGCGCGGGGGACTTCGACCCGAGGAGAAGGTCGATGCCGTTCGGACACTTTCGACCGAGTCCGGCCCGGTCGCCATGGTCGGCGACGGGATAAACGACGCCCCCGCCCTCGCCGCAGCCGACGTTGGCATCGCAATGGGCTCGCTCGGCAGCGACGCCTCGATCGAGGCCGCCGACGTGGCGCTCATGGCGGACAGCCTCGAGCACCTCGACGAGGCGTTCCTGATCGGGCGGAGAGTCCGGACGATCGTCCTCCAGAACGTCGTCTTTTCCATCGTCGTCCTCGCCGTCCTCATTCCGGTCGCGCTCAGCGGTGTCATCACCATCACGATGACGGTCGTCGCCCACGAGGCGGCGGAGCTGCTCGCGGTCGCGAACGGCCTTCGCGCGCTGAAGGGAGGACGGCATCACACCCCGACTGTCGAAGCGACCTGAATGACGCGACAGGAGGAGCCCGGGCGCCGCGAGCGCTCAGGTCTCCTCACGGTCCAGCCTTCCGAGGCCAGGGCGGCGGTCCGCCCCCTTGGACAATCGCTCCGGGCCACCGCCGGCACCCGCCTCCTCGACACCCCCACCTCTGAAGTAAACGTCAGCTGCCTTTCGGCTCTGCCGCCCGATCGGCGCAGAAACGGACTGAACCCTTGAACAAGCTCGTGGGCACCCTCGCATCCCTCAAGCTCGCCGTCGTCCTCCTCGTGGTACTCCTCATCGGCCTCTCGGCCGGGACGATCCTCGAGTCCCGCACGGATGCGGTGACCGCGGGACGGCTCGTCTACTACTCGTGGTGGTTCCTGGGGCTCCAGGGGCTCTTCGCGGTCAACGTCGCCTGCTCGATCGCGACCCACTTCCCGTGGGGGAAGCAGCGGATCGGCTTCGTCACGACGCACGCTTCTCTTCTCCTCATCTTCGTCGGCGCGGCGCTGACCTACTTCGGGAAGACGGAGGGGCAGCTCGGGCTCTGGGAAGGGCAGGCGTCTTCGACGGTCGAGCACGTCGACGAGAAGGGGACGGTCCTCGCGAAGCACGACCTCCCCTTTTCGGTGAAGCTCGACGACTTCGTCCTCGAGACCTACCAGGGCACCATGCGTCCCTCGGGTTTCGCGAGCCAGGTCGTCGTCACCGACCTCGACACGGGAAAGAGCTTTCCGACGCGGATCTTCATGAATACCCCGCTCCATCACCGCGGCTGGTCACTCTTCCAGTCGAGCTACCAGCAACAGGGCGGGCGCGAGGCGACTGTGCTCTCAGTCTCGAAGGACCCGGGCCAGCTCGTCGTCTTCGCCGGCTACGCGACGCTGGTCCTCGGGATGATCCTCGTCCTCTTGACGCGCGTCTCGCAGGCTCGCGAGCGCGAGAAGAGCCGGAGCGAGCTCGAGGCGAAGGTCGCGCAGGCCGGGATGTCCCTTCCGACGATGGGGAAGGCGCTCGGCGCCGTCCTCGCCCTCGCGGGGCTGGCCGGCCCGACGAGCGCGCAGACGCCGGCAGAGGTCGAGGCGCTGAAGCGCCTGCCGGTGCAGCACGACGGACGCGTCATGCCGCTGGACACGCTCGCGCGAGAGACGGTGTGGAACGTGACCGGCTCCCGCTCCTGGAACGGCCAGGACCCGGCTGCGACGTTCGTCGGCTGGCTCCTCGACCCGAAAGGCGCCTCATCGGCGCCAGCAGTGAGGGTCACGCGGGACCTCGCCGCTGCGGCGGGGCTCGACCCGGCGGCGAGGCAGGCATCCTTCCACCAGCTCGTCTCGAACCCGACGGTGATGCGGCTCATCGAGTCGGCGGGTGCAGCCGCGCAGCACGACCAGCCGCGTCTCGGTGTCCTCAAGGACGCCGAGAAGCTCGAGGAACGCCTCAACGCCCTCTACGCCGTCCTCCAGCGCGAGGTCGTTCGCCCGATCCCGGCCCCGAGCGACCCGAAGGCCCGCTGGGACCTCCCGCTCGAGGTCTCGACGCCGGCCCTCCTCGCCCTCGCGAACGGCCCGCGCCTTTCCGGTTGGCCGACGAAGGAGAAGGTCGAGCGCGAGGTCCTGTACAACCGCGTCAACCCTTCCCGCATCGCCTGGCTCGTCCTCCTCGCCTCGCTCGTCGTCTCGATCGCGGCCTGGGCGCAGTCGAGCAAGGGGCTCGACTGGGCTTCGTTCGGCCTCCTCGTCGTCGGCTTCGGCGCGATGACCTGGGGGATCGGGATGCGCTGGGCCGCGGGAGAGCGGATCCCCGCGGCGAACATGTACGAGTCACTCCTCTTCCTCGGCTGGGGCGTCGGCCTCTTCGCCGTGATCGCCTACGTTCTGATAAGGAACCGGACCGTGGTCCTGAACGCCGCCGCGATGTCCGCGCTCACGATGGCGCTCACCGACCTCCTCCCGATGGACCGCTTCATCCATCCGATCGCTCCGGTTCTCGCGGGGACGCCGTGGCTCGCGATCCACGTCCCGATCATCATGGTCGGCTACGCCGTCCTCGCCCTCGGCATCTTCGTCGCGCACATGCAGATCGGCTTCGCCGCGTTCGGCAGGGGGCGCGGCGCGCTCGTCGAGAAGCTCTATGAGCTCCTCTACTGGTACATGCACGTCGGATCCATCTTTCTCCTCGCAGGGATTCTGACCGGCTCCGTCTGGGCCGCCTCGTCGTGGGGCCGCTACTGGGGCTGGGACCCGAAGGAAGTCTGGTCACTCGTCGCCTTCCTCGCCTACATGGCGATCCTCCACCTGAAGGTCGACAAGGTGATCGGGACGTTCGGGGCCGCGGTCATCAGCGTCCTCGCTTTCCAGACGATCCTGATGACGTACCTCGGCGTGAACTACGTACTGAACGTCGGCATGCACTCCTACGGCATGGGCGATTCGCCGATCGTGAAGTGGATGGTCGTCGTCGCGCTCGTCGAGGTCGTCTTCCTCGTCGTCTGCGGGGTCGCCTTCCGCGACCGGAAGAGTGTCGCCCATGGATGAGTCCGGGGGAAGAGTCAGGCCGGGACGAACACGAACGGGGGTCGTGCCTCGACCGCGCCTCGCCGGAGGTGCTCTGTCGCCTGCACGAACCGCACGAGGAACCCGCATTCCTAAGGCGGTTCTAATGTCCGTGGACGTACCCTCCCGGTGGTGAAGGCGACCCGGATTCGGGCGGCTGAAGGTCTCGGCCCGCCGCTGGCGGCTGCGTCCCTCGTGACGCTCATTGCCGCTGCGGGCTGGGTCGATTCCGCCGAGCTCCTTGTTCGGGACGCGCTCCTGCGGACCCGGCCCAGGTCGGCCGCGGAGTCCGTCGCGGCGGTCGTAATCGACGAGGAGGCGATCGACGCTGTCGGGCCGTGGCCTTGGGACCGGGAGCGCCTGGCCGCCCTCGTGGACCGGATCGGGGCGGCAGGGGCCGCCGCCGTGGCGGTCGATCTCCTCCTCGCGGAATCCCGCCCGGGCGACCAGGCCCTCGCCACCGCGCTCGCGGCAAGACCGTCGGTCCTCGCCGCAGCGCCGGACGGGACAAAGCGATGGATTCTCCCCGCTTCCGGCCTGCGCGCGGCCTCAGAGGTGGCGCACGTCAGCTTCGCCGTCGATCGTGACGGCGTCGTTCGCGGCTTCCTTGCGACCCGGCAGCTCGACGGCCTCTCCCTCGGCGCGATGCCGTTCGCGGCGGCCCGGCTCCTGCGGCCGGAGATCCCCTTGCCGGTTGGGGCACCGATCCGGCCCGGCTTCCGCTCCGCGAACGAGGTGCCGACCTGGAGCGCCGCGGACGTGCTGAGCGGGAGGCTGCCGGAGGGCGCGCTCCGGGGCCGGGTCTGCTTCGTCGGCTCGGTCGCGGCTGGGGTCGGAGACCGCGTCGTGTCGCCTCTGTCGGAGCGCGGAACGCCCGATCCGGGCGTCCTCGTGCAGGCGGCGGCGACCGAGTCGCTCCTGACGGGGGACCTGTACGAACGGCTCTCTCCGTTCGTTGCCGGGGGACTCGCCGGTCTCCTGACGGGTGGTGCGACGGCTCTGCGACGGCGGGTCGCGCCTCGTCTGGCTCCCGCGGCGGCTGCCGTCCCCCTGCTCGCGGTTCCGGCCGGGATGGTGTTGCTCCTCTGGGCCGGGCGGGAGCTGCCGCTCCTCGCGACGGCACTCGGCGGCCTCGCCGCGACGGCGGGACCCGAGCTGTGGCGCCTCCTCGAGGACCGCCGCCGGGCCGCAGCCGCGGCCCGGCGCATCGTCGAGCTCGAGGCGCTTGCCGCCACCCTCGAGAGCGAGCGAAAGGACGACGCGGAGGCGCGCCGCGTCCTGGCGCACGAGCTGAAGACGCCGCTGACGTCGGTGCGGGGGCTCGCGCAGCTCCTCTCCGGATTCGACCTTGGCGAAGAGCGCCGCCGCTCGATCGCTGCGATGGTCGCCCGGGAGAGCTCGCGCCTCGCGGAGATGGTCGAAACGCTCCTGGACCTCGAGCGGATCAAGCTGAAGGACTTCCGAAGGGTCTCCGCGCTCGTCGACCTGTCGTCGCTCGTCCAGGAGCGAACGGCGCTCCTTGCCTCGGGGGGCGGATCCGAGATTCGGTTCTCGGGTGAGCCCGGCGCCGTCGTCCGGGGTGACGCCACGCTCCTCGCCCGCGTCGTCGACAACCTCGTCGGCAACGCCCTGAAGTTCGCGCCCGGTGAGGCGGTCGACGTGACGGTGGACCAGGCCGGCGGGGAATCGGTGTGCCTCGCAGTTCGCGACCGGGGTCCGGGCATTCCGCCCGCCGAGCGAGCGGAGATTTTCCGGCGATTCGCCCGCGGGGGCTCCGCGGCGACGGTCCCGGGGCTCGGCCTCGGCCTCGCGCTCGTCGCCGAGATCACGAGATGGCACGGCGGGCGCGTCGACGTCGAGGCTCCCGACTCGGGGGGAAGTCTCTTCCGCGTCACGCTTCCCGCGGCGGCCGATGGCGCCGATCCCCGAAGGAGAACGTAGATGCCGCGTGCCCTCGTCATCGACGACGACGACGCCATTCGGGAGATGGTAGCCCTGACCCTCGAGGCGAGCGGGTTCGAGGTGGCGCGCGCCCGCGGAGCGCGCGACGCGCGGAGGGAGCTCGAGACGGCCCGCCCGGACGTAATCCTCTGCGACATCTACATGCCTGGGGGTGACGGCCTGTCGGTGCTTCGCGAGGTCCAGGCGCGGCCGGCGCCGCCGCCGGTGATCCTGATGACGGCACGCGGGTCGGTCGAGACGGCCGCAGCCGCGGAGGAGACGGGCGCCTTCGACTACCTCGCCAAGCCGTTCGACGTCTCGGTCCTCCTCGACCGCGTGTCGGCAGCGCTCGCCGCGCGTCCCGCCGGCCGCGCGGCGGCCGAGGACGGCCCGGAGAGCATGATCGTGGGGTCTCACCCGGCGGTGGTCGAGGTCTACAAGGCGGTCGCGCGGGTCGCGCGCCTCCGAGTGCCCGTGCTGGTCCTCGGCGAGACGGGAACGGGGAAAGAGCTCGTAGCGCGGGCGCTTCACAGATTCGGCGGGCGCAGCTCCGGACCGCTCGTCCCCATTCACTGCGGCGCGATACCCGACACGTTGCTCGAGAGCGAGCTCTTCGGCCATCGGCGGGGCGCGTTCACCGATGCCTCGAGGGACCGCCGCGGGGCGCTTTCGCAGGCTGCGGGAGGGACGCTCTTCCTCGACGAGATCGGCGAGGTGTCGGCCGCGTTCCAGGTGAAGCTCCTCCGGTTCCTCGAGGACCGCATCGTGACCCCCGTAGGGGCCGAGGCTGGCGAAGCGGTCGACGTGCGGGTCGTGGCAGGGACGCATCGCGACGTGAGGGGGATGGTCGGCGAGGGGCGATTCCGGGAGGACCTCTACTACCGTCTGTCCGGCTACGTCATCCGGATCCCGCCGCTGCGGGAGCGGCTGAGCGACCTCCCGGCGCTCGTCGCCCACTTCGAACGTCTTGGGCGACGCGAGCTCGGCCTCCCCGAGGTGCCGACCGTCTCGGGCGCGGTCCTCGATCGGCTCGCGCGGCACGCCTGGCCGGGTAACGTCAGGGAGCTCGCCCACGTCGTCCGCCGGGCCCTCATCGACGCCGGGCGGCTCGACGACACCGGCGCCCTTGAGCACGCGCTCCGGGAAGGTTCAGGCCCGGCGGTGGCCTCCTCGTGGTCGAGGCCGATCGGGGGGGAGCCGCTGCCCGCGACGCCGCCGACGCTGGAGGAGGTCGAGCGGCACCACATCCTCTCCGTCCTCGCGTCGGCGGGAGGGAACCAGACGCTGGCCGCGCGTTTGCTCGGCATCGAGAGGAAGACGCTCGCCCGGAAGCTGCGGGCCGCGGGAGGCCCGGTCGCCGAGGTAGGCGAAGGAGAGGAACGATGAAGCTCATCCTGCCGCTGGCCGCGCTCGCCGCCGGCTTCCTGGCCGCGATCGAGCCCGGAACGCCGGTCTACCGTTTCGACGAAGTGAAGAGCAAGGTGCTGCGCGCCCCGGGAGGCGACGAGGCGGCCGAGGTGCGGGTCGCCGCCGGGGACGTGGCCGCGGCCGGAGACCTCGTCCGGACCGGGTTCTGGGGAAAGGCGGTGCTCTCCGTGCCGGAGCGGAAGGCGCGCTTCGAGATCGGTTCGAGCACGCGCGCCCGGCTCGCGGCCGGGGCCCCGGGCGTCCTTCTCACGGTGGAGAGGGGGCGCCTCAAAGCCTTCTTCGAGGCGCTGACCGACGGATCGGCCGACGCACGGACGGTCGCGGCTCCGGGCGCCCTCCTCGCCGTCCGGGGGACCCGGTACGGGCTGGAGGTGGCGAAGGACGGGAGCTCGTTCCTCGCCGTCTTCGAGGGGACGGTCGAGGTCAAGCCGACGAAGGCAGGCGCGGCTCCGGTCCTCGTGCGGGCCGACGAGGCCTGCACGTTCGGCCCGATGGCGGCGCCACGATCGACGCCGATGAGATCGATGGGGATGAGCGAGCACTCCTGGGGAATGCACGGCGGTACAGGCATGCCCTCCGGGTCCGAGCACGGGATGCCGGGCGCGGCGCCGGACGGGAAGATGCCCCAGAGCAACGGGGGCGGCTCGCACGGCAGCACCCCGATGGGACCGAAGGGCCATTGAGGACCCGCCGGTCCGCGTGAGATGCCGTCGGCGCCACCCATCGGGTCAGAGTCGTTTTGCCCCTTCTTCCGGTACCGCGCCGAAGCCCGGAAGCGGCATTTCGACCCGAACGAGGCCGGAAGGGGCGCCCATGAAGTGGCACGGACGTTGCGCTTGATGAGACAGCCCGCGAGCCTCTGCTCGGGGCAATTCCTGAAGAGGTGAGATCGATGAGACGAACGGCAACCATCGCGACAATCGCGTTCCTGGCCTGCTCCCTGTCCGGCGCCGCCGCGGCGCAGATGATGGGCGGAGGCATGGGGAGCGGTGGGCACGGCAGCGGGCA
>CAZWRQ010000105.1:0-15631 GCA_964636395.1 uncultured Holophagales bacterium
CGGCGAGGCGGAAGCTCCCGTCCTCCCCCGTCTCCACCCAGCGGGACTCGGCGTCGTCGGCCTCGTAGCGGACGAGGGTCTTCGCCGCGGGCCGGCCGTCCTTCCTCCGCACGACGCCCGAGAGCGAGAGGCCGGGCTCGAGCGAGATCGCGCGCGGCAACGCGCCCGGCTTCGCGCTGCGGACGCGGGCCGGCGCGAAACCGACCGCCTGCACGAGGAGCTCGTTCCCTTCCGGGGAGGCCGCGTCGAACCGGAACTGCCCGTCCGCCCCCGTCGTCGTCTCCTGGGGCCGCGCCGTCCCGGTCGCGGTGCCGTCCGTCCGGGTGAAGGCGCGGAGGCGCACGAGAGCCCCGGCGACGGGCGCGCCGTCCGGTCCGCGGACGCGGCCCGCGAGCGGCTCCGCGCTCCGGAGGACGAGGTCGCCGAGGTCCTCCGCCTCCGCCGCGTCGCGCGTTTCCGGCAGCTCCACCGGAAGGGCGCCGGCCGCCGACACCCGGAGTCGGAAGAGGACGTCGCGTCCCTCGGGCGCGGCGACCCGCAGGTCGAACTCCCCGGTCGCCGAGGTGGCGACCGTCGCGAGCGCCGCCGGTTCCGGCTCGCCGCGCGCCTCGCGGCGGGCCGCGTCGAGCGGCTCCTCCTGCGGGATCGCGGCGACCGTCGCGCCGGCCAGAGGGCGGCCGTCGAGGAGGACCTTTCCGCGGAGGGAAGCGGCGGCAGGCGGCGTCGCGAGCAGGGCGCCCGCGAGGAGGACGGCGAGTCGGCTGAGGGTCAAGAGGCCTCCGTCCGTTCACCGGCACCGCCGGGCGCGGCCCCGGGAAACGGGTGCGTGTTACCGACAGTGTACGGATTCGGACGGGGGTCGTCGCGCCACGACGGGTGGCGACGAATCCGCCCTCAGCCGAGCCGGACGGTCCCGAGGAGACCCGCGGGGTCGAGCCCCTTCTTGAGGAGGCGGCAGACTTCCTTCACGAGCTCCGGCGTGTAGCGGTCGTAGAAGGCCTGGTTGTGCGGGCCGACGCCGTGCTCGGCGCTGTAGCTGCCGCCGAAACGGACGACGGCGAGGTCGTAGAGCCGCGGCTGCAGCTCGGCCTTCAGGTCGGCCGCCGGCCGCGGAGCGTCCGCCGGGTGCCAGATCAGGTTCACGTGGACGCCGCCGTCGCCCCAGTGGCCGTAGTCGCAGAAGCGGACGAAGGGCCAGCCGGCGGCAACCGTCTCGCGCGCGGCGTCGACGAACCCCGCCAGCGAGGAGCGCGGGACGGAGATGTCGAAGGCGAGCGTCTCGCCCTCCTGTCGGAGGCTCTCGGAGACGCCGTGGCGGATCGCCCAGAGCTCCGACGGCTTCCCGGGAAAGACGTCCGTGATCCCGCCGTCCGCGGCCTCGAGGCGCTCGGCGAGCGCCGACTCGAGAAGGTCGTCGAGCGCGAGCCGCTCCGCGCCGAGCGTCGAGGAGAGCTCCACGAGGACCGCGTAGGCCGGGGGCCGGCCGGCGAACGGGTCGCGCAGGCGCGGCTGGTGCCGGAAGACGGGCGCGAGCGCGGCGGCGCCGATCGCCTCGAAGGCGGTGAGCAGCTCGCCGAGGCGCGACTCGAGATGCCCGAGGAGGCCGAGGACGGCGGAACCCGAGGAGAGGCCGACGAGCGCCGTCGCCCGCTGGGTCGGCCGCGGGACGACGCGCATCACGACCTTCGTCACGACTCCGAAGACCCCGGACGTGCCGACGAAGAGCTGGCGCGCGTCGAAGCCGGTGTTGTTCTTCCGGAGGGGGCGCGTCAGGTCGAGGACCGTCCCGTCGGCGAGGACCGCCTCGAGGCCGAGGAGGTTCTGCCGGACGTCGCCGTAACGCAGGAGCCGCGTGCCGCCGGTGTTCGTCGCGACCATTCCGCCGATCGACGGGTCGGCCCCGAGGTCGATCGGAAAGAGGAGACCGTGCTCGGCGAGCGCGGAGTCGATCCGGCTGAGGAGGATGCCGCCGTCCGCGGTGACGGTCCGGTCGACGGGATCGACCTCGAGCGTCCGGCTGAGCCTCTCGAGGCTCAGGACGAGCATCTCGCCGCTTCCGTCGGGCGTCGACGCCCCGACGAGGCCGGTGTTCGCCCCTTGCGCCACGACGCGCAGGCCGGTCGAGGATGCGAAGCGCAGGAGGCGCGAGACCTCCTCCGTGCTCGACGGCCGCACGGCGGCGAGCGCCTTCCCGCGGCCGTAGCGCCAGCCCTTCTCGTAGCGCTCGAGCTCGTGCGGCTCGACGACGACGGCGTTCTCGCCGAGGAGGGCGCGGAGGGAGGCGACCACGTCCTCGCGCGGGACGGTCACGCCGGGCCCGCCGCGTCCCCGGCTCCGTCCACGACGAGCTTCCGCCGCAGCCGGTCCGCGAGCCCGGATAGGGACATGTAGAGGCACGGGACGACGAAGAGCGTGAGGAGCGTCGAGAGCGTCAGGCCGCCGATGACCGCGACCGCCATCGGGTTCATCAGCTCGCCCCCCTCCGCGTGGTTGAGCGCGAGCGGGAGCATTCCGACGGTCGTCGTCAGGACGGTCATCACGATCGGGCGGACGCGGAGAGGCGCGGCGGCGAGGACGGCCTCGAGCCTCGGCCTGCCGCCGGCGCGGCGGATCTCGAAGTACTCGACGAGGAGGATCCCGTTGTTGACGACGATGCCGGCCAGGAGGATGACGCCGAGCATGACCGGCGCCGACATCGGGAGCCCCGTCAGGGTCAGCGCGAGGACGACGCCGACGAGGGCGAGCGGGATCGCCGCCATGATGACGAGCGGGTTGACGAGCGACTCGTACTGGACAGCCATCACCGCGAAGACGAGGAATACGGCGAGGAGGACCACGGTGACGAGGACGCGACGGTTCGCGTCGATCGCCTCCTGCTGTCCGCCGAACCGCACCGTGTAGCCGTCGGGCAGGACGATGTCCGAGAGGGCCTTCCGCGCCTCTTCCGTCGCCTCGCTGATCGACCAGACCTGCGGGAGGACCGAGGCCCCGACGGTGACGAGCCGGTTCTGGTTCTCGCGCTGGATCGTCTGGGGCGCCGCCGCCTCGCGGACGTCGGCCACGTCGCGAAGGCGCAGAGCCGCGCCGCTCTGCGGGAAGAGCGGGAGGGACGCCATCTCGGAGGCGTCCCGAACCTTCGCCGGGTCGAACCTCACCCTCACGTCGAACTCCCGGTCTCCTTCCGTCAGTCGCGTGGCGACCGAGCCGCCGACGGCCGTCCTCACGGTCCTCCCGACCTCGCCGACGTCGAGGCCGAGGTCGGCGGCGCGCCGCCGGTCGACGACGACGCGCAGCTCGGGCGCCGTCTCCTTGAGGCTCGTCTCGACGTTCGAGAGCCCCGCGAGCTTCCCGAGACGCGCCTCCACCTCCTCGCCGAGCCTCTGCAGCGTCGGGAGGTCGTCGCCGAAGACCTTCACCTCGAGGTCCTCGGTCCCCGTCGAGGTTCGCAGGCCGCGGATGCGCGGCGGCTGGACCCGCACGCGCGCGTCGGCGAGCTCGGGGAGCGCGGAGAGCTCGGTCTGGGCGCGCTGCAGCCACGCGGAGGCCGTCATCCCGCGGCTCCTTCGCGGCTCGACCTCGACCTCCATGGTCGCGTACCGGGGCCTCACCCACATGCCGCGCCCCCAGATGCCGCCGCCGGCCGCCGCGAAGACGTGCCGCACGGCCGGAAGCTCGCGGACGACCTTCTCCGCCGCGAGCGTCGCCCGGTTCGTCACGTCGACGGGCGTGCCGACCGGCAGCTCGATCGAGACGCGGAAGCGCCCGTCGTCCACCTGCGGGAGGAACTCGTTCCCGAGGCGGGCGGCGAAGACGGCGCTCCCGACGAACGCGAAAACGGCGGCGACGAGGACCGCCGCCCGATGCCGGAGGACGCCGGGGAGGACGGCGCTGTAGGCCCGGGTCAGGGCGTCCATGGCCGCGGGGACGACGCGGAGCGCCCGCGCCCGCTCGAGGCCGGAGGACGCCCTGAGCTTGAAGAGCTGGGCCGCGAGCATCGGCACGAGCGTCAGGGCGACGACGAGCGAGACGATGATCGCGAACGAGATCGTCAGGAGGAGCTCGCGGAAGAGGAGCGCCGCGAGGCCGGTGATGAGGAGGAACGGCGCGACCGAGGCGAGGTTCGTGATCGTGGAGGCCACGACCGCCGAGGAGACCTCGCCGGCGCCGACGTGCGCCGCCTCGACCGGGTCGGGGTGCTCCCGCTGGTGCCGGTCGATGTTCTCGAGCATGACGATCGCGTTGTCGACGAGCATCCCGATGCCGAGCGCGAGGCCGCCGAGCGACATGATGTTGAGCGTCAGCCCGGAGGTGCCCATCAGCGCCACGCAGCCGAGGATCGAGATCGGGATCGCCGTCCCGATGATCAGCGTCCGCCGGACGGACCTGAGGAAGAGGAAGACGACGAGCATCGCGAGCCCGCCGCCGAGCGCCGCGGCCTCGCCGACGCCGCTCACCGAGGCGCGGACGAAGAAGGCCTGGTCCTGCGTGACCTGGGTGATCACGTCGGGGGGGAAGAAGCCGTCGCGCTTGAGCCGCTCGAGGACCCGGTTACAGCCGTCGACGACCTGGACCGTGTTCGCGTCGGGCTGCTTGGAGATCGCGACCTGGACGGCCGGCTTGCCGTCGAGGCGGGCGAAGACCCGGTCGTCGAGGTGCGTGTCCCTCACGTCGGCCACGTCGGAGAGGGCGACGTCGCCGCCTCCGGGCAGCGGCAGGCGGACCGCCGCGATGTCGGCCGGTGATGTGAACTTCCCCTTCGTCTTCGAGACCACGTCCCGGCTCGTCGACTGGAGGCGCCCCGCCGCGATGTCCTGGTTCTCCTCGCGGACGCGCGTCAGGACCTCGGAGACGGTCAGCCGGTAGGAGCGGAGGCGCTCGGGGTCGAGCCGGACCTGGATCTCCCGGTCGAGCCCGCCCGCCACGTCGACCGAGGCGACCCCCTCGACGGTCAGGAGCTGGCGGGAGAGCTGGTCCTCGCACCAGCGTTTGAGCCACCCCTCGTCCCGGGTGGGCGAGGAGACGGCGAAGTTCAGGACCGGGATCTGCGAGGGGTCCCGCTTGCCGATCGACGGCGGCTCGGCTTCCTCGGGGAGCGCCGACCGGGCCTGGTCGAGCTTCGTCGAGGCGTCGCGCAGGGCGACGTCGACGTCGGTCCCGTAGGAGAAGTGGATGTCGACGTCGCTGTCCCCCTCGGACGACTCCGAGGTGATGAGGATCGCGTTCTCGGTCGTCGCGAGACGGCGCTCGAGGAGCTTCGTGACCGTCTGCTCCATCACCTCCGGGTCGACGCCGGGGTTGCTCACCCGGGCCCCGATCTGCGGGTAGACGATCCGCGGCAGGAGGTCGACCGCGAGCCTCCCCGCCATCGAGACGCCGACGATGCAGATCGCGAGCGCGATGATCGACGTGCCGACGGGGCGCGTGATCGACCAGTGGACGAGGCCCCGGCGCTCCCCGTTTCCGCTCACGACCCGCTCTCCGAGGCGGCGCGCCGGGCGGGGCCGCCGTCGCGCAGGCGGACGAATCCCTCCACGACGACCTCGTCGTCGGCCGCGAGCCCCTTTCGGACGACGACCCGGCCGTCCACCCGCTCGCCCGGCTCGACGGGACGGACGCGCGCCGTGTCGCCGTCGAGGACCCAGACGAAGTGCGGCGTCTCCGACCCGCGCTGGAGCGCCGCTTCGGGGACGAGGAGGACTCCCTTTCGCTTCTCGACGACCAAGCGGGCCCGTGCGAGGAACCCGGGACGGACGGCGGCCGGGGGATCGGCGAGAGACAGCTCCACCGTCACCTGCCGCGTCGTCCCCTCCGCGGCCGGGAAGATCCGGGCGATCCGGGCGGCCATGGAGACGTCCGGGAGCGCGTCGACCTTCACGGTCGCCGCGTCCCCGGGCCGGAGGTGGACGACCTCCAGCTCGGAGACCGGGACGCGAAGGAGCAGGCCCGCGCCAGCCGCCAGCTCGACGAGCGGCGTCCGGGCCGAAGCGAGGTTCCCGACCTCCACGCGCCGCGCGAGGACGACTCCGGACACGGGGGCCGTGATGCGCGTGAACGAGGCCCGTGTCCGCAGGAGCTCGGCCCGTGCCTCGGCCATCGCCTCGGAGGCCCGGATCGTGTCGGCGTCCGACGGCGAGATGAGGCCGTCCCCCTCGAGCGCCTTCGCGCGCCGGGCCTGCGCCTTCGCGTCGAGGAGCCGTGCCTCCGCCTCCGCGAGCTCGGCCCGGATCCTCCGGTCGTCGAGCTGCACGACGAGGTCCCCCGCGGCGACGCGGTCCCCCTCGCGGACGGCAACGGCGGTGACGACGCCCTCCTCCTGCGCCGCGACGACGACCCGCGCCGAAGGCTCGAGCGTCCCGACGACGGTCGTCGTCAGGACGACGTCCTCCGGGCCGAGGCGGAGCGTCCGGACCTGGGGCGGCGGGGCGGCGGGCGCGGCGGCGCCGGAGTCCCGCCCGCAGGCGGAGAGAAGGGACGCGAGGACGGTCGACAGGACGAAGAGGGCGGGACGGGTCATCGGGCCTCCGCGCCGCCCATCACCGCCCCCGTGGCGGGCGCGGCGCGGGCGCGGCGTCCGGACAGGCTAGCAGGGCGGCTCGGAGGTGTCGAAGCGGATCGGTCCCCCGGCTGAGAACGATGCGCGGAGACCGCGCATTCCTGCCCTGTCGGGACCTCGCCCCGACCGTACAATCCACCGTCCATGAGCGAGCCGGGCGCGACGGCGTCGGGAGAGGCCCCGAGGGGGACGTTGTCGCGGGTCGCGGCGGTCGTGGCGCTGTCGTTCTCCTCGGGGCTGCCGCTCGGCCTCGTCTGGATCGCGATCCCCGACTGGATGCGCTCGATCGGGGTCGACATCCGCGTCGTCGGCCTGTTCACGCTCGCGCAGGCCCCCTGGACGTTCAAGTTCCTCTGGTCGCCGCTCATGGACCGCTTCCGCCTGCCGTTCTGGGGCCGGCGACGGGGCTGGATCGCCGTCGCGCAGGTCGCCCTCGCCCTCTCCGGCCTCGGGCTCGCCGGCGTCGGGGACCGCCCCGAGACGCCGTGGGTCGCGCTCGCGCTGACGCTCGGCGTCGCGCTCGCCGCCGCGACGCAGGACATCGCCATCGACGCCTATGCGGTCGACGTCCTCCGGAAGGAGGAGCACGGCGTCGCCGTCGGCCTTCGGACCGGGATGTACCGGGCGGCGATGACTCTCTCCGGCGGCCTCTCGATCTGGGCGGCGGCGAGTCTCGGCTGGGGGGCCGTCAACCTCCTCCTCGGGCTCGTCTACCTGCCGCTCGTCCTCGTCACATGGAGGTCGCCGGAGCCGGAAGAGCCCGTCGCCGCGCCGCGCACGCTCCGCGAGGCGGTCTGGCTGCCGTTCCTCGAGTGCCTCTCCCGCCACCGCGCCGTCGAGATCCTCGTCTTCGTCGTCCTCTACAAGCTGGCCGACGCCCTCTCTCAGTCGCTCCTCCGGCCGTTCCTAATCGACATGGGGTACGGCGAGTTCGATCGCGGCTTCGTCCTCGGGACCGCCGGCGTCGCCCTGACGATCGCCGGCACGTTCCTCGGCGGCGTCGCCTGCACCCGGCTGGGGCTCGGGAACGCCCTCTGGGCCTTCGGCTTCCTGCAGGTCTTCTCGAACATCGGCTACGTCCTGATCACCTACCAGCCGGGCGGGCGCGCCGTCATGTACGGCGCCATGGCGTTCGAGATGCTCACGAGCGGCCTCGGGATGGGAGCGTTCGGCGTCCTCCTCCTCCGGATGACCGAGAAGCGGTTCTCGGCCACGCAGTACGCTCTCTTCTCCTCGCTTTTCGGCCTCCCCCGCATCCTCGGCGGCCCGATCACAGGGCTCATCGTCGACGCCGCCGGGTGGCGGACGTTCTTCTGGTTCACGATCGCCGCCGGCGTGCCGGGCCTCCTCCTGCTGCAGCGATTCGCCCCGCTCGGGACGCGCGAGCCGGTCTTCGCCGTCGAGACGGCGGAGCCGCGGCGCCGCCTGACGTCCCGCCAGATAGCCCGGCGCGGCCTTCTCGGAGCGGCCGTCACGCTCGTCGCGAGCGGCGCCTGGATGATCGGCCTCGTCGCGGTCAAGGCGTACCGCAAGGACCCGGCCTCCGGCTTCGACCTCGTCGCCGCGTCGGCCGCCTTCTTCCGACCGGCCACCGTCGGCGGGTGGACCCAGCTCGTCGCCGTCCTCGTCGTCGGGGTCCTCGGCGGGCTCGGCACCGCCGCGCTCCTGACGGCACGGCACGGGGAGCGGGAACCGGAAGGGACGGCGGCCGCGATCTGACCACCTGCCGATCCCGCGGCGCCGCGTCCGGACGAGGTGGCCCGTCTCCGAGCAGCGCGTTGAGCCCTTCCGGAAGTCGGGCTACGCTCACCGCCCTAAGCCGAACGAGGGAGAGCCGATGACGAGCGCCACACCGATCCACGACTTCATCCTCGCGAACTACCGCAACTTCAACTCCCGCGCCACGAGGGACGCGATGCTCGCCTACTGGAAGCACGTGGAGGCCGGCGGGAGGATGTTCTGGGCCGTGGCCGGCGCGATGTCTTCGGCACAGCTCGGGATCACGATGGCCCCGGCGATCCGGGCGGGCCTGATCCACGGGCTGTCGGTCACCGGCGCGAACCTCGAGGAATCGCTCTTCCGCCTCGTCGCGCACCGGAGCTACAAGGACTTCCCAGACTACCGCTACCTGACGAAGCAGGACGACACGAGGATCCTCGAGGAGCGGATGCGGCGCGTCACCGACACGAGCATCCCCGAGGACGAGGCCTTCCGCGCCGTGGAGAAGTACGTCGTCCCGATGTGGAAGAGGGCCACGGAGCGCGGCGAGCGCCGGTTCTGGCACGAGTATTTCTACGAGCTCGTCACGACGATCCCCGCCGACCTCTACGAGGGGAACCCCGACGAGTGCTGGCTCCTCGCCGCCGCGCGCGCCGGCCTGCCGATCGTCGTCCCGGGCCACGAGGACTCCACGTTCGGGAACATCTTCGCGTCGTACGTGAAGACGGGCGAGTGCTCGCCGAGCATCGTGAAGTCGGGGATCGAGTACATGGCCGCCTTCTACGACCAGTACCGGACGCTCTCGGAAGGGGCCGGCGTCGGGTTCTTCCAGATCGGCGGCGGCATCGCGGGCGACTTCCCGATCTGCGTCGTCCCGTCGATCAAGTACGACCTGCAGGAGCCGGTGAAGCCCTGGGCCTACTTCTGCCAGATCTCCGACTCGACGACGTCGTACGGCTCCTACTCGGGCGCGACCCCGAACGAGAAGATCACCTGGGACAAGCTGACGGAGGAGACGCCGATGTTCGTCATCGAGTCGGACGCGACGATCGTCGCGCCGCTCATCACGACGGCGCTCCTGGAGCTGAAGGCGGCGCGGTAGTCCCAGCCGGGGCGGGGGGCGCGGAAAGAGGGCCGCGCCTTCCGCTTCTCAGCGTTTGCGGCGGAAGAGCCGTCCGCCCGCGGTCACGACCCCGACCGCGAGGCCGCCGGCGACGACCCCTACGAGCCCGCCGAGGAGCCCCGGGCCGATCCCGCCCACGAGGCCGCCGCGGGCGACGAGCCCCTCGGCGAGGTGGTGGAGCGGCGGGAGACCGTGCACGAGGATGCCTCCTCCGACGAGGAACATCGCCGCGGTGCCGACGACCGCGAGGAGCCGCATGAGCCACGGCGCGGCCGAGAGGATCCCGCCGCCGAGCGAGCGCCGGAGGCGCGCGAGGCGCGAGCCTCCTTCCTTCTGCCGGAGGTAGAGGCCGAGGTCGTCGAGCTTCACGATGCCGGCCACGAGGCCGTAGACGCCGACCGTCATCGCGAGGCCGACGGCCGTCAGGACGAGGACGCGTGTCCCGAACGGGACGTTCGCGACGATGCCGAGCGCGATCGTGATGATCTCGGCCGAGAGGACGAAGTCGGTCCGGACCGCCCCCTTGATCTTCTCCTTCTCGAGCGCCGCGAGGTCGACGTCCTTCCGGAGGAGCGCCTCGGCGAGCTCGGCGTGGCGGGCCTCGTCCTCTCCCTTCCGGTGGAGGAGCTTGTGCGCGACCTTCTCGAACCCCTCGAAGCAGAGGTAGAGCCCGCCGACCATCAGGAGCGGCGTCACCGCCCACGGCGCGACGGCGCTGATCGCGAGGGCCGCGGGGACGAGGATCGCCTTGTTGACGAGGGAGCCCTTGAAGACGCCCCAGACGACGGGGAGCTCGCGCTCCGCGCGGACGCCGGTCACCTGCTCGGCGTTCAGCGCGAGGTCGTCGCCGAGGACCCCCGCCGTCTTCTGCGCCGCGACCTTCGAGAGGACGGCGACGTCGTCGGCGACGGCGGTCGCCTTTCTCGCGGCGACCTTCGTCAGGATCGCGACGTCGTCGAGGACGGTCGCAATGTCGTCGAGGAGGGCGAGCAGGCTGGCGGCAGGCATCGGTTCGGTGAGCGGATGCTAGCAGGGCGCCGCCCCGGGAGCGCTCAGGCACCGCGCGCGGGCTGGGAACATCCCCGGCCCGCGCGCGCGAGGGTCAGAAGAGCTTGTAGTTCAGCCCCAGTGTCACCGTCCAGAAGTCGCCCTTGTAGCTCGACTTCACGCTGTCGAAGAGCTCGTCGACGCTGTTGGCGTCGAGGAAGACGGCCCTCACGTCGCCGTTCAGCGTCGTCTTCTCGCCGATCTTCAGGTCGATCCCCGCGCCGACGTGGGTCGACCACCCCTTCTCCGTCACCTCGCCCTGGACGACGCTCGTCCCCTTCACCTTCAGGTTGCTGTAGGTGCCGCCGCCGAGGAGGTAGACGCCGACCTTCGGGAGCTTGATCGGATAGATCATCCCGGAGACCTGGAAGGGGATGTTCTCGACGTCGACGGAGCCGAGCTGGCCGAGGTCGTAGCTGTCGGTGTAGTAGGAGGCGCGGGCCTCGGCCGCGACGATCCAGAAGAGGTTGACGCGCGCCTGCGCGCCGCCGAGGAAGCCTCCCCCTTCGCCGTCCTTGCTGTTCACGAGGCCGCCGTGCAGCCCCAGCTCCAGGCTGAGGGCGTCCGCCGCGGCGGGTGGGGCGGCGAGGACGAGGGCCAGGAGGACCAGGGCCGCGAGGCCGAGGGGCTTCTTCATCTGAGGGCGTCTCCTTCTCTCGGAAGTGAACGAAGCTAACACGGAAGGAGCCCGTCCGGCGCCGCCCGAACGGCGGCGGAGCCGGTACCCCGGCCCCGCCGCCCCGGCCTCAGCAGCCCTTCTCGAACATCGCCGCCGCCCGCCGCTCCATCTCCTCCGGGGCGACGTCCTCGACGTGCGTGGCGAAGGCCCACTGGTGCCCGAACGGGTCGGTCACCTTCGCGAAGCGGTCGCCCCAGAATTCGTCCTTCGGCTCCGACACCGAGGTGCAGCCGGCCTCGACGGCCCGCTTGTAGGCGGCGTCGCAGTCGGGGACGTACATCATCATCGTGCACGTCGACCCGCCCCTCGACGTCGGCCCGAGCTGGCCGAAGTCGGGGAACTCGTCCGAGAGCATGACGATGGAGCTCCCGATCTTCACCTCGGCGTGCATCACCCTGTCGCCGGGGCCGGGCATCCGGAAGAGCTCCTCGGCGCCGAGCGCCTTCTTCCAGAGCTCGATCGCCGCCGCGGCTCCCTTGACGCAGAGGTAGGGGGTGACGGTGCCGTACCCCTCGGGGATGGGATTCACCTTTCCGGCCATGGTCGTCTCCTTTCGATACCGCCCCGAAGGGGCATCTCTCCCGGCCGCGGGGCGTTCCCGCGGACGGTGCTCACCCGGTGTGTCGTTCCGGTGTTCTACGCGGGGCGGCCCTCCGGGTTTCCGGCCGGCCCCCCCTTCCCGTACCGGGCCGTGACGTAGCCCGTGACGAGGCCGACGAGGGCGCCGGGGAGCATCACCTCGAAGTAGTACTTCCCCATCTGGGCCGCGACGAGGTACGCGAAGAAGCCGCTCACGATCACCCCGAAGACGACCGTCGCCGGGACGGAGGCGACCTTCTTCGAGAAGAAGCCGATCAGGAGGCCTGCGACCAGCCCCTTGAACGTCGAGCCCATCACGATCCCGAGGATGTCCTTTCGCACCTCCGGCGTGAACCACGCCGTCAGGCCGTCGAGGACCCCGAGCCCACCGCCGAGGAGGAGCCCCAGAAGCACCTTGTTCATCGTTCTCTCCCTTCGATCTCCCGATTCAACGACCCGGCCGTTCCCTTTAGCGCCCGTAGACGAGGAGCACCGCGGCCCGCGCCGCGAGGTAGGCGAGGAGGAGGAGGAGCGCGACCCGGTGCCGGACGGCGAAGCGGGCCGCCCGCTCCCACGGGCGCTCGCGGTACGCCGTCACCGGCTCGCCGTCGAGGTAGCGAGTCACGTCGGCCGCGAGCGCCGGCACGCCCTCGTAGCGCTCCCCGGGGCGCTCCGCCGTCGCCCTCGCGACGATCGCCGCGAGGCGCCGCGCGCGGAGGCCCTCCGGGCCGGCGAGGCCCCGGAGGAGGACCCCGAGCGCGTAGACGTCGGCCCGCGCGTCGACCTCGCGATCGCCCCGCGCCTGCTCCGGGGCCATGTAGCCAGGCGTCCCGAGGACCGTCCCGGCAGCCGTGCCGGGGCCGGCGGCGTCGCGAGGCTCGCGGGGCTCGGCGGATGGCTCGGCCTTCGGCCCCGGACGCCCCTCGGGCACCTCCTCCTCGAGGAGACGCGCGATCCCCCAGTCGAGGACGAGGACCTCGCCGAACGGGCCGACCATGACGTTCGAGGGCTTCAGGTCGCGGTGGACGACCCCACGGGCGTGGGCGAAGGCGATGGGCTCGCAGACGCGCAGGAAGAGGCGGAGCCGTTCGGGGATCGTCGCGAGCCTCGCCGCCGCCGCGTCGAGCTTCTCGCCGCGGACGAGCTTCATCGCGTACCAAGGGCGCCCGTCCGGGAGCGTCCCGACGTCGTGGACCGGCACGACGCCCGGGTGCTCGAGCCGGGCGAGGACGCGCGCCTCGCGCCTCAGGCGCGCGGAGAGATCGCCCGCGGAGTCGGGGAGCTCGAGCACCTTCAGCGCGACGCTCCGCCCGAGCTCCGGGTCGTCCGCCGCCCAGACGCTTCCCATTCCTCCCCGCCCGACCTCCCGCCCGAGGACGTAGCGGGTCCCCGAGAGGTCCGGCGCGCGGAGAGCGCGGGCGAGCCGGGAGAGGGCGGCATCGGGGGGCGCGGTCACGGCGCGTCGATCCCGAGGAGGGCGCGCGCCTCGAGGCGGAGCTCCTCCTCGCTCCCCGTCAGCTCGCGGAGGAGGTCGAGGACGATCCGTCGGAGCTCGCGGCGGGCGAGGGAGAGGCCGTTCGTGACGTCGGAGACGGAGACGCCGAAGCGCGCCGCGAGCTCGGCGTAGGACGGCACCTCGGCCTCCGCCCCGAGCTCGCAGAGCTCGAAGAGCTCGAAGGCGATCCCTTTTCCGCGCCCCTCGAGCGCGGACGGGAGGCGTTCGAGGGCGAGGGCGAGGACGCTCCGCGCCCACTCCCTTTCGAACGCGCGCTCGGGGTCCTCGCCCGCCGCGGGCGCGGCCCGCTCGAGATCCTCCCGTGCCCCTGCGAAGTCGAGCGAGAGGGGCGTCGCCCCGCCGCCGCGCTTCTGCCGCGACGCGGCCTTCACCGCGTTCGCCGCGAGACCGTCGACGCAGAGCCTCAGGTAGGTCCGGAGCCTCGCCTTCCCCGCGTCGTAGCGGGCGAGGAGGTCGCGCGCCAGGAGCTCGGCGAAGAAGTCCTGCGTGAGGTCGGCCGCCTCCTCGTGCCCCTTCCCCCACTTCTGCCGCACGTGGCGGTAAACGGGCCTCCAGTAGGCCGCGACGAGCGTCCCGAGGGCGCGCTCGCGCTCGGCGGCGCCGCCGCTTCGGAGCGCGTCGACGACCGAGGCGCGCGTCGGGGGGAAGAAGCCGCCCGTCATCCCTTCGGTCGGAGCTTCTTCAGCGCCTGCACCTGCCCGCAGTGGTAGAGGTCGTGCGCCGCGACGCCGCGGACGAGGTGGAGCGCCTTCGCTCGCGCCGGCCCCGTGAGCCCCGGGAGGCGCTCCGCGACGGCCGCCACGAGCGCCCGGTGCTCGGCGGCGAGGAGGGCGAGGTCGGCCTTCCAGGCGGCCTCGGCGGGCTCGCCTTCGGGCCGCCGGAACCAGTTGCTCCCTTCGAGCGTGAAGGAGCCGCGCTTCTCCCCCGTCAGCTTCCGCCGTACGGCGTACTTCCAGTACGCGGCGTGGAGTGCGAGCTCCCAGGCGTTCGGCCGCCCCTCGGCCGGCCTCCACGCCGCCTCGGCGGCCGTCATCCCGCGGAACGAGCCACGCAGGTTCGTGCCGTGCCACGACTTCCTCTCGTACGCCTCCGCGAGGAGGTCGAGGAGAAGGGACGTCTCCGGGTCGCGGGACGCTCGCGCCATGGATCACCTCCGGACGGGGAATCGGACGGGAGTTTAGGAGAACGGGCCGCGTCGGGGTGCGTTTGCGCGCGAGCGCGTCCGGCGCCCCGCGCCGCGGCCCGGCCCCGCCCTCGTCGCCGCCCTCGTCGCCATCGTCTTCGCCGTCGTCGCGTGACAGGAGCGCCCCCGGCGAGGCATCGTTCCGGGGACGGAGGCTCCCATGCCGACCCCGCTCGACCGACGCCGCTTCCTCGCCCGCTCGGCCGCGTCCGCCGCCGCCCTCCTCGCCGCGCGCGAGGGGCTCGCGCTCCCCGTGGAGCCCGCTCCCGCGGCCCCGCCGGCGGCGGCCCTCGCCGCCCCCGCCGTGATCCGCCTCGGCCAGAACGAGAACCCGTGGGGGCCGTCCGAGGCCGCGAAGAAGGCGGCGGTCGAGGCGGTCTCCTCGGGGAACCGCTACGTCCTCGGGGTCGCCGAGCTCGAACGCAGGCTCGCGCTCCGCGAGGGGCTCGCCCCCGAGCAGGTCGTCCTCGGCTCCGGGTCGCACGCCCTCCTCTGCATGGCCGCGGCGGCCTGGGGGGCCGCCGGCGCAGAGACGGTCGTCCCCGACCCGACCTACCCCGGCCTGCCGCTCTACGCCGAGGCGCTCGGCGGGAGGGTCGTCCGCGTCCCGCTCGACGCCGCCTTCCGGACCGACCTCGCCGCGATGGAGGCGCGGGTCGGCCCGGCGACGAAGCTCGTCTACGTCTGCAACCCCGCGAACCCGACCGGCACCGTGGTTCCCCCGGAGGCGCTCCGCGCCTTCTGCGAGCGGGCGAGCGCGAAGGCGGTCGTCGTCGTCGACGAGGCCTACCGCGACTACCCGGCCCGCTTCGAGTCGATGCTCCCGCTGGTGAAGAAGGGGCTTCCCGTGATCGTGACGTACACGTTCTCGAAGCTCCACGGCCTCGCGGGCCTGCGCATCGGATACGCGATGACGACCCCGGCCCTCGCCGCCGCGCTCCGGAAGGTGCGGATGGGAGGCGCCCCGCTCGCCGTTTCGAACGTGGCCGTCGCGGCCGCCTCGGCGAGCCTCGACGACGCCCCGTTCCTCGACGCCTGCCGGAAGAAGACCGTCGCCGGGCGCGAGGCGCTCGCGGCCTTCTTCCGGGAGGAGGGGCTCCCGACGCCGCCGTCCGAGACGAACTTCGTCTTCGTCCCGATGGCCTCGGGCGTCCCCGCGCTCGCGAAGGCGCTCGAGGCGCGCGGCATCCGCGTCTCCGCGCGCGATCCGAGGCACGGCCTGCGCGTCACGG
>CAZWRQ010000106.1:0-15563 GCA_964636395.1 uncultured Holophagales bacterium
CTCGAGGTCGAGAAGCTCGGGACCGCCGCCGAGGGGCCGGAGATGGTCTGCGGAGGGACGGCGCTGATCCTCGTCGAGCCGCTCGGATCGAAGTCCGCGTACGCCTCCGCCCGGGAGCTCCTTTCCCGCGGCGAGCGGGCCCTTCTCGCGCGCCGGACCGCGACGGGCGAGTGCGCCGCGATGGACGGCGCGGGCCGCTGGTCCCCGGCCGCACCTGCCGGCGCCGACCCCGAGGCGGCGCGCCGCGCCCTCGAGCACGGCCTCCCGCTCCTCGACGAGGCGGCCGGCGTCTTCTACGACCCGCTCGTCCCGCCCGAGAGGCTCCTCGTCCTGGGCGGCGGGCATGTCGGCCGCGCGGTCGCCGCGGCGGCGCACGCGGTCGGCTTCGCCGTCACCGTGGCGGACGACCGCGCCGAGTTCCTGGCGCCGGAGCGCTACCCCGAAGGCGTGCAGACCCACCACGGCTCGTACCCCGGGGCCGTCGACGTCTTTCCCTGGGATGCCTCGGCCTACGCCGTCATCGTCACGCGCGGCCACCTCGCCGACCTCGAGTCGCTCCGGGCCGTCCTCGGCAGGCCGTGGCGTTACGCGGGGATGATCGGAAGCCGGAGGAAGGTCCGACTCATGCTCGACCAGGTCCTCGCCGACGGCTTCGACCCCGCGCGCGTCGCCGCCGTCCACGCCCCGATCGGCCTCGACATCGGCGCGGAGACGCCGGAGGAGCTGGCGGTGTCGATCGTCGGCGAGCTCGTCGCCGCGCGGAGGGGCGTCGTCGCAGCGAGCCTCTCGCGGAGGGCGTCACGAAACGCGTCCTGAGGCTCGCCGACCTCCTCCTGCCCCTCCTGCCGGAGGGTCGGGGCGTCGTTTCGTTCGTCGGCGCGGGAGGGAAGACGAGCCTCCTCCTTCACCTCGCCCGCGAGCTCGCAGCGGACGACCGCCCGGTCCTCGTGACGACGACGACCCATCTCGCCGACCCGCGCGAGGTGCCGGGAGCGTCCGTCGAACGGGTCCTTGTCCTCGCCGCCCTCGAGCACCCCGACGACGACGTCCCGCTTCCGGCGACCGCGCCCGGAGTGACCCTTCTGGTCGCGCGCCCGGCAGAGCCGCCGCGGAAGCTGAAGGGGGTCGATCCGTCGCACCTCGCCCGCCTCGCCTACGTCTGGCCAGTCGTCCTCGTCGAGGCCGACGGCTCGAAGCGGCTCCCGATCAAGGCCCCCGCGGAGCACGAGCCGGTCGTCCCGGCGGAGACCGCGCTCACCATCGGCGTCCTCGGACTCGACGCGCTCGGCTGGCCGATGGACGAACGAACTGTCCACCGCCCGGAGCGCTTCGCGGCCGTCACCGGCTGCCTTCCCGGCGCCGCGATCGGCTGGGACCACGTCGTCGCCCTCGCGCGCCATCCCGAGGGGCTCTTCAAGGGGGCGCGCGGCGCCCGCGTCGTCCTCCTCAACAAGGTCGACGAGTCGCCCTACCTCCCCTCCCCTGGCCAGCTCCGCGCCCTCGGCGCCGACCTCGTCCTCCTGAGCGGAGCGGACGAGGCGGAGCGCGTCTTCTTCACGATCCCGCAGGGGCCTGCCGCGTGAGCCTGGCGGGCGGACGCCTCGTCGTCGTCCGCGGCGCAGGCGACCTCGCCACCGGCTGCATCGTCCGGCTCGTCCGTTCCGGATTCCGGGTCGTCGCGCTCGAGCTCCCCCGGCCGAGCGCCATCCGGCGCACCGTGAGCTTCTCGGAAGCCGTCTACGACGGGAGCGCCGAAGTGGAGGGAATCCGCGCCATCCGCCACGACGAGCCTCCCCCAGCGTGGGACGCCGCCACGGTCCCGATCCTCGTCGACCCGGAGGCGCGCCTCGTGCCGCGCCTCGCCCCCCTTGCCGTCGTCGACGCGATCCTCGCGAAGAGGAACCTCGGCACCCGCCTCGACCTCGCCCCGGTCGTCGTCGCCCTCGGTCCCGGATTCGAGGCGGGCCGGGACGCGCACGCCGTCGTCGAGACGAACCGCGGGCACGCCCTCGGCCGCGTTCTCCTCGCGGGAGGCGCCGAGGACGACACGGCCGTGCCGGGCACGATCGCGGGGCATGCCGGCGACCGCGTCGTCCGGGCCCCCGCCGCCGGGGAGGTCGTGGCGCTCCGCGCGATCGGGGACCTCGTCGCCGCCGGCGAGCCGGTCCTCACGGTTGGAGATTCCTTCGCTCACGCCTCGATCGGCGGCGTCCTGCGAGGGCTGATCCGCCCCGGCTTCCCCGCAACCGCCGGCCTGAAGGTCGCAGACGTGGATCCCCGCGGCGTGAGGGAGCACTGCTTCACCGTCTCCGACAAGGCGCGGGCCGTGGCGGGCGGCATCCTCGAGGCGCTCCTCGCCCTCGCTCCCGGCTGAGGCCGGGGGCCGCCCTTTAGTCCGCCTTCGGCTTCGCGGGCCGCTCCACGCGGATCGCGCCAGGCTGCATCGGGAGCCAGTGCTCGACGAAGAGCGGCTGCGCCACCTCGTCCGCTGCTTTGAGCCGCCTCGAGGTGCCGGCGGTGTCCTTCGCCGCAACGGCGATCGCGAGGGCGTGAGAGACGACGGAGAATGCCGAGAGTCCGAAGCTGAAGAGGAAGTCTTCCGCCGGCAGCACGATTGCGACCGTCGCGCTCGGCGCCAGGGGCGAGTCGTGGCGGTCGGTGAACGCGAGAACGGGGATCCCGCAGCGCCGGGCGAAGGCCGCCGCGTCGACCGTCTCGCGGCTGAACGGGGCGCAGCTGACGACGACGAGGAGATCGCCGGCTCCGAGGTTCGCCACCTGGTTCGAGAAATCCGACGGGCTCGCCGCGATGCACGGCAGCCCCGCCTGCGTCAGGTTGAACGCGAGCACCTGGCACATCAGGTTCGAGACGCCGCGGCCGAGAAGGACGCGGTGGCGGGCCCGCGTCAGGAGCTGCGTCGCGGAGTCGAGCGTTGGGTGGTCGAGCGTCTGGACGAGTCTCGCGAGGTTCTCGCGGTCGCGCCGGACGACCTCCCCGAGCGCCCAGAACGGGTCCGCGGGCGCTTCCAGCGCCTCCAGCGGATCGCCCCCCGATCGGATCTGGCACGCCTCCCGGAGGGCGTCCCGGAACTCGCTGAAGCCGCGATACCCGAGCCGCTTCGAGAACCGGACGACCGTCCCGATGCTGACGTTCGCCCTCTCCGCCATCGACTCGATCCCCCAGAGCGCGCCGAGGAGAGGGTCGGACATGAGGGCGTCGGCGATCCGCCGCATCGCCTCCGGGAGGTCGTGGTAGACCTCCTTCAGGCGCTCCCGGATCTCCTGCGGCTCTCCCGACGCGACCATTCGCGCCTCGATTCTAGCCCGCGCTCCGGAGCCCCGCCGCCCGCCCGGCCCCTCGGGACCGGGCGGGCGCGGGCTCCCCCTCACGGAAGCGGAACGTCGCGGAACGCGAACGTGTGGCGGACGAGGCTGGAATCGGAGCGCATCTGGATGCTCAGCGTCCAGTCGGCCTGCGGCGGGTCGTTCCAGAACGTCAGGACGCGGAAGCCCGACTCCTCCGAGTCGGTCCCGAAGACGCGCTCGCCGCTCGCGCTGAACGTCTTGATCTCCTGGATCGCCTTCCTCGGGTCCTTCACCTTCAGGACGACCTGGCGCTCCTCCCCCTTCGGGAAGGAATAGAGCGCGCTCTCGACCATCGACCGGATCGAGTCGGCGTCCTCGTAGCCCTCCTTCTTCAGCTTCGCGGTCTCGGCCTCCTCGGCCTTCTTCCGCTCGGCGTCGAGCTGGGCCTTCGAGACGAACGAGATCTCGACGCCGTTCGCCCGGAGGGCGGGGTGCACGGCCGCCTTCCCCGCGAGCGCGAGGAACCGCTCGATCCGCGCCTCTCCGTTCGGGTCGCGCGAGGGGACGAAGAGCTCGATCTCTCCCGAGACCTCCTTCAGCGCCTTCGCCGCCCGCGGCGGGTTCTTCATCTCGGCGAAGACGATCGTCGGCGGCGCGGCCTTGCCGTCGTCCGGCTTCCCGAACTGGCCGCGCTGCGTCGGCTCGAGCCGGACGTCGGCGGCGTCCTCCTTCACGAGGTTCGTGCCGAGGTCGTCGACGGCCTTCTTCACGACGACCCGGGCGGCCGTCACCTCGTGCGCCGGGTAGTCCGGGAGCTCCATCCCGAGCGTGCAGCGCGGGAAGTGCCCGTCCGACCGGCGGTCCTGGAGGGCCGTCATCCGGGCGTTCGCGGGCGTGACCTTCGGCGCCGCCGCGGGCTTCGTGACCGCCGACTTCTTCTTCGACTGAGCCTCGGCGGGAGAGGCGGCGAGGGCCGCGCCGAGGAGGAGAGCGAGGGAGACGTGCGTCGCGTTCACGGGAGCCGGACCTCCTTCATCTCGAACGGGACCGAGACGATCGACTTGTCGGTCAGGAGCCGCGCCACGAGGACGGCGTCCTTCGGCGGGGCCGCCTTCAGTGCGACCTGCTTCAGGACGAACGCCTCGTCGGAGCGCGAGGAGGAGCCCCCGGTCTCGAGCTTCTCCCCCTTCGCCGTCTCCAGCCAGATCTCCTGGATCTTCTCCTCGCTCGCCGTCGGGACCTTCAGGTAGAAGCCGTGCTCGGGGAGGTCCCCCTCGCCCATCTCGTCAAACGCCTTCGCCATCTCGACGATCGCGTCGGCCTCCTCCTCCTTCATCCCGCGCGCCTTCGCCTCCTCCCGGATCTTCGCGATCTTCGCCTCGTCGAGCCGGTTCTTCTTCCGCTCCTCGACGTACTTCGCCTTCGACAGCACCGTCAGCTCCACCTTCGCCGACTTCAGCCCCTTCGAGACGACCGGCTTGTCGAGCTTCGCGAGCGCCCCAGGCATCCTCACGACGGCGGACGCGTCGCGCCCCGGAACGAAGAGCTCCACCGTCCCCGACACTCGGACGGCGCCCGCCGCTCGCGGCGGGCTCTTCACGACGACCTGCAGCGTCCCGGCGTTCACGTTCCGGTCGGAGAAGTCGGGCGCCTTTTCCTCCTTCGGCAGGAGGTCCTCGCCCGTGTCGGCCTTCGCGCTCTTCAGCCGAACCCGTGCCGACTGCACGACGTCCAGGCCGTCGCCCTCCAGCTCGAGCTGGAGGACCAGGCCGCCCTGCATGAGCCCCTCCGAGATCCGGTCGTCGACGACCTCCTTCGCCACCACCTTCACGTTCGTCTGGGCCTCTGCCGTCCCCGCCGCGCCGAGGGCGAGAAGCGCCCCGAGCGCGACGATGCGGCACGCTGCTGCTCGCACCATCGTTCACCTCCAGCTGTCCGGTTGGAGCGAGCCTACCCCGGATTCGCGGCCTTCGCCGGGGGCGTGATCCGCGTCACGTCCGCCCTCCGCGGACGCTCGCGGTAACATCCGGCTCGGCGGGCCGTTAGCTCAGCGGTTAGAGCATCTGCCTTTTAAGCAGGGGGTCCCGGGTTCGAATCCCGGACGGCTCACCAACTCCGCCACATAGAGGCACCGGCGACCGACGACGGCGAACCCGCCCGTCGAAGTCCCGGACGGCGCCCCATGGTAAATTCCGCCCTGCGCCGCAATGCGCTCCAGCCCGGTCGCCCCCATCGTCTAGTGGCCTAGGACGTCACCCTTTCAAGGTGAAGATCGCGGGTTCGAATCCCGCTGGGGGTACCACCTCTTTCCTGCCGTCGACACGGGCGTCGTCTCGCTCTCGCGCGCGCAGGCGGCAGACAAAGGGCCGGCGCGTTCCTCCCCGTTCGCACGAAGAGGGGCGCCGGCCCGTTCGACCGGTCGTGTCGCGCGGGAGACCCGTGTCGCGGGCCTCCCGACGGGATTCAGCGCATCAGCTTCCCGGCCATTCCGAGGATGTCGTCGAGGGCGTTCCCGTCGCCGTCGAGGTCGAGGAGCGAGCCGAGACCGCCCGAGGCTCCGGCGGCCGGCGCGGCGGAGCGGTTCGCACCGCCTCCCATGAGCCCGCCGAGGAGGTCGCCGAGGCCGCCGCCCGCCGAGGCCTGCGCGCCTCCCCCGCCTCCTTGCTTCGCCATGAAGCCGGTGACGAGCATCGCGAGCATCGGGAGCATCTTCTTGAGGATCGACGGGTCGAGTCCCGACTTCGCCGACGCGCTCTGCGCGACGGCGCGGCTCACGTCCTTGGAGCCGAAGATCTGACCGAGGACGTCGTTGCCGAGGTTCACGTTCGTCGGCTGCGGCGCGAGGACGTTGTCGAGGAGACCCCCGCCGCCGAGCTGGCCGAGGAGGCCGCCGAGCCCTTCGAGACCCGTCGGCTGCGCCTGCGCCTGCTTCTTGAAGCCGCCGAGAATCGCCGGAGCGAGGGCCTCGGCCCCCTTCGCGGCCTGGGCGTCGCTGATGCCGAGCTCCCGCGCCATCGACTGGAGGCCGCCCATCTGGGCGAGGATGTCGGTGATCTGCATTCTTCTTCTCCTCTGCTCCGGCTCTCGGCCGGTGCTCAGTCGAGCAGCTCTTTCGGGACGTTGCCGCCGTTCTCGGCGATCTTCGCGAGGACCGTCTTGTGCAGCCAGACGTTCATCTTCGCCGAGTCGCCCATGAAGTCCGCGGGGCAGCCGAGCTCGACGGCGAGCTCCTTGCGGGCGGCGAAGCTGCTGTCGAGGTCGAGGAGCTTGAGGAGGTCGACGATCGAGGTCTTCCAGTTCAGCTTCTGCGGATTCGCCGCGGCGCGCTGCTCGAGCTGGGCGACGACGTCGACCACCGCGATCGGCGCCGGCGCGGGCGGCTCGACCGGGACCGGTGCCGGGGCCACGACGGGCGGCACCGGGAGCGGTGCCGGGCCGGGGGCGGGAGCCGGCTCGGGCTTGCCGAAGCCGAGCTTCGCGAGGATCGATCCGAAAAGTCCCATGATTCCCTCCTGAGCTGTCACGTGCGGAGACGGGGCCTCGCCGGACGGACGAAGACCTGCGCCGCGGTTCCGTCCGGTCACGGTACCGACGTGGACCTCCGAAATCAACATGGACGTTCCGGAGGCCGCATGAGAGCCTCTCGCGCGACGATGCCCTTCCCCGCGACCGCGTAAGATGCAGGGTCCGCCCGAAGCGGGGCCGCCCGGCCCGGCTTCCGGGACTCAGGGAGGAATCGCATGAGAGCTACCATCGTTGCCTTCGCAGTCGTCGCGATGGCGTTGCCGGGTCTCGCCGAGCACCCGGCCGACCCGAAGACCGAAACGAACCCGTTCTTCATGGAGTGGGCGACGCCGTTCGGGATGGCGCCCTTCGACGAGATCCGCTCCGAGCACTTCCTGCCGGCCTTCGAGGCGGGGATCGCCGAGCGCCGCAGAGAGGTCGAGGCGATCGCGTCGAACGCCGCCGCGCCGACGTTCGCGAACACCGTCGAAGCGCTCGAAAACGGCGGCTCGGCCCTTTCGAAGGTCAGCAACGTCTTCTACACGCTCGTCGGGGCGGAGACGAACGAAGAGCTCCAGGCGATCACGAAGAAGGTCGCCCCTTCCCTTTCGGCCCTCCGCGACGACGAGATGCTGAACGAGAACCTCTTCGCGCGCGTGAAGGCGGTCTGGGAGAAGAGGGAGACCTCGAGCCTGACGCCGGAGCAGAAGCGGCTCGTCGAGGAGACCTACAAGGACTTCGTTCGCGGCGGCGCGAACCTCGCACCCGACGCGCGGAAGCGTTTCCGCGAGGTCAACCAGGAGCTCTCGCTCCTCGGCATCCGGTTCGGCGACAACCTCCTGAAGGAGACGAACGGCTACCGGCTCGTGATCGAGAAGAAGGCCGACCTCGCCGGCCTTCCGCCAGGCGTCGTTGCCGCGGCGGCCGACGCCGCGAAGGCCGCGAAGCTGGACGGGAAGTGGGTCTTCACGCTCCAGTACCCGTCCATCTGGCCCTTCCTGACCTTCTCCGAGAACCGCGAGCTCCGCCGTCAGCTCCTGACGGCCTACTCGACCCGCTGCGACAAGGGGGACGAGTCCGACAACAAGGCGCTCCTCGCGAAGATGGCGGCGCTCCGCGCCGAGCGTGCGAAGCTCCTCGGCTTCGCGACGTGGGCCGATTTCGTCCTCGACGACAACATGGCGAAGACGCCGGCGCGGGTCTACGAGCTGCTGGACCGGGTCTGGAAGCCGGCGCTCGAGGTGGCGAAGGCCGACGCGAGGGAGCTCGAGAAGGCCCTTCAGGCCGACGTGCCGGGCGCGAAGCTCGAGCCGTGGGACTGGCACTACTACGCGGAGAAGGTCCGCAAGGCGCGCTTCGACCTCGACGACCAGGAGCTCCGCCCCTACTTCCCGCTCGATCGCGTCCGCGAGGGGGCCTTCTCGGTCGCGAACCGCCTCTACGGCATCACGTTCACCGAGCGGAAGGACGTGCCGAAGTACCACGCCGAGGTGAGCACGTACGAGGTGAAGGACGCCGACGGCTCGCTCCTCGCGCTCTACACGACGGACTATCACCCGCGCGCCGGCAAGCGCGGCGGCGCCTGGTGCGGCCGGCTGCGCGGCCAGTGGGTGCAGGACGGCAAGGACGTCCGCCCGATCGTCACGAACGTCATGAATTTCACGCGCCCGGCGGGCGACGCGCCGGCGCTCCTCTCGCTCGACGAGGTGGAAACGCTCTTCCACGAGTTCGGCCACGCGCTCCACGGCATGCTCTCGCGCGTCACGTACCGCTCGATGGCGGGCGTCCCGCGCGACTTCGTCGAGCTTCCGTCCCAGATCATGGAGAACTGGGCGCTCGAGCCGACGGTCCTCGCGGGCTACGCGAAGCACTGGAAGACGAACGAGCCGATCCCGGCCGCGCTCGTCGCGAAGGTCGAGAAGTCGAGGCTCTACGGGCAGGGCTTCGCGACCGTCGAGTACACGGCGGCCTCGTACCTCGACATGAACTGGCACACGCTCGCCGAGCCGAAGGTCGAGGAGGCGACCGCGTTCGAGAAGGCCGCGCTCGCGAAGATCGGGCTCATCCCCGAGATCCTCCCCCGCTACCGGAGCCCCTACTTCAGCCACGTCTTCGGCGGGGGCGGCGGCTACTCCGCCGGCTACTACAGCTACCTCTGGAGCGAGGTCCTCGACTCCGACGCTTTCGACGCGTTCAAGGAGAAAGGGATCTTCGACCGCGCGACGGCGACCTCGTTCCGCCGCAACGTCCTGGAGAAGGGCGGAACCGATGACGCGATGACGCTCTACAAGGCGTTCCGAGGTCGCGAGCCGTCGGTCCAGCCGCTCCTCGTCAAGCGCGGGCTCGCGCCAGCCGCGAAGCCCGTAACTCCTGCCTCGAAGTAGGCCCGCGAGTCGGGGAGAGGGCACGAGCCCTCTCCCCGCTCGCGCTACTCGAGCGCGGGCCCTGGGTGGGTCGCGCGGATGATCCGCGCGGCGAGCGCACCGGAGACCGTCTCCCGCATAAGAAGCGTGTTCACGAGAGCCTCGACCGGCTCCCAGAGGTAGGCGAGGCGCACGGCCGTCTCGTGGAAGACCGAGCCGATCTCGAGGCCCGCGCGGTGCGCGAAGACGGCGATGCGGCGGGTGTCGATCTCGATCCCGACGTGCGGGTCGTTCGGGAGCTTCCCTCCGGCCATCACGACGGCGATCGGGCCGGACGCGAGGAGGCGGAGGTAGACCCCCTGGTCGCGGCGATCGACCTCGTCGACGCCGTTCGGGAAGTCCCTCCCCGCGAGGATTCGGCCGCGCGTGTGCTCCTCGGGATAGATCGAGATCCTCGGGAGGCGGAGCCCCGCGTCCCAGGCGATGACGGTGCGGCCGGCTTCGTGGAATGCGACGAGGCGACGGAACCTCAAGAGGCCCTCCCCTTCCAGATTACAGGTTCGCGAGCCGAAAAGGTGCGACGGGAGATCAGCATGTGCGCTCCGTACGGGCCGCGAGAGGGCCCCTTTCCTTTTCCAAACACTGCCGCCCCCGCAGAATCGGGCCGATGTCGAAGCCTCCCTCGGTCCCCGCCGGACGCCGCCCCCTCTCCTTCCGCCTCCCGCAGGGCCGCCTCGAGGCGGTTCGCGTCCGTCCCGCCGAGGCCGTCCCCGGTCGCGCCCCGATCGTCTTCCTCCATGACGCCCTCGGGGCGATCTCCCTCTGGCGCGACCTCCCCGAGCGCCTCTGCTCGGCCACCGGCAGGGACGGGCTCGTCTACGACCGCCTCGGCTATGGCCGGTCCGATCCGTGGCCCGACACGCCGGGGCTCGACTATTTCGACGTCGAGTACGGGCAGTCGCTCCCGGAGGTGCTCCGGCAGGCCGACCTCGAACGTCCCGTCCTTTTCGGCCACAGCGACGGCGCGACGATCGCGCTCCTCTTCGCCGCGGCGTTCCCCGACGTCCCGGCCGCCGTCGTCGCGGTCGCCGGCCACGTCTTCATCGAGGAGGAGACGGTCGCCGGCGTGGAGGAGGCGGCCATCTCCTGGCGAACGACCGACCTCCCGGTCCGGCTCGCCCGCCACCACGGCGAGAAGGCGGAATCGGTCTTCCGCTTCTGGAGCGAGACGTGGCGCAACCCGGCGTTCCGCGGCTTCTCGGTGGTCGAGGCGATCCGGCCGATCCGATGCCCGCTCCTCGTCCTCCAGGGAGAGAAGGACGAGCACGCCACCGCGGCCCAGGTCGAGGCGATCGCCTCGGCGGTCTCGGGGCCGGTCCGGACGGTCCTCCTCCCGGGCCTCGGGCACTTTCCGCACCGGGAGGACCCGGAGCGGGTGATCGCGGAGACGACGGGGTTCCTGGAAGAGCACGGGGCCTGAAGCGCCGGGAGTGCTTCAGGCCCCGGGGAGAGCCGTCGTCAGACCTTCTCGAGCGCCTGGGCGAGGTCGTCGCGGAGGTCGGCGGCGTCCTCGCAGCCGATCGCGATCCGCACGAGGTCGTCGGAGATCTCGGCCTTCTCGCGCTCGGTCTTCGGTACGCTCGCGTGCGTCATCGAGGCGGGGTGCTCGATGAGCGTCTCCACGCCGCCGAGGCTCACGGCGAGCGTCGCGAGCTTCATGGAGTTCATCAGCGTCCGGCCGGCCTCGAGGCCGCCCTTCACGCCGAACGAGACGATCGCGCCGCCGCCCGACATCTGGCGCTTCGCGAGCTCGTGCTGCGGGTGGCTCGGGAGGTACGGATAGCGGACCCAGGCGACCTTCGGGTGGGCCTCGAGGAACCGGGAGACCTCGAGGGCGTTCGCCTGGGCCTTCTCGAGGCGGAGGCCGAGCGTCTTGATCCCGCGGAAGACGAGCCAGGCCTGGTGCGGGTCCATCGTCGGCCCGACGTTGACGTGGACCGACCGGAGCCGCCTGTAGAGCTCCGGGTCCTTCGCGACGACGATCCCGGCCACGACGTCGCTGTGGCCGTTCAGGAACTTCGTCATGCTGTGGAGGACCACGTCGGCGCCGAGCTCGAACGGCCGCTGGAGGAGCGGCGTGGCGAAGGTGTTGTCGACGCAGACGAGCGCGCCCCGCGCGTGGGCCATCTTCGCGATGGTCGCGATGTCACAGAGCTTCAGCGTCGGGTTCGCGGGCGTCTCGAGGTAGACGAGCTTCGTCTCGGGACGCATCGCCCTCTCGACGTTCGTCGCGTCCGACGTGTCGACGAAGGTGCCCGTTACTCCGAAGCGCGAATACTCCTTCTCCAGGATCATCCGGCTCGGTCCGTAGAGGGCGTCCGTCCCGACGACGTGCGCCCCGGCGCCGAGGAGCGAGAAATAGACGGTGTGGACGGCCGCCATGCCGGTCGAGGCGGCCATCGCCCCGCAGCCCCCTTCCAGGTTGGCGACGCACTCCTCGAGCGCGGCGACCGTGGGGTTCCCGAGGCGGGTGTACTTGTATCCCGGGTCGGTGCCGCCGAAGCGGGCGGCACCTTCGTCCGTGTCCTTGAACGCGAACGTCGAGGTCTGGTAGATCGGCGTCGCGACGGCGCCGGTGAGCGGGCAGGTGTGCTGCCCGGCATGGACGATCCGGCTGGCGATGCGCAGGCTCTTGGCGTCGGACATTCTCTGGAGCACCTCTCGAGAAGTGACGGCCCGGAGGGGGGGCGGCCGCCCGGCCGACCATCCTAGCATATGCTCGATACCGGGGCACCTCCACAGCCGCGCTTCGTTCACCCCTCTTTCCTTGACTTCCCCTTCTTCCCCGCCTACAAGAACCGCTGGGCTCTCGCCAGGGCGCAGCGCGCCCGGAGGGCCCCGGGAGCGGTGCATGCGTGTCGTGGAGAGCGTCGTCGAGCTGATCGGGCGGACCCCGATGGTGCGGCTCGGCGCCTTGAAGGAGCCCGGCGAGGCGGACGTCTTTGCCAAGCTCGAATACCTGAACCCCGGGATGAGCGTGAAGGACCGGACGGCTCTCGGCCTGATCCGGGACGCCGAGGAGCGTGGGCTCCTGAAGCCCGGCGGGACGATCCTCGAGGCGACCGCCGGGAACACCGGCGTCGGCCTCGCCCTCGTCGGCGTCGCGCGCGGCTACCGCGTCGTCATCGTGATGATCGAGGGGTACGCACGCGAGAAGATGGTCCTGATCCGGGGGCTCGGCGGCGAGGTCGTCCTCGTGCCGCACGGCTCGGGAATCCCGGGCGCGCTCGCGAAAGTCGACGAGCTCCTCGCGACGATCCCGGGCGCCGTTCCGATGCGCCAGTTCGAGAACTCGGCGAACGTCCGCATCCACTACGAGACGACCGCGCCGGAGATCTGGGAGCAGCTCGACGGCCGCGTCGACGGCCTCGCGACAGGCGTCGGCACGGGCGGGACGTTCACCGGCATCGCTCGATTTCTGAAAGAGAAGGACCCGTCGATCGCCTGCTGGGGCGTCGAGCCCCCCGACTCGATCTACGGGGGAGGCGACGGGAAGGGCGAGCACATGGTCGAGGGGATCGGGAACGCGTTCGTCCCCGCCTCATTCGACGCCTCGCTCGCGGACGGGATCTTCACCGTCCCCCACGCCGAGAGCTACGCGATGGTCGACGCCCTCGGGCGGATGGGCCTCACGGCCGGCGCCTCCTCAGGAGCCGCCGTCGTCGGAGCGAAGCGGCTCGCGAAGAGGCTCGGCGAGGGGAGGCGCGTCGTCACGCTCCTGACCGACCCGTCGGAGCGCTACTTCTCGAAGTACGTCTACGACGGGTGCTACGAGGGGCGCCCGATCCGCTGAGGCGGGCGAGGAGCCGGGATGGACTATCCGATCCGGGAGTGGGCGATTGGGGGCGGCGTCCTGATCGCCGTCGTCGCGATCCTGCACGTCGTCGTCTCGCACTTCGCCGTCGGCGGCGGCCTCGTCCTCGCCGTTCTCGAGACTGCGGCGGTCAGGCGGAGCGACCGCCCGATGCGCGACCTCGTGAAGCGCTCGTCGATGATCCTCCTCCTCCTCTCGACCGTCTTCGGAGCGATCTCCGGCGTCGGGATCTGGTTCACGATCGGCGTCGTCCACCCCGCCGCGACCTCCTCGCTCATCCACACGTTCGTCTGGGCCTGGGCGACGGAGTGGGCCTTCTTCCTCCTCGAGGTCGTCACCGCGCTCGCCTGGGTCGCGACGTGGGACGAGGTCTCGCCGCGGACCCACCTCCTCCTGATCTGGCTCTACGCGTTCGCCGCCTTCCTGTCGCTCGTCGTCATCCAGGGGATCCTCGGCTTCATGCTGACGCCGGGAGCCTTCCCGACGACAGCCTCCTTCCGCGACGGCTTCCTGAACCCGACCTACCTCCCGGGGATCCTCTTCCGCACCGGCGCCTGCCTCGCGCTCGCCGCGGGCTGGATGGCGTTCGCCGCGCTCCGGGAGCGGGACCGCGCGGCGCGTACCCGCCTCGCGCGCGTCCTGGGGGCCGTCGGGACGCTCGGCCTCGCGGTCGCCGCCGCCGGCTGGTTCGTCTGGGAGAGGGCGCTGCCGGAATCGGTCCAGCGCCTCTTCCTCGGCGAGAAGCCGCTCCTCGCCCCGCTCGCCACGGGACGGACGCACTCGTTCCGGATCCTCCTCGTCGCGGCGTTCCTCGCGCTCCTCGTGACGCTCCTGCCGCGGCTCCAGTCCTGGCCCGTCGCCCTCCTCGCGCTCGTCGCCTCTGCGGGCGTCCTCGCCGGGTACGAGAGGGTCCGCGAAGGGGTCCGCAAGCCCTGGGTCATCGCGGAGCAGATGTTCTCGAACGGGGTCCTCGTCTCGGAGATCGACGCCCTGAACGAGAAGGGAATCCTCTCGAAGGCCGTCTGGGCGACGAAGGAGGCGGGCGGACGCGAGGTGCCGACGGGCGAGGCGGTCTTCCGCGCGGAGTGCTCCTCGTGCCACACGCGAGACGGCTACCTCGGGATCCGCCAGATCGCCTCCGCGATGGACGCCGAGTTCGCCGCGATGTTCCTGACGGCCCTTCGGGACGACGGCGCAAACTGGAAGGCGCGTGCCGCCGGGAAGGACGTGAGACCCGACTACCCGTTCATGCCGCCGTTCGTCGGGACCGACGAAGAGATCGAGGCGCTCGCCGGATGGCTCGCCTCCCTGAACGCGCCGCGGGCGGCGGAGGTGGCCGGTGTTCGCTGAGACTCCGCTCCCGGCGCTCGACCCGATGCCGATCCCGGGGCCGGAGTGGCTCTTCCACCTCCTCTGGCTCGTCACGTTCGCCGTGCACGTCGTCGGCGTGAACGTCGTCCTCGGCTCGTCGATCCTCGGGACGTTCGCCGCGCTCGACCGCGACCGCGCCTTCGGCCGCCCCGTCGCCCGCCTCTTCGCCGAGGTCAACACCTGGGCGATCTCGCTCACGATCACGTTCGGGATCGCCCCGCTCCTCTTCGTCCAGGTCCTGTATGGCCGCCTCTTCTACTCGGCCACCGTGATCCTCGCCCCGGCCTGGCTCGGGCTGCTGCTCCTCCTGATGGCGGCCTACTACCTGACCTACGCCGCGAAGTTCCGGCTGCGGGCCGGGCAGGGGGCCGCGCTCCACCTCGCCCTGTCGGCCCTCCTCTTCCTCGCCGTCGCGGCGATCCAGGTCGTCGTCCACCTCCTCTCGGTCCAGCCCGGCCGCTGGGCGGCGGCGCTCGCGAGCCCCTGGGCGGCGTTCGCCGACCGGGCGGTCCTCCCCCGCTTCCTCCACTTCGTCCTGGCCGGCGTGACGCTCGCCGCGCTCCTCCTCGCCTGGCTCGCCGTCCGGCGCCCGCCCGCGGAGGAGGAGCGCGCCGCGGCCGCCGCCCGCGCGTCGTGGGGGGTGAAGCTCGCCCTCCTCGCGACGCTCCTCCAGCTCGTCGTCGGTCTCTGGCTGACGGTCTCGGTCCCGCGAGACGTCCTCCTCGGCCTGATGCGCGGCGGCGCGGCGACGATGGCGCCGTTCACGCTCGGCATCGCGACCGGCTTCGGGCTCCTCGTCTTCCTCGTCCGGGTCCGCGACCCGTTCGCCGACCGGCGCTCCGTGCGGCGCGCCCTCGAGCTCTACGGCCTCGCGATGCTCCTGATGCTCGTGACGCGCCACCAGCTGCGCGACATCTACGTCGACGTGGCCGGGGCGGGCGCCGCTCGGGCCACCGCCTCGCAGTGGGGCGTCTTCGCGATCTTCCTCGCCGCGTTCGTCGTTTGTGCGGGCCTGGCCGCCATGGCCCTTCGCCGTAGCGCGACGGACCGGCCCGGCCCGGGAGAGGCGACCGCGTGACGCGCCCCGTCTCGCGCTTCCACCGCGCGGCCGTCCTCCCCGCCCTCGGCCTTCTCCTCGTCGGCGCC
>CAZWRQ010000107.1:0-15459 GCA_964636395.1 uncultured Holophagales bacterium
GCCTTCTTCTTCGGCGCGGGCGGCGGCGCGGCCGCCTTCCGCCTCATCTTCCTTGCAGCCACTCAGCGGCCTCCTTCGCGTGGTACGTGAGGATCAGGTCCGCGCCCGCGCGCTTCATCGAGGTCAGGATCTCGAGCGTCACGCGCTTGCCGTCGATCCAGCCGCGCTCGGCGGCGGCCTTCACCATCGCGTACTCGCCCGAGACGTTGTAGGTGGCGAGCGGGACGTTCGTGACCTCCTTCGCGGCCCGGACGACGTCGAGGTACGAGAGGGCCGGCTTGACCATGACCATGTCGGCCCCCTCCTCGACGTCGGAGAGGATCTCCTTGACCGCCTCGCGGACGTTCGCCGGGTCCATCTGGTAGGCGCGCCGGTCACCGAACGCCGGAGTCGACTCGGCCGCCTCGCGGAAGGGCCCGTAGAAGCCGCTCGCGTACTTCGCCGCGTACGAGAGGATCGGGACGTTCCGGAAGCCGCTCGCGTCGAGGACGTCGCGGATCGCGCGGACGCGGCCGTCCATCATGTCGCTCGGGGCGACGACGTCGGCCCCCGCCCGCGCGTGCGCGAGCGCCTCCGCCGCGAGGATCGGGAGCGTCGCGTCGTTGTCGACGGCCTGGTCGACGATGACGCCGCAGTGCCCGTGGTCGGTGTACTCGCAGAGGCAGACGTCCGTCATGACGACGGTCGCGGGGCTCGCCGCCTTGATCGTCTCGACGGCGCGGCAGACGGGGCCGAGGCGGTCGGCCGAGGAGGAGCCGACGGCGTCCTTGTGGTCCGGGATACCGAAGAGGATCACCGAGAGGACGCCGCGCGCGGCCAGCTCGGCCGCGTCCTTCGCGGCGAGGTCGGGCGAGACGCGGTCGACGCCCGGCATCGACGGGATCGGCTGGCGGATCCCTTCTCCCGGGACGACGAACATCGGGGCGATGAAGTCCGCGGGGTCGAGAGTCGTTTCGCGGACCATCGTCCGGAGCGACTCCGTGAGGCGCAGGCGGCGGTAGCGGTGGAGGGGGAACGCCATGGGTCAGGCCTCCTTCAGGAGCGCGATCAGGTCGATGAGGAGGGGCTTCGCGGGGACGGACGGCTCGGGGAAGCCACGCGCGACGAGGAGGCGTGCCGTCTCCGGGCCGAGGACGCCGAATCTTACCGGCGGAAGGTCCGTGGGGTCGGACGCGCCGAGCGCCGCGAGGAAGACGTCGAGCGCGGCGAGCGACCCGATCGCCAGAGCGTCGTACTGCCCCGCGCGGAACGCCGTGAGGATCCCGGCGTCGGGCACGGCGAACGGCTCCTTGACGTAGACGACCGGCGCCGTCACCTCGAAGCCGCGCGACGCGAGCTCCGAAAGGGGCGCGATGTCCGCGTCGGAGCCGCGCGGCCAGAGGAGGCGGCCTCGCTCGTCGCGCCGCTCGAGCTCCGCGAGGATCCCGACCGCTCCGGGCGGGTCGGGGGTGACGACCTCCGCGACGCCGGCCGCCTCGAGGGCCCGCGAGGTCCCGGCCCCGGCGGAGACGACGAGGCGGAAGGGACGCGCGAGGAGGTTCCCTTCCGGGGCGTCGCGCAGGATCCCGACGGCGTTCAGCGACGAGACGACGAGGATCGCCCCTCCGGGCTCGTATGCCGCCGTCTCCGCAAGCGCCGACGGAGCCGGCACGACCCGGTGGGTAACGAGGAGGTCGGCCCCCGCGACGGGGCCGCCCGTGGGCCGGAGGAGGAGGACCCTCCTCATCGTCCGGCCGCTCGGGCCTCCGTGACGAGTCTCTCCGCGCCGCGGGCGAGGAGCCGCTCCGCGACGAGACGACCGAGGCCGAGCGGGTCCGCGGCGGGGCCGGAGGCCTCGTCCTCGACCATCGCGGAGCCGTCGAGCGCGAGGACTCGTGCGCGCAGGACGAGCGCGCCCGCCGCGCCCGGCGTCGCGAGCGCGGCGACCGGGGCCCGGCAGCCCGCCCGGAGTGCGTTCAGGAGGCTGCGTTCCGCGGCCGCGGCGGCGTTCGTCGCCGGGTCGTCGAGGTGGGAGATCGCGGCCGCGGCGTCGGCGTCGTCTCCCCGGCAGGAGATCCCGAGCGCCCCCTGGGCCGGCGCGGAGAGGAGCTCGTCGAGCGGGACCCGCTGCGTGATCCGCTCGCCGAGCGAGAGGCGGTCGAGGCCGGCGCAGGCGAGGATCAGCGCGTCGGCCCGCCCCTCCTCGAGGCGGCGCAGGCGCGTGTCGACGTTCCCCGCCATCGTGACGGTCTCGAGGTCGGGGCGGAGCCGGAGAAGCTGCGCGACGCGGCGCGGGCTCGCCGTCGCGACCCGCGCTCCCTGCGGAAGAGAGCGGACGTCCCTCGCGTCGTGCCGCGAGGCGACGACGAGCGCGTCGCGGACGTCGGCCCGGACCGGGACCGCGGCGAGGAGGAGGTCCTCGGCGTACTCGGTCGGGACGTCCTTGAGGGAGTGGACGGCGAAGTCGATCTCGTTCCGCCGGAGGGCGTCGTCGAGCGCGCGGACGAAGACGCCGACGGAGTCGCCCGCCGAAGGGATCCGTCCCTCGGTCGAGAGCTGGTCCCCCTCGGTCCTCACGAGGACCACCTCGACCGCCCGCCCCGTCGCCTTCGTCAGCGCGGCGGCGACGTGCCCCGACTGCGTCCGCGCGAGGAGGCTCGCGCGCGTGCCCATCCGTAGGGGTCGTCCGTCACTCATCGTCGTCCTTTCCTCGGCTTTCGGCGGAGCGACCGGGACGCCCTTCGCTCTCCGGGGGGCGCCGTCCGCCGCCCCCGGCCCTCCAGGTATCGTGGCAGTGCATTCCTCGGTGTCGTGGTCAGGCCCCTACTCCCCGTCGTCGAGCCGGAACAGGGCCCTCACGACGGCCGCGCGGGTGAGGCGCTCGGAGGCGTCCCCCTCCTTCAGGCCGATCGTCGGGTTGTGAAGGATCTTGTGGATCAGCGTCTCGGTCATCCGCTCGACGACGGCGCGGTCCTCGGCGGAGAGGTGCGAGAGCTTCCCGGCATAGCGCTCCAGCTCGTCGAGGCGGGCCTTCTCGAGCCGCCCGCGCAAGGTCTTCAGCGTGTCGACGTGGGAGAGCCCGGCGAGCCAGCCGAGGAAGCGCTCCGTCGACTCCTCCACGATCCGCTCGGCCTGCGGGACGTCGGCCATCCGGTCCTTCGCGTTGTCGCAGGCGAGCTCCCCGAGGGCGTCCATGTCGTAGCGATAGACGTCGGAGAACTCCTCGACCCTCGGGTCGACGTCCCGCGGGACGGCGACGTCGAGGATGAGGAGCGGCCCGCGCCGCCGCCCGCGGCCGAGGACCGGCTTGAGCATGTCGAACGTGACGACCGGCTCGGTCGCCCCCGTCGCCGAGAGGACGATGTCGACCTCCGCGAACGCCTTCGCCCTCTCCTCCCACGGCACCGTCCAGCCGTGGAAGCAGCCGGCGAGCGCCTTCGCCTTCTCCGGGGAGCGGTTCGTGAAGGTGATCTGCTTCACGCCGTCGTCGGCGAGGAGGCGGGCCGTCAGCTCCACGGTCTCGCCCGCGCCGAGGAGGAGGACCTTGCAGTCGGAGACCGACTCGAAGATCCGGCCGACGAGGGAAAGGGCGATGCCCGGGACGGAGACGGGCCGCGCGCCGAGCGACGTCTCGGTCCTCACCCGCTTACCGCACTCGAGCGCGCTCTGGAAGAGCCGGCTCGTGACGGCGCGGGCGGTCCCCGCCTCGGCGGCGCGCCGGTGCGCCTCGCGGATCTGGCCGAGGATCTGCGCCTCGCCGAGGACCATCGAGTCGAGCCCGGAGGCGACGCGGAAGAGGTGCCGCACCGTCGCCTCGCCCTGCCCCGAGAACGCCTTCTCGCGCAGGACGCTCGCCTCGACGCCGTGGAAGCGGGAGAAGAACCCGGCGAGGGCGTCGATGCTGTCGGGGGCCTCGCTGACGCCGTAGACCTCCGCCCGGTTGCAGGTCGACACGACCGCGCCCTCGGTCAGGATCCGCTCGCGGAAGAGCCCCTCGAGCGCCTCCCGGGCCTTCTCCGGAGTGAAAGCGAGCCGCGCCCTCAGGTCGAGGTCCGCGCCCTGGTGGCTCCAGCCGACGAAGACGATCTCGGGAGGCATCAGGCGAACGAGTGGACCTTCGAGAAGAAGAGGTTCACGGCGGTGTACGAGAGGAGGACGAGGACGAAGCCGGCGATAGAGAGCTTCGCCGTCGACCCGGGGGCCGCGCCCCGGTGCGCCCTCACGAAGACCCAGAGGTAGAAAGCGAACGTCACGACCGAGCCCCAGACCTTGGCGTCGAGGAGCCACCCGGGATGCTCGACGTGCCAGACCTTGTAGGCCCAGAGGAAACCCATCGTCAGCCCGGCCGCGAGCGAGACGACGCCGACGCCGATGGAGGTCCGCGCGGCCCGCTCCAGGTAGCTCAGGGAGGGGAGTCGCGAGACGGGGCCGTTCAGGACGTGCCGCTTGCTCCGGAGCCGCCGTCCGAGGACGAGGTAGAGGAGCGAGAGGGCGCACGCCACGGCGAACGCCGAATAGCTCAGCATGTTGAGCGTGACGTGAAACGCGAAGATCGAACCTCGCATCTCCTGCTTCGGGAGGCTTCCCCCGGGAAGGAGGAACGAGTGGAGGAGGAAGAAGAGCGAGACCGGCATCAGGAACGCTCCGAGGGAGCGGTCGTGGTGCCTCGCCTCCAGGATCAGGCTCATCGCCGCCAGGAAGAGCCCGAAGAGCGCCATCGACCCGAGGAGGTCGCCGTAGGGAACGGTCTTCAGGGCGAGGGAGCGGACGTAGAGGAAGACGAAGTTGAAGACCGCTCCCGTCGCGGCGAGGAGCGTCGCCAGCCGGCCGGCCGAGACCTTCGGATGGCGGAGCCACGTGACGTAGAGGAGCGTCGCCCCCCCGTAGCAGACGAGGGCGAGGAGGCCGAAGAGGAGGTTGGAGAGGCCGGTGCCGGACATCCGAACCGCCGATTATAAGGACCCCTGCGGTCCTCTTCGCGAAAGCGCCTTCCGGCAGGCCCGTGCGGCGGCGATCGCCTCCTCGGCCCCGGCCCCCCGGGCGACGAGATGCCCCATCTTCCGCTTCGTGGCAACGCCGCGCTTCCCGTAGAGGACGACCTCGAGGAGGTCGGGGTTCCCTTCCCACGACGAGAGGTCGAGGCTCCCCCCCGATCCCTGCGCCTGCCAGACTTCGCCGAGGAGGTTCGCCATGCAGAAGGCGCCGCCCGAGAGGAGACGCGGCGGGACGAGAGGGACACCGAGGAGGACCCGCGCGAGGGCGTCGAACTGGCTACAGGTGCAGGCTTTGCGCGTGACGTGCCCGGAGTTGTGGGGGCGCGGAGCGAGCTCGTTCGTGAAGATGCGGACTTCGGCGGAGCGGTGGCGCGCCGAACGCCCGACGAAGAGCTCCGTCGTCAGGAGGCCGGTGACGCCGAGGGCCCGGGCCGCCGAAAGGGCGACGGACTTCGCCTCGGCCGTGAGGTCGTCGGGAAGTCGCGCCGGGACGAGCGTGACGTCGAGGATGTGGTCGCGGTGGACGTTCTCGAAGAGGGGAAAGACGACCTCGTCCCCGTTCCGCTCGCGCGCGACGATGGCGCTCGCCTCCAGGACGATCTCGATCTGCTCCTCGAGGACCCACCCGCCGGCGTCGAGCGCGGCGCGGGCCGGCGAGGCGAGGAGCGCCTCCAGCTCGTCCTCCGACGCGAGCTTCCACTGCCCCTTCCCGTCGTAGCCGCCGCGCGCGGTCTTCAGGATCGCGGGGAGCCCGAAAGTCCGCACCGCCGTGCGCAGGTCGTCCGCGTCCCGCCCGGCGGCGAACGCGACGTGCGGCAGACCGTGGGCGCGGAAGAACTCCTTCTCGAGCGCCCGGTCCTGCGTCGTCCGGAGGACGTCGAGCGACGGGGCGAGCTTCTCGAGCCCCGAGACGCGGGCGAGCCCCTCGGTCTCGACGTTCTCGAACTCGTACGTGACGGCGTCGCAGGCGTCGAAGAGCTCCTGCAGGCGGGCGGCGTCGCGCCACGGGGCGCTCACCGCGCGGGCCGCGCGGCGGAGCGCCGGGGCCGTCGGGTCGGGGTCGAAGACGTGGACGTCGGCGCCGAGGTCCTGGAGCGACGAGGCGAGCATCGCGCCGAGCTGCCCGCCGCCGAGGATGCCGACCGTCGTCATGGCGCGGTCCCGCCCCGCGGGCTCCGGACCTCCGCGTTCCCCGCCCGGGCCTTCTCCCGGAGCGATTCCCGGTGCGCTTCGAGCTTCGCGGCGAGCGCCGTGTCCGAGAGCGCGAGGACCTTCACGGCGAAGAGCCCGGCGTTCGTCGCGCCGGCGGGGCCGATCGCGAACGTCGCGGTCGGGACGCCCCCCGGCATCTGGACGATCGAGAGGAGGCTGTCGAGGCCCGAGAGGGCGCGGCTCTGGACCGGGACGCCGAGGACCGGGAGCGTCGTCAGCGCCGAGACCATGCCGGGAAGGTGCGCCGCGCCCCCCGCTCCCGCGATGATCACCTTCAGCCCGCGCGCCGCCGCTCCCTTCGCGTAGTCGAACATCTCCTCGGGCATCCGGTGCGCGGAGACGACCGAGGTCTCGTACGGCACGCCGAAGTCGCGGAGGACCTCTTCCGCCTTCGCCATCGTCTCGTGGTCCGAGGCGCTCCCCATGACGATCCCGACGAGCGGCGTGGACATCTCTTCGGCCTCCGTGCCCAGCTTAGCGCGCGGCCCGGAGGGCGGCGGCCACGGTCTCGAGCCGGACGGAGCGCGAGGCCTTCACGAGGACGACGTCCCCGGGACGGACCGTCTCCACGACGCGGGGCGCAGCCGCCTCCCCCGTCTCGAAGAACGCCGTCGGGACCCCGGCGGCCTCCGCGGCGCGCGCGAAGCGCACCGCCTCGCCGTTCACCGCGACGAGCGCCGCCGGCCTGGCCGCCACCGCGGCCCCCGCGACGACGTCGTGCTCGGCGGGGGCTAGCTCTCCGAGCTCGCGCATCTCGCCGAGGACGAGGACGAGCCTGCGCCCGAGCACGTCGGCCAGCTCGCGCGCCGTCTTCAGCGAGGAGAGCGCCGATCCGGTGTTCGAGTTGTAGGTGTCGTCGAGGAGGACGGTCCCGTCGGCGAGCGTCTCCGGCGCGAAACGCCCGTCCCGGACCGAGGCGACGCGGAGGAGCGCCTCGCGGAGCGCCTCAGGCGGCGCGTCGGCTCCGAGGAGCCCCCGCACCGCCGCGAGCGCCGCGAGCGCCGCGTACGCCCCCGCCTCCCCGGCGAGGGGGACCTCGTAGTCGACCGCTCCGCCTCCCTCCCCGGCGACACGGAGGAGGCTTCCGGCGAGCCCGCGGCTCTCGCGCGAGAGGGCGCGGAGGCCGCACGCCTCGCCGAAGCCGTAGAGGATCCGGCGCTCGCCGGGGGCGCGGGCGATCTGCGCCGCGACGCGCGGGTCGTCGCCGTTTCCGATCGCGCAGCCGTCCGCCCCGAGCGCCGCGAAGAGGTCCCCCTCCTCCTCGGCCACGTCCTCGATCGTCCCGATCCCCTCCGTGTGCTCCGGGGCGATCAGCGTGACGAGCGCCGCGTCGGGCCTCGCGACCCGGGCGAGGAGGGCGATCTCCCCGCGGTGGCTCGTCCCGATCTCGACGGCGGCGAGGTGGTGGTGCTCGTCGAGGAGGAGGAGCGTCATCGGGAGGCCGACGTCGTTGTTCAGGTTGCCGGGGGTCGACTGGACCTCGCCGGGCCGGAGGACGTCGAGGAGCGCGGCGACGGCGCGGGTCGTCGTCGTCTTTCCCGCCGAGCCGCCGACGGCGACGACCTTCCTCCCGTCGGTCGAGGCCCAGCGGTCGCGGTGGAAGCGGGCGAGGTCGCCGAGGGCGGCGCGCGTGTCGGGGACGCGGACGACGGCGCCGTTCGGCGGCAGATCGCCGGCCGTCGAGATCAGGACGCCGCCCGCGCCTGCGGCGGTCGCCTGCGGAAGGAAGCGGTGTCCGTCGAAGCTCTCGCCGCGGAGCGCGACGTAGAGGGCGCCGGGAGCGAGCGTGCGAGTGTCCGTGGAGACCCCGGCGAGGGGACGGCCGTCGCGGACCAGGACGCCGCCGGTGGCGCGGGCGACCTCGGCGGGGGTGAATCGGGCGGTGTTCTGGGGGATCGGCGTAGCCATCGAGGGGCCGATGCTAACCTCCCGCGCCATGTCGGCTCCCGGCCCCTCCCGCCAGCGCTTCGTCGATGCCGCCCTCGGACGCCCTGTGGACGTCCCTCCCGTCTGGCTCATGCGCCAGGCCGGCCGCTACCTCCCCGAGTACCGCGAGGTTCGCAAGCGCCTCGCGTTCCTCGATCTCTGCGCCGACGTCCCGTCGGCGATCGAGGTCTCGATGCAGCCCTTCCGGCGCTTCGGGATGGACGGCGTCATCCTCTTCTCCGACATCCTGATCCCGCTCCCGCCGATGGGGATCGAGGTGAAGCTCGACGAAGGGGGGCCGAAGCTCCCGAAGCCGGTCCGGACGGCGGAGCAGGTCGAGGCGCTCCGAGGCTTCGACCCGACCGTCGGGACCGGGTTCGTCCCGGCGATCCTCCGCGAGCTGAAGAAGGAGGTCGCGGGCCGCGCGGCCGTCATCGGCTTCTGCGGAGCGCCGTGGACCCTCGCGACCTACGCGGTCGAGGGAGGCGGCTCGAAGTCGTTCCAGCACACGAAGACGATGATGTGGAAGGAGCCGAAGCTCCTCGAGGCGCTCCTCGGCAAGCTCGCGGACTCCGTCGGCGATTACCTCGCCGCGCAGATCGAGGCCGGGGCCGACGTCGTCCAGGTCTTCGACTCGTGGGCCGGCGAGCTCTCGAAGGCCGACTACGACCGGTTCGCGAGGCCGGCGACGGAACGTCTCCTCTCCCGGCTCCCGAAGAGGGGCGAGGTCCCCGTCATCCACTTCGCCTCCGGCTCGGCGCACCTCATCGACTCGTACGCTCAGATGGCCTCGGACGTCATCTCCGTCGACTGGAAGCTCCCGCTCGACGAAGCGCGCCGCCGCGCCCGCGGAAAGGCGCTCCAGGGGAACGTCGACCCCGGCGTCCTCCTCGGCTCGCCCGACGACGTGAAGGCCGCCGTCCGGGCCGCGAGGAGGGCCGCCGGGGAGGGCGGCCACGTCGTGAACCTCGGGCACGGGATCCTTCCGCCGACGCCCCCCGAGAACGTCGCCGCGTTCGTCGAGGCCGCCCGAGAAGAGGGGGCCTGACCTCCGGTCAGCGGAACGGCTTCGGCAGGCTCGCCTGCGTCCGCGGCGGCTCGTCGGTTCGCCCCTGCGTCGCCGCGGGCGCCGCAGCGGGGCCGACTGTGCGGACGACGGGCTGAGCTCCGCCGCGGCGCGCCTCCCGGAGCGCCGCCTCCGCCGCGGTCACGACCGTCCGGAGCGTCGGTGCCCCGCCGCCCCCCCAGTAGGCGACCCCGGCGACGAGCGCGGCGGGTGCCACGAGGATCGCTCCTCCCCGCGCGTCGTGCCCGGCGATCCCTCCGGCCGAAAGGTCCTCCGGGTCGTAGAACTCGCCCACCGTCGCGGCGATCCCCTGGATCGCCCGGCGAAGCGTCTCGACGACCGTCTCTGGCGGCAGCAGGAAACCGAAGTCGTCGGCCCCGTAGTGGGCGAGGAACGAGCCCGGCTCCTCCGTCGCGAGCGTGCGAAGGACGGCCGCGACGTGCGCGAGGAGACGGTCGCCGCGCCGGACCCCGTAGCGGTCGTTGAACGCCCGGAGCCGCAGGAGGTTGAGCCGAGCGAGCGCGAAGGGCGCCCCCCGCGTCAGGCGGCGGTCGACCTCCGCCTCGAGCCGGCCGCGTCCCGGGAGGTCGGTGAGCGGGTGCGTCTCCAGCCCGTTCTCGACGTAGAGCCTCGCGAAAAGGCCGAGGAGGTCGTCGAGGCGCAGGAGCCCGCGGTAGACGCGTCCCGGCCCGATGACGACGATCGGCTCGAAGCGTCGCGCGCGCGGCCTCCTGGCGACGAATGCCGCGACCTCCTCGACGGGAGTCCCCTCCTCGATCTGGTCCCACGGCGCGTCGGCGATCGCGGCGGCGACGGTGTCGCCTCCGGAGCCGGACGAGACGAACCGGAACGTCTCCGCGCGGTTCCGCGCCAGGAGGCCGACCGCGCGGCCGCGCTGGAGGACCGGGACGACGTCGAGATCGGGTTCGGCCCGGAAGAGGTCGTCCGCGGCCGCGAGCGGCGCCTCGACCGCGAGCGTCGGTCCGTGCGAGACGGCGGCGGCGATCTCGCCCCGGCCGTGTCCGCCCGCGGCCTCGACCGTCAGGTCTTCCGCCACGAACGCCTCTTCCGGCGCTCCCGGCCGCGCGAGGAGGAACCCCTGCAGGAGGTCGACCCCGGCCCCGAGGCACGTCTCGAGGTCGTCCGCCGTCTCGATCCCCTCGGCGATCACGCCGCAGTTGATCCGGTGGCAGAGGGAGACGACCGACTCGACGAGTATCCGCTTCCGGGCGTGGACGAAGACGTCCTTCACGAAGACGCTGTCGAGCTTCACGAAGTCGGGGGCGAGGTCGGTGATCATCCGGAGGTTCGTGTACCCGGCGCCGAAGTCGTCGATGGCGATCCGGAACCCTTCCGTCCGGTACGGCTCGAGGGCGCGCGCGAGCGCGGGGAAGTCGACGATCCGGCTGATCTGGCCGAGCTCCAGGATGAGCTGCGCGGGGACGCGGCCGTGCGCGACCGCCCGTTCGACGAGCCAGCCGGCGCCGAGGCGCGGGTCCGCGAGGGAGGTGGCGAGGAGGTTCAGGAAGACGAGGCGTTCCCCGGCGAACGGCTCGGCGTCCCGGAGGGCGCGCTGGATCGCGGCGGCTTCGAGGTCCCCGCCGAGCCCCTCGGCGAGAGCGACGGTGAACGCCTCCCCAGGGCCCGAGAACCCGGAGCCGGCGGGGATGCGCAGGAGCGCCTCGCACCCCTCGAGCTCCCCGGTCCGTGCGCGGAAGATCGGCTGGAAGGCCGTCTCGAGCCGGTCGGGATCGCAGAGGGCCCGAAGGAGGCCGCGGGACGCCCCGGGTCGCACGGGCTCGGACGTCGGGACGTTCGCCCAGGAGAACGGGGGGCGGCTCTCTTCCGTCATGGCGCTGCGCCTTTCCCGGCGTCTCCGTCGCCGATGAGGGATTCTAGGACGACCGGGCCACCCCGACGCGGCACACCCGTGCCCGCCTTCCTCCCGTCCGTGTAATCTCCGCGCGTGCCCGCCATCCCGATCCGCCTCCAGGGCGAGACGCTTCCGATGACGACGGAGCTCCTGGACAGATACAACGTCCAGGGCCCCCGCTACACCTCCTACCCGACGGCCCCCGAGTGGACCGACGCGATCGGCCCCGCCGAGTTCGAGGCCGCGTGCGAGCGGGCGAACGCCGCCGGGCGGCCGATCTCCCTCTACGTCCACCTCCCCTTCTGCGACGAGCAGTGCTGGTTCTGCGGCTGCTTCATGAAGGTCGTGCCGAAGCCCGACCGGCAGGGAGAGGAGCGGGGGGAGGTCGAAGGGTACCTCGCCGACCTCCACCGGGAGATCGACCTCCTCGCGGCCCGAGTCGACCGCTCCCGCCCGGTCGTCCAGGTCCACTGGGGGGGCGGGACGCCGACCTACCTGACGCCGAAGCAGGCCGATGCCCTCGCCGGACACCTCCTCGAGGCGTTCCGCCCGGCGCCCGGGGCCGAGGTCTCGGTCGAGGTCGACCCGCGCGTCACGACGCCCGAGCACCTCGCGGTCCTCCGCCGGCACGGCTGGAACCGGGTCTCGATGGGCGTCCAGGACTTCGACCCCGAGGTCCAGGAGCTCGTCAACCGCGTCCAGCCCTTCGAGATGACGAAGGCGCTCGTCGACGCCGCGCGCGCTCTCGGCTACGAGTCGCTGAACCTCGACCTCATCTACGGCCTCCCGGGCCAGAAGCTCGCCGGCTTCTCGCGAAGCGTAGAGCAGGTCCTGACACTTCGGCCCGACCGGATCGCGATGTACTCCTACGCCCACGTGCCGTGGCTGAAGAAGCCCCAGCGCGTCCTCGCCGCGCACCTGCCGGAGGGGACTGAGAAGTTCGCGATCTTCGTCTCCGGCGTCGAGAAGTTCGCCGAGGCGGGCTACGTCTACATCGGGATGGACCACTTCGCCCTCCCGCACGACGAGATCGCGCGCGCCCAGGTCGAGCGGACGCTCTGGCGGAACTTCCAGGGCTACACGACGCACGCGGGGGTCGACCTCTACGGACTCGGCGTCTCCTCGATCGCGCAGATCGACGACGGGTACTTCCAGAACACGAAGGACTACGCCGCCTACCACGCCGCCTGCGCGGAGGGGCGTCCCACGACGATCAAGGGGTGGCGCCTGACCCCCGAGGACCACCTCCGCCGGACGGTCATCACGAACCTCCTCTGCCACTGCGTCATCAAGAAGCGCGAGGTCGAGGAGCAGTTCGGGATCGCCTCGTTCGACGAGAAGTTCGCGCGCGAGGTCGCCGCGCTCCCCGCGTTCGTCGCCGACGGGCTCGTCGAGCCGAGGACGGACGAGATCCGGGTCACCCCGCTCGGGCGGATCTTCATCCGCAACGTGGCGATGCTCTTCGACCCCTACCTCCTGAAGCGCCCGGCGGACCAGCCGAAGATCTTCTCGCGGACGCTCTGATGGCCGGCGGGAAGACCGGGATCCTCCTCGTCCAGCTCGGCGGGCCGACGAAGCGGGAGGAGCTGAAGGGCTTCCTCTACCGGCTCTTCGCCGACCCCGAGATCCTCGGCATCCCGTTCGCGCCGCTCCGGAAGGCCGTCGCCTGGACGATCGCGACGACGCGCGAGAAGGAGTCTGCGAGGACCTACGAGAAGATCGGCTGGTCGCCGATCCGCTGCTGGACGGAGAAGTCGGCGATCCTCCTCGAGAGGGCCCTCGCGTCCTCGTGGCCCGGCGAGGCTCCTCTCGTCCGCTCCGCGATGACGTGCAGCGCCCCGCTCGTCGAGGACGTCCTGCCCTCCCTCCGCGCCGCGGGCGTGACGCACCTCTTCGTCCTCCCGCTCTATCCCCAGTACTCCGTCACGACGACGAAGGGCTCGTTCGCGCGCGTCGAGGCCGCGCTCGCGCGGATGGGCTGGGCGCCCGAGAAGGTGAACGCCCCCGACGCCTGGTACTCCGAGCCGCGGTTCCTCGACGCGCACGCGGACCGGATCCTCGCGGCGGCGGCCCTGCTCCCCGACCCCGACCCGGCGGCGACGGTCCTCCTCTACTCGGCCCATTCCCTTCCCGTCTCCACGGTGGAGAAGCGGAAGGACCCGTACCCGAAGCAGATCGAGGAGTGCTGCGCGCTCGTCGACGCGCGCCTCGGGCGGCGTTTCCGCTCGCGCCTCGGCTACCAGTCGAAGCTCGGCCCGGTCGCGTGGCTGGGCCCGGCCACGGGCGAGGTCCTCGCCGATCTCGCGCGCGAGGGGGTGAAGCAGGTCGTCGTCTGCCCGATCGCCTTCGTCTCCGACCACGTCGAGACGCTCTACGAGATCCGGATGCTCTTCGCCGAGGAGGCGAGGGCCGCAGGGATCACGCACTACGTCGCCGCGGACGGGCTGAACGACCACCCCGCGTTCGTCGACGCGCTTGCCGACGTCTGCCGCAAGGCGCTCCTCGCGCCGGGAGCTCGTTGAGGCGGATCGTCATCCTCGGCGGGGGTGTCACCGGGCTCGCTCTCGGCTATCTCCGCAACCGCTGCCCGGCTCCGGGCGACGACGTCCTGATCCTCGAGGAGGGACCGAACCCGGGTGGGACGGTCCGGACGATCCGCGAGGAGGGGCTCGTTCTGGAGGCCGGGCCGGTCTCGCTCCGGACGACGCCCGCTTCCGACCGTCTCGTCGAGGACCTCGGCCTTTCGGGCGACGTCCTGGTGGCCGACCCCAGGGCCCCGCGCTGGATCATCCGCGGCGGCATGACGCGGCGCGTGGCCGCGGGGCCGTCGATCCTTCTCGGCGGGGCGCTCCCTCTCGCGGCCCGGCTCCGCGCCGTGGCCGAGCCGTTCGTCGCCCGACGCCCCGCGGACCTCACCGACGAATCGGTCCACGACTTCTTCGAGAGGCGCTTCGGCGCCGGCGTCGCCCGCTGGGGCGCCGAGCCGCTCGTCTCGGGCGTGTGGGCCGACGATCCGCGGACCCTTTCCGTGAGGAGCGCCTTCCCGGCGCTCTGGGAGGCCGAGGGCAGGGCCGGCAGCGTCCTGCGCGGCCTCGCGAGGGCGCCGAGGCCGGGCCCTCGGAGGACGATCAGCTTCCGGGGCGGCCTCGGAACGCTCGCCGAGCGACTCGCCGAGCGGGGAGTCCGCGCGGGGGTGAGGATCGAGATGGACGCCGAGATCGCCGGTATCGAAGGACCGTACGACGGGGAGGGGAACGGCGGCGTCTGGAAGGTCCAGATCGCCGACGGGACCGTCTACCCGGCCGACACCCTCGTCTCGACGCTCGACGCACCCAGCCTCGCGGAAGCGCTCGGACCGCGCCTTCCGCGCTCGCGCGCCCGTCTCGCGGCGCTTCCGTACTCACGCCTCGCGGTCGTCCTCCAGGCGTTCCGGGCCGACTCTCCCGACGCGGCCCCCCAAGGGTTCGGCCTCCTCGCTCCCCGCGGAGAGGGGCTCCGTTCGCTCGGGGTGCTCTACCTCTCCTCCCTCTTCCCCTCCCGCGTCCCGGCCGGGGTCGCGCTGACGACGTCGTTCTTCGGAGGGGCGCTCGACCCGTCGGCTCTCGAACTCAGCGAGACCGACCTGCTCCGCCTCGCCGAGGTCGAGGTCCGAAGGCTCCATCCTCGCCTCGGGCCGCGGCTCCACGGACGGGCGCTGAAGTGGCCGACGGCGCTCCCGCGGCTCCCCGTCGGACACCACGAGACGCTTCGCCTGCTGGACGCGGACCTCGACGACCTCAACGCCGGACGCGAGCGGCCGCGCCTCGTCGTCACGGGGACCTGGCGCGACGGGCTCGGGCTCGGCGAGAGGATCGCCCGGGCCGAGGAGCTCGCTCCGTCGCTCTGAGGGTGAGAAAGATGAGTCGTCTCCTCCCGCTCCCGCTCGTCGTCGCGCTCGTCCTCGGGGGCGCCGCCGTGACCGCGCGGTCCGACCGGGCCGCGCGGGAACGCCCGCTCCACGCCGGTCACCCGGAGGGCCGAGCAAAGCGCGCCCGCGCCCTCGTCTCGGAGGCGGCCCGGGCCGGGAGCGGCCGGGCGGCGCTCTCTCCGGAAGGCGAGGAGAGGGGCTACGACGTCCTCACGTACGACCTGCGATTCCAGCTCGACCCCGCCGTCGTCGCCCTCGAGGGGAGCGCCGTGATCCGGCTCGCCGCGCTCCGGCCCGGCGTCTCCGAGGTGCGGCTCGACCTCGACGACGCGATGAGCGTGCGCGGCATCGAGCGCGACGGCGCCCCCGTCGCCGGCTTCAGCGCGGCCGGAGACGTCCTCACGATCCCGCTCGCGCCGCCTCTCGCCTCCGAGGAGCGGACGACGCTCGTCGTTCGCTGGGGCGGGACCCCGCTCCCGGGCGGGGCCTTGACGTTCTGGAC